>DASZVD010000177.1:0-5076 GCA_035547375.1 Steroidobacteraceae bacterium
GGCGCGCGCCGTGGCGCCCGCCTGGCGCAGCTGCATCCAGGAGTTGGCCACCGCGGTCGAGCCACCCGTGCCCTGCACACTGCCCTTGGGGTCGAACGCGAAGTTGCCGTACATCGGCACTTTCGCTGGCGCGCTCTCGGCACGCATCTGCTGCCAGGAGGCGTCCAACTCTTCGGCGACGATCGTGGACAACCCCGTCCAAGGCCCCTGGCCCGCCTCGAGGTGCTTGCAGATCACGGTGACCGTGTTGTCCGGATCTATGCGGACGAACGGCATCGCAAAAGACGACGCCGCGCCACCGGCGGCCGACGACCGGCCGGGCAACACCAGACCCAACGTCAGTCCCGCGCCCGCGATCGAAGTGAGCTTCAGGAAGTCGCGTCGCGTGAGATCCGACACTCCCCCGGGGAAGAGCGCGGACGGGTCCTTCAAGTGGCGGAAGTACATGATCAGATCCTTCGGTCGGAAGTCGAAGCGTGCTCGCGAAACCCGCGACGCTCTCAAGCCTTGGACGCGCCCGGCAGATCACCGGAGGCTTCGTGGATGGCATTGCGGATGCGCGCATAAGTACCGCAGCGGCAAATGTTGCCCGCCATCGCTGCGTCGATTTCCGCATCGCTCGGCTTCGCGTTCGTGGCGAGCAGCGCCGCTGCCGACATGATCTGCCCGCTCTGGCAGTAGCCACACTGCGGGACATCCAGCCGGATCCAGGCGTCCTGCACGGCCTTGCCGGAGGGCGTTCCCAGGCCCTCGATCGTTGTCACACTCTTTCCTTCGACCGCGGACACCGGCGTCACGCAGGAACGGGCGGGCTGCCCGTCAATGTGTACCGTACAGGCGCCGCACAAGGCCATACCGCAACCAAACTTGGTACCGGTCAGCTGCAAGTGATCCCGGATGGCCCACAGCAGCGGCATGTTCGGATCGATGTCGAGCTCGTGGCTCTGATTGTTGACGGTCAACTTGACGGACATGGGGCCTCCGGGTGCGCGCAACACCCCATTTTTCTAGGGTGACGCTAGCGTACGCCATCTCCCGGAAGGGAGAGCGGGAAACTCAGGGTTTCTCAGGCCCGGCGTCGCGGGGTGGGCGAAAGCGTTCGAACCAGTCGGCTATAGCGCTCGCCTTCGCCGCCGATTGCGAGGGGCGTGCGGTGAGCCCCGCGTGCGAGGCTCCCGGCACCTTCAAGAGCGCCGTCAGCACGCCGCGCAACGGTGTGCTCGAGGGCTGTTCGCCACGCTCTGGGACCTGTCGGCCGAGCAGGTGCGGAGAGTATTCCCCGCGCCTCCGCACCCCTCGACCCGCGCCCGCGTGAGCTTCAGAACTCTCGTGTGACCTTCAGAACTTCAGGAAAGCGCCGAAGTTGACGTTGCGGCTGGTGTTCTTCTGGCCTGCCTGATTCTGCGACTCGAGGCGGCTGAATTCCGCCAGCAGCATCAGGTTTGCCGTCAGGTCCTGGTAGATGCCGAACGTGACCTTGTCGTTCTTCTCGACGAGCTCCGCCCGCGCGATGCCCGTTTCGTCGCCCGCGGGATCGAGGACGCTCTGGCCGTAGTTGAGGCCGAACTTCGTCGACATGAACTTGTAGGTGACCTGCGCGAGGTAGCCGTTCGAATCCCGCGGATGGCCGAGGCCGTCATCGGAGTTCACGAACAGGCCGGTGGTGCCCACGCCCTTGCCCACGTAGTACCAGCCCGCCACCTCGAACCCGGCGATGTCGTACTTGCCGCCGAAGTCGACGGCCCAGCTGTTGTAGTTGCCGTCCGTCACCACCGCGTTGGCGCCGGTCGTGGTGTTGCGCTGCTGTTGGAACAGGCCGCTGGTGGACAGATACAAGGACCCAATCGTGTAGGCGAGCTTCGCGTGAATGCCCGGCGCCTTCTTCGAGGCCGGGATCTGGCTCAGCGTGTTCAACGGATCGAAGATACCGATGGTGGCCTTGAGGCCGCTCAGGTCCGGCGTGGTGTAGTCGATCTGCGAGAGCCAGTCCGTATAGATGTAGCCCAAGCCGATCGAGCCGAGCGACGTGTTCGCCGGAGCTGCGTAATTGCCGTTGCCCGCGCCCACGCCGAGCAGTGTCATGTCATTCAGGATCGCATCGGCACCGAACAGGCCGATGTTCCGGCCCGCCATCACGGTGCCCATGTCCTTGTTGCCGAAGGTCAGGAACACCTGGCGGACGTCGAGGCCGGCGGTCCCCAGGGCGGTATGGACGACGCCGGGCGTCGATTGCAGGTTCGGGCTGCCGCCGTCGTTGGTGCTGATGCCGGGATAGAGGCCGAACGTGAAGCCGATGTCGTACGCGCCCTGCGTGGTCGCGCCGCTGATGGACAAGGCGGTCGGCAGCAGTCCGTTGCTCACCGAAGAGGACGACGAATCGGTGTCGGTGCAGGCGAGGCCGCCGGCGATCACGTTCGGGCTCGTATCGCACCTGGAATAGATGTAGTGAGCGTTGACGTTGCCGTCGATCGAGAGCTTCCAGTCGCCAGCGGTAACATCGATTGCGTGGGCGGCCGGCGCGAGCGCGGCACCACTCAACAGGGCGGCAACTGCTACGGAGATGCTGGGGCGTTGATGTTTCATAGGAAGCGTCCTTCGAGTAAGTCCGCGGCGTGAAGCTTGGGTGCAACGCCCATGCCAACACCGGCCGCCCGCCGCGGCCCCTGTCGCGCACGCACCACAAACCCGAGCGGAATCGCCCGCCTGTTCCATTTACGGGGATGTTTGATACAAAGCTGTCACAGGGATGGAACGCGGGCCGCCGCGGGTGCGCTGCAACCCAACATGGAACCGGCTGTCCGGCCAGCGAATCCCGGCGACACGGGACTTGCAGTCAGGAGGCCGACGTGTTTCCCTACAGGGACACTGTCACGCGTCGCCGTGGCACGTCTGGTGCAGACAGTGATCCTACGAGGGGGAATTCGTATGGCAAACGCAACGGGAGTCCGACGTTCCACGGACCGCCCCGGCGACGATCCGGATCGCGTGCTTCGCGACCTGACATCGCAGGACGGCGAACGCTCGAGTGAGAGCGATTGGGAAGGGATTCCGGACACCGAGCGTCACGCGACACTCATTGCACTGGCAAGCGCGGAGCTCGATCGGGTCTACGAGAAGATGAAAGGCAGCGGGTACTCGTTGATGTTGATGGACGCGAACGGCCTCATCGTCTACGAGAGATCCGGGCCGGTGCCGCCGGATGGGCTGCGCAGCTGCGCGGTCACCTCAGCGGGCATCATCGAGGTCGTCGGCGCGAACGATCACGAGCCCCTGACGCTCGAGGATCTGGCCGGCGAGGATCCACAGATGCTGCGCAACACGCGCAGCGCGTATCGGATCGCCGACTCCGACGTGTCGGTGCTCATTCAAGGCCCGACGGGCTCGGGAAAAGAAGCCTTTGCGCACGCCATGCACTTGGCGAGCGCACGCGCCAAACGGCCCTTCGTCGCGGTCAATTGTGCCGCGATCCCGGAGACGCTCATCGAGAGCGAGCTGTTCGGCTACAAGGCAGGCGCGTTCACCGGCGCCCGCAAGGACGGCATGCGCGGAAAAATCCTGCAATCCTCGGGTGGAACGCTGTTCCTCGACGAGATCGGCGACATGCCGCTGATGCTCCAGACGAGGCTGCTGCGCGTGTTGGAAGAGCAGGAGATCGTGCCGCTGGGAAGCGAGAGTCCCATCAAAGTCGACCTGCACGTGCTCGCCGCTTCCCACCGCAATTTGCGCGAGATGATCGCACGGGGCGCTTTCCGCGACGACCTCTACTACAGGCTGAACGGCATCACACTCGAGCTGCCGCCGCTGCGGGACCGTACTGACAAGGAGCGTGTGATCCATCATGCGTTGGCCGCGGAGACGGGCAACGGGAGGCCCGCGGCTATCGAGCGCGACGCACTGCAACGCTTACTGACTTATCCCTGGCCGGGCAACATTCGCGAGTTGCGCAACGTGATCCGCACCGCCTTGGCCATCTGCGACGGCGGCGTCATTCGCCGGGTGGACTTGCCACGCGAGATCCGCGAGGCCGAAACCATTCAGACCACGCCGGCAGCCGCGGCCCGGGCCGCCTTCCTGGCCAAAGGGCCCGGCTCGGCCAACCCGTTGCAAGTTGCGGAGCGGGCGGCCTTGTTGAGCGTGATCGAGGATTGCCACGGGAACATGACTCGGGTCGCGATGCAGCTTGGGATGAGCAGGAACACGCTCTACCGGCGGATCAAGCGGCACGGCATCCCGCTCGCACACGGCGCGTAGGAGCAGCCTCCGGTCCCTCGAAACCCACCGCCGCGCGGCATCCCGTGCGGCGCGTGAGGTGTTTGGCCCGGCGCTTGCAGCGTCACCGACAGCGGGCAGGCGCCGGAGCCAGGGCATGAAGGGCAAGACAGCGCCCCTCCGGCGCACGATTCGGCTGGCATCGGGGTATCAGCTGCAACGAGGTCCCTCGGGACATGGGCATACGCTGATGTCCACCAAGGGGCCCATCCCCCTGAACGAGAGCGCCGCTACCATCCTCGAGCTCTGCGACGGCAGATACACCCTCGAGGAGATCGTAGCGCGGGTTCTTCAAGAGAGGGATGGAAGCCTCGCTGACGACGTCCGAGCTTTCCTCGACGCGGCCCAACGCCGTGGCTGGATCGTTGCGCGCTGAACCGGCCAGCCGGGCTACCTGTCACTGAGGCGGGGCCTTGAACACCTCGAGGCCGCTCGACCTCATTACCCGATGCACGAGGATGAAGACGTAGTAGGTCGCCAGGAACCAGACGACGCGCATGAGCCCGGATGTCACGTTGGCGTCCGGCCACATCTCCCGCCCCACGATCGGCGCCACCAGCCAACCCAACAGCAGAACGGCGGCCAGCACTGCGAAGTAGAGCTTTCCCGCCCGCTGCAGCCGCAACGGGCCCTGCGCCTGCCTTGCATACTGCATGCGAGTGCGTAGCCAGACCATGCCGACGATGAACAACACGGTGATGGCGCAGATGACGTCCTGGGTATCCATGAGGACGCGCAATCTACCCGGGCCTCGGGGGGTCCACAAGGCGCGGTGGGCAGCCGCCGACTCGAAAAGGTAGAATTCCC
>DASZVD010000178.1:0-4102 GCA_035547375.1 Steroidobacteraceae bacterium
TGGCGCTCTGGCAACTCGGCTCGGTGCTGAAGCTGTTGCCGCCGGTGCTGTTTCCACCGCCCGCGCAGATCGTGCGCACATTTGCCGATCTGACCGCGAACGGCGAGCTGTGGACCAACCTGCGGATCAGCCTGGCGCGCGTGGTGGGCGGGTTTGCCCTGGGGACGTCCGTTGGCCTGGCGCTGGGTGTCGCCATGGGCGGCTCCAGATCGGTGGAACGGCTGCTCGGCCCAGTGTTCCACGGCTTCCGTCAGGTTCCGATCTACGGGTGGATGCCCTTCCTCATCCTGTGGCTGGGGGTCGGGGAGACCTTCATGGTGGCGTTCATCGCCTTCGGTGCGTTCTACCCGATCGTGCTGAACACCGTTGAAGGCATCCGGACGGTGCCTGAGAACTATGTCGAGGTGGGCCGGATCTTCGAGCTGCGCGGGCCGGAGCTGTTCTGGCGGGTGATCCTGCCGGCAGCGCTGCCCGCGATCTTCACCGGCATCAGGCTGGCGCTCGGCCTGTCGTGGATGCTGGTCATCGCAGCGGAATTTCTGGCGGCGAACACGGGCATCGGCCACATGATGGCCTGGAGCCGCGTGTTGCTGCAGTCGGATGTCGTTGTCATCGGCATCGCGGTCGTGGGAGGGGTGGGTTTCGTCATGGATCTGCTGGTCCGCAGGCTGGAGGCGCGCGTGCTCGGCTGGCGAGTCTCCACCGTCATGGAGTAGGCAGGCATGACAGTCAAACGGTGGATTGGCGGCTTCATCCTGCCGGGCCTCGCGGTTCCGCTGGCCCTCGTGGGTTGGTGGTGGGGTGCATCCCATGCTCATCCGGTAGCCGGCGCACTACTGCCCTCGCCCGCGAAAGTCTGGCAGACGTCCATCGAGCTCCTGCACGACAAGGTGTTGTTGCCCAGCCTGGGGCTGAGCATTGCGCTGGTCGGCTATGGATTTCTGACGGGCGCGCTCGCCGGATTCGTCCTCGGAACCGCGATGGGGATCTCAAAGACGCTGGAGAGGCTGTACCTGCCGCTCTTCAACGGGATCAGGCAGGTGCCCCTGGTGGCGTGGGTTCCGCTGATCGTCATCTGGTTCGGGATCGGGGAAATCTCGAAGATCGTGTTGATCGCGCTCGGGGCCTCCTATCCCGTGGCGCTCAACACCTTCGCCGGCATCAGAAGCGTGCCCCGGGATTTCGTGGACGTGGCGAACGTGTTCGAGTACGGCCGGCTCGGAATCTGGTGGCGGGTGCTGCTGCCGGCCGCGCTCCCCTCCATCCTCACCGGGATTCGGCTGAGCCTGAGCAAGTCGTGGACCATGGTGATCGGCGCGGAAGCGCTCATGACGACGGTCTCCTCGGGAATAGGCAACCTGATGTTGGAAGGCGGGGAGCAAGGGCGCATGGACATCGTCATCGTCTCGATCATCGTCGTGGGTGTGGTCGGCTTTGTGATGAACCAGGCCGTCCGCGTGATCGAGCTGCGTCTGTTGCGCTGGAACAAGGGTCTGGCATGAGCTGCGTACCGAATGAAGCCCGGGACGCGCAGACGCCGCTGCCCGGTGTGAGAATCCTCCGCAGCGACCATGAGGCAATCGAAGAGGCAACGCGCCTGGCGACCGTCTTTCGTACCGGCGCCGCCGAGCGCGACCGCAAGCGCATACTGCCCTATCGGGAGATGGAGCTGCTCTCCCAGGGCGGCCTGACCGGCTCGGTGGTGCCGCGCAAATACGGCGGCATGGGCATCTCCGCGGTGGCGGTGGCGGAGGTGTTCCGGATCCTGGCGGCCGCCGACGGCAGTCTCGGGCAGATCCCGCAGAACCACTTCAGTTTCAGCTTTGACCTGGGTGAGGGCTCTCTCGAACAACAGGCGTTTTACTACGGCCGTCTGCTGCAGGGCGAGCGTCTCGGCAATGCCCTGTCGGAAGCGGACAACGTCAAGGGGATGAAGGGACTCAAGACGCGCCTGACCCGTACCTCCGGGGGCTACCTGATCAACGGCGCCAAGGCCTACTGCACCGGAGCGCTGTTTGCACATTGGGTCCCGATTGCCGCGCTCGATGAGCAGGATCGGCTGTGGATGGCCTATGTGCCCAAGGACAGCCCGGGACTCACCATCGAGGATGACTGGTCAGGAATGGGGCAGAGAACGACAGCCAGCGGGACCGTCACCATCGAGAATGTGTTCGTGACCGAGCGCGAGCTCATCCCCAGGTTCAGGCTCTTCGAGCGGCCCAATGTACGCGGCTCCTGGGGCCAGTTGCCTCACGCGGCCATTGACGTTGGCATTGCCGAGGAAGCCCTTGCCGATGCAATCCACTACATCAGGACCAGAGCCCGTCCCTGGTTCGCGGCCGGCTATGCGCAGCACTCGCAAGAGCCGCTGATCATCCAGAAGATCGGGGAGTTTCAATATGAGCTGGACGCCGCGCGGCTGTTCTTGCGCCGCGCCGCAGAGCTGGTGGACATCGGCCGGGCAGACCCCACCGAGGAGAGTGTGCTCGCCGCCTCTTTCGGTGTCGCCGAGGCCAGAATCGCCGCTGACCGGGCCGCCCTGCTCATCACCAACGGGCTATTCGAGGTATGCGGCACAAAATCCACGTTCGCGGAGCTCAACCTGGACAGGCACTGGCGCAACGCCCGCACCCACACGCTCCACGACCCGATCCGCTGGAAGACGCAGTTTCTCGGTAACTATCATCTCAATGGAGCGCGTCCCCCGATCGGGGCACTGATCTGACACCGCTCGGACCAACACCCCCCGTCCACAACTTCAGGAGTCACTCAATATGGCCACATCCACCCAAGCTGTCGAGAGTTTCGTCAAGTCGAGTCCGGCACCCCTGGACGCCTGGTATACGCGCTGCCCGACCGCGACCGCCTTCAGTATTGCGATCCAACTGGGGTGGGTCGCCGAGGAGTTCCGCAACGAGCCCGGGATCACCTTCCGGGCTCTGCAGACCTCCAAGGACCCCAAGGTACATCTGTCGCACTACACGCACACGCAGAAGAACTCATTCCGCCATGGCGGCTGCTTCCCCGCCCTCTACGCCCAGTCGAGCGGTTCGAATATCCGGCTGATCGGGCTGTCCTGGAGCCACTCATCCGCCCAGATCCTCGCGCTCCCCGACTCACCGATCAGGACCGCAGCGGACCTCAAGGGCAAGCGCCTGCTCGTGCTGCGCCGGCCGAAGGGGGAAGTGGACTTCATCGCTGCGACGGCCCTGCGGACCTATGAGGCGGCGCTGGCAAGCGTCGGACTCAGCTTCGATGATGTGACGATCGTCAACCACGCGGTCGATCGCACCCTCGTGAGTGATCGGGTCCAGCACGGCGACAGCAGCTACGTCACGTTCGCGAAGAACCGCAAGGTGGGTCGCAACATCGAGAACATCTGGGGCCTGCTGAAGGGCGAGGCGGATGTCATCGTAGGTGGCGACACCCTGATCGAGGTGTTGGGGCTGCAAACGGTGTTCGATAGCTCCACGCTGCCGGTTCTTCAGCGCAGTAACAACTCCACCCCGCAAACATTCGCCGTGAGCGCCGAGCTCTTGGAGGAGCGGCCGGACTTCGTAGCACGAGTTTATGCACGGGCGCTGCAGGCGGTTGAGTGGGCCCGGAACAACCGCTCGGAGGCCATTCGAATCGTGGCCAGAGAGCAGGCCAGGACGGAGCAGCAGGTCGAGGACGCCTACGGTGAGCGCTTCCTGGACACATTGGAAGTCGGCCTCGATCCGCACCACATCGAGGCACTGAAGTACTTGAAGGACTTCGCGCTGCGCCACGGGTTCATCCCGAAAGACTTCGACGTGGCCGCTTGGATCGATCCGCGCCCGCTGGAAGCGGCCAAGGCACTCGTGGAGGAGCGTCGATCCAGCCCCGTGTATCGCGCTGAAGTCGCGCCGCGCCTCGAGGTGATCCGGAAGTGATACCGCGGGGGACACCCCTGCGTCGCCTCATCGCCGGGAGTTGAAGAAGATCATGCGTTTCAGTGCGTCCTTTGTTGCCGCCGCCGCCGCGGGTATCGTCCTGATGAGCTCGGGCTGGGGTGGCTCCGGAGCTCCGACGGCTCAATCCAGCCCGCCGGCGGCCGCGGCGCCACAAATCATCCATATCG
>DASZVD010000179.1:0-10593 GCA_035547375.1 Steroidobacteraceae bacterium
CAACATCGTCACCGGGATGGGGCCCACCGCGGGCGCTGCGCTCGCCGAGCACCCCGGAGTCGACAAGATCACGTTCACGGGGTCGACTGAAGTCGGCCGCCTGATCGTCCGGGCCGCCGCCGGCAACATGAAGAAGGTCACGGTCGAGCTGGGCGGCAAGTCTCCTGCCATCGTGTTGGATGACGCCGATCTCGACGCCACCATCGCGGGAGTGGCCGGCGCGATCTTCTTCAATCAGGGCCAGGTGTGTTCCGCGGGCTCGCGGCTCTATGTCGCCGAGCGTCATTTCGAGCGTGTCCTGGAAGGGGTGAGCGCCCAGGCCAAGGCCATCAAGCTGGGCCCTGGTCTCGATCCCCAGGCGCAGATGGGCCCCTTGGTATCCGCGGTCCAGCGCTCCCGGGTGACGAAATACCTCGATGAAGGGCTGGCGGGCGGCGCACGCGCCGCTGCTGGCGGTCACGCGGTCGAGTCGCCCGGCTACTATGTCGAGCCGACGGTGTTTGCCGACGTCCGTGACGACATGTCCATCGTCCGGGAGGAGATCTTCGGGCCCGTGCTCGTGGTCAAGCCCTTCGCCGACCTCGAGGAAGTGGCGCGCGCAGCGAACGATACCGTCTACGGCCTGGGGGCCAGCATCTGGACCCGCGACGTGCACAATATCTTCACCCTGGCGCCGAAGCTGCGGGCGGGCACCGTCTGGGTCAACTGTCACAATATTCTCGATGCCACGATGCCTTTCGGCGGCTACAAGCAATCCGGCTGGGGGCGTGAGCTGGGCCGAGAGGCTGTGTATTCCTACCTGGAGAGCAAATCGCTGTGCATCAACTTCGCCGCCTGAGGGTGAGCGAAGCTCGAATCGGTCAAGCTCGAATCGGTCATAAGAAACGACGAAGGTGTGGGGTGTTGTCATGATTGCGTCTCGACGAGGTAAGCTCATGTCGGCGGTGATCGCCGGCCCGACTCTGGTTCTGGCCGGTGGGGT
Source organism: Steroidobacteraceae bacterium (assembly GCA_035547375.1). Lineage (GTDB taxonomy): Bacteria > Pseudomonadota > Gammaproteobacteria > Steroidobacterales > Steroidobacteraceae > 13-2-20CM-66-19. The sequence goes on from DASZVD010000179.1 coordinate 983, forward strand.
CGCGATGCCCGCGCAAGCGCAGGCACCGCAGACGCCCGTCGTCGCGGACGCGAGCGCCGATACCGGCTCGGGGTTGCAGGAAATCGTCATCACCGCGCAGAAGAGGGCCGAGAACCTGCAGAGCGTGCCGGTCTCGGTGACCGCGCTCACGGCCGGGCAGCTGGCGGAGACCAAGATGGACACGCCCTCGGCGCTGGCCACCCAGATTCCCAACCTGCAGGTCGGGGGTGTGAACGGCGAGGGCTCCCCGATCTTCTCGCTGCGCGGCGTGTCGATGTTCGACTACAGCCTCAACCAGTCGAGCCCGGTGGCCTCCTACATCGACGAGGTCTACAAGGGCAACGTCGTCCTGTTCGGCGTCGAGATGTTCGACCTCGAGCGCGTCGAGGTCCTGCGCGGGCCGCAGGGCACTCTGTACGGCAAGAACAGTACCGGCGGCGCGATCAACTTCATCACTCGTGATCCGACGTTCGACACGGAGGCCGACCTGAAGGTCGGCATGGGCAACTACGCCCGGCGCGAAGCGGAAGGAACGTTCCAGACGGCGCTCATTCCCGACAGGCTGGCGGTGCGCGTGGCCGCCACCTACACGAAAGTCGGCGGCTTCATGGAAAACGTGCTTCCGGGCTACCCCAACATGGAGGGCGTGAGGCAGTGGGGCACGCGTGTCACCTTCCTCCTCAACATCACCGATGACCTGACCGCGCACCTGCGCCTCTCCAAGAGCAAGCAGGATCCGATCGACTACGCCATCATCGCGGGCAACATCGCCCCCGGCGTCGGTGTGGGCGGGCTCGGCTACTACCGGACCGCCGACGGCACCGCGACCGGGGCTCCCCTCGCCAACGACCAGGTGGCGCAGAACTACACCCCGGACCGTGAGCAGAGCAACGAGGCGGCGGAGCTGACACTCGACTGGAAGCTCAATTCAGCCTATGCGCTGAAGTCGATCACGTCCTGGGACGAGGGGTCGCTCTTCAACCCGGACAACACCGACGGCGCTCCGCTCAACATCTTCAAGATCCCGTACTACGGCAGCACGCGGCAGGTGACGCAGGACCTGCGGGTCACCTCGACCCTGGGCGGGCCGTTCGAGTTCATCGCCGGCGCCTACTATCAGCACGAGATGATCTACAACTCGACCGAGAACCAGCTCTACAATCTCGACACGAGCGACTACACCACCTGCGAGGACGCCTCGTTCGGCGCGGGCCAGGGCTACAACATCGGCAGCCTGTTGAACGCCGGCTGCCGCTACTACAACCGCTTCGACCAGATCCGCAACAGCTGGGCCGCCTATACGGACGGCAGCTACGCGCTCAGCTCCCTGGTCAAGCTGCGCGCGGGCCTGCGCTACACGCACGAGAACGCCATCCAGAAAAACGCGCTCGACCAGCTGCGCGGCTCCGACGACACGCCGATCGCCAACCTCGGCTTCTTCAGCGAGCAGGCCGGTCCCGCGGGCCCGTATTACGGCCCGACCCTGGCGCTCCCCGGAACTCCCGGCTATGACGCATTGGTGAACCAGACCCGCAGCCAGTCGCTGCACAACACGGCCGCGACCGGCCACGCCGGCATCGACTTCACGCCGACCAAGGACTCCCTGATCTACCTGAGCTACAGCCGCGGCTTCCGCGCGGGCGCCTTCAACGCGCAATTCCTGTTCTCGCCGAACGACTTCACGACGGTGCGGCCGGAGACCGTCGACTCCGTCGAAGCGGGCTTCAAGACCGCCTGGTTCGACAACCGCCTGCAGGTGAACGGCGCGATCTTCCACTATCAATACAAGAACCAGCAGATCGTCGACGTGCGCCCGGACGGCGAGCAGCCGCTCATCAACCTTCCCAAGTCCAAGATCGACGGCGGCGAGCTGGAGATCATCACCCGGCCGGTGCGCAGCCTGACTCTGCGAGCGGGCCTCGGCTTCCTCAACGCGAAAGTGCAGGACGGCGCGGTGGCCGGCGGAACCGTGTCCGTCTCGGGCCACAAGCTGCCCGAGGCGCCGGATGTCTCCGGGACGGTGGCCGCCGACTGGGTCGCCTTCGTGGTGCCGCAGGGAAACCTGACGCTGCACCTCGACAGCAGCTTCGCCTCGAAGCAGTATTTCGAGCTGGTCAACGAAGACCGGATCGCGCAACAGGCCTACGGCCTGTTGAATGGCCGGCTCACCTGGCACGGCCCCGACGACCGCTGGGATGTCGGCCTGTGGAGCAACAATCTCACCGACCGCTTCTATCTCACGAACGCCTATGACCTGCAGGCGCTGGGATTCGACTACCTCCACCGCGGCCTGCCGCGGGAGTTCGGTGTCGATGCCAGCTATCATTTCCGTTGAGGAGGCCGCCTGACCCAAGGTACGATTCGAGCAGCGCGCGAGGGGGCTCCGCTTGACTTCACCGGCGTCCGTCGAATGCAGCTTCACTTCGGGTACGAGCAGCCGGCCGCTGCTGTACCGAACGGTCGACGGCGTCCTCGCCGCGGCCGTTGCCGAGGGCGCTGAGCGCCTCGCCGTCGTCGTTTCGCACCAGTCGGTGCGCTACACGTTCGCCGAATTCGACGCGGCGGTCGAGCAGGTGGCGCGGGGTTTCGTGGCCTGCGGCCTCGAAGTCGGCGATCGGATCGGCATCTGGGCGCCGAATTGTCTCGAGTGGCTGCTGACGATGTTCGCCGCTTCGCGCGCGGGACTGGTTCTGGTCAACGTCAATCCGGCGTACCGCGCGGGTGAGCTGGAATTCGCGCTCAGGCTCACCGGTTGCCGCGCCTTGGTGTTCACGTCGCGCTTCAAGACCAGCGACTACACGGCGATGTTGCAGTCGCTGCTGCCCGAGCTCGAAACGGCCGTGCCTGGCAGCCTGAACGCCCGGGCGCTGCCGCAGTTGCGCTGGCTGGTGCGGATCGGGCCGGAGCCCTTGCAGGGCGGCATCACTTTCCCCCAGTTGCGGGCCTTGGGAGACGGTGTCGGTCCGGAGGCATTGGTGGCGATCAAGGCCGGCGCCGACGCTGACGATATCTTCAACATCCAGTTCACGAGCGGTACGACCGGCACGCCCAAGGGGGCAACGCTCACGCACTTCAACATCGTCAACAATGGCTTTTTCATTGGCGAGGGAATGCGCCTCACAGCGGCGGACAAGGTCTGCATTCCCGTCCCGCTCTATCACTGTTTCGGCATGGTGCTGGGTGTCCTGGCGGCGATGACCCACGGGGCGGCGAGCGTCCTGCCTTGCGATGCCTATGAGCCGCTGGCGGTTTTGACCAGCGTTCAGGCGGAACGTTGCACGGCGCTGCACGGCGTGCCCACCATGTTCATCGCTGAGCTGGACCATCCGCGCTTTCGGGAATTCGATCTGACATCCCTGCGTACCGGCATCATGGCGGGCTCTCCTTGTCCGATCGCCGTCATGCGGCGTGTGGTCAGCGAGATGCACATGCCGGAAGTCACGATCTGTTACGGCATGACGGAGACGAGTCCTGTCAGTTTCCAGAGCCAGTGGGACGATCCGCTCGAGCGGCGCGTGACTACCGTAGGCCGCATTCACCCGCACGTGCAGGTTAAGATCGTAGACGCCGATGGGCGCGTCACTCCCCGAGGCGTGGCAGGGGAAATCCTGACACGCGGCTACAGCGTCATGCGCGGGTACTGGAACGAGGCCGAAAGGACCCGGGAGGTCATCGACGCCGCCGGCTGGATGCACACCGGGGACCTGGGCGTTCTCGACGCGGAAGGCTATTGCAGCATCGTTGGCCGGGTGAAGGACATGATCATCCGCGGCGGCGAGAACGTGTATCCGCGTGAGGTCGAAGAATATCTCTATCGCCATCCGAAGGTGCTCGACGTTGCCGTCGTGGGCGTCCCGGACTCCAAGTACGGGGAAGAGGTTTGCGCCGTCATTCGGTTACACGAGGGGGTGACGGCCGAGGCAACGGAGATCATCGAGTTCTGCCGGGAGAAGATCGCGCACTACAAGGTGCCGCGCTATGTGCGGTTCGTGGAGGCTTTCCCCCTGACCGTCACCGGCAAAGTGCAGAAATATCTCATCCGTCGCCAGATTCAGGAGGAGCTCGGTCTCAAGGAGGATCCGACGGCATGAAGCACGAGGTCGACGTAGCCGTGCTCGGCGCGGGTCCCGCAGGGGTGGCGGCGGCGATCAGCCTCCAAAAGCTCGGGCACTCGGTGATGTTGCTCGGCGTGTCGCGGAATACTTCTGTCGAAGGGTTATCGCAGCGGGCTCACGCGCTCCTCACCCGCCTGGGCCTGAATGAAGCCGCCACGGTCGCGCGCGGGCCCGGGAAGCGCAGCGGAACGTGGGCCGGCGCTGCCGTGGGCATGAACACCGAGTATGTCGTCGATCGTATCGAGTTCGACGACGCATTGTCTCGTGACGCGGCTTCACATGACCTGCCGTTGCAGCCTGTCTGGATCACGGCGGTGGAGAAGGATAGTGAAGCCTGGTGTGTGCGGACCCGGTCCGGAGTAATACGGTGTCGCGCGGTGGTGGATGCGCGTGGCCGGCGCATCGGCCGTGGCCTTCAACGAGGTCCCAGCCTCGTTGCCATAGCTCAGCGTCTCGCGGGGGTTGGCGCTCGGTTACCGCGGACCATGATCTGCCCGATGGAGTCGGGCTGGTGTTGGTTTGCCGGCGATGACCGGGGTGCAGCGTGCGTGCAGTTGGTGACTTCGTCGCCGGGGCTGTCGGTCACGCGTGCCGGGCTGTCGCAACTCGTTCTCACGGGCCTGTCTCGAGTATTCGAGCCGGTGGGTGGCTGTGGCGACGTCATTCCGGTAGGTGTGCCGGAAGCGCGTGCGGCGACCGCAAGGAGAGTCATGCCCTCGGGTCACGAGGGGTACGTCCGAGCCGGGGATGCCGCGGTTGCATGTGATCCTTTGTCCGGCCATGGCCTTTACGAGGCGCTTCGGTCAGCCAGCGTCGCTGCGGCGGCCGTACACACCTACCTCACTCGGAATGCCTGGGATGCCGTCGCCCGGTTCCTCACCGAGTCCTCGGAGGAGTTGTGGGCGTCCGCGATCAATGCAGCGGCTGCGTTCTATCAGCAGCAGGCAGCCTGTACACCGACACCTTTCTGGACGCGCACTGCGAGACTTTATGCAGCTTTGCGCCCGGCGCAGCCGCGGCGTGACGGCTCGCGGGTGGAGTCGCGACCGGTTCTGAACGGCTCACTGATCGAAATGCGCGATGTAGTCGTGACGGCTGAGCGTCCCCGTGGAGTCTGGCAGCTCGATGCGGTCGAGCTGGCAGGCGTGATCGAATTCTTTCACAACGAGCCAACCGCGGATGTCGAGCGCGCCGCGCACGAGCTCGAGCGGCAGCCCGCCGCCATCATCAATGCCGTGCGCTGGTTGACGGCTCATGGACTTCTGAGAGGTTGCAAATCATGACCAAGAGGTCGAGGGCAGTGGCACGCCGGGGCACAGAGGTGGGAGGTGCCGTGGGTAGGGAGACGATCACCCGTTCGGGTACCCGTGCGGCGTTGTTGTGCGTGCTTGTGCTGGGCGCTGCCTCGTTGGCATCCGCCGCTACGGCCACTCGCGGTTCCGCGGCCGTCAGGAATGGTGCGGCCAATGATGGCGCCGCGGCCGTTCGCAATGATTGTTCCGGGTGCCATCGGGAGACCTCCCCCGGTCATTTCGACCGGATCAGCGACATTCGCAAAACCCCGGAAGGCTGGGCGATGACGTTGTTCAGAATGCACCAGGTACACGGCCTGGCGCTGGATCCCGCCGAGCGCGACCGCGTGCTGCGGTATCTGAGCGATGTGGGCGGCCTCGCCCCGGAAGAGGCGGCGGCCGGACGCTTTGCCCTGGAGCGTCGCCCGGATGCGCAGGACTTGAAGTTGGATGATGACATGCAGGCCATGTGCGGGCGCTGCCACAGCCTGGCACGCGTTGCGCTTCAGCGGCGCGATGCCGACGAGTGGCTGAAGCTGGCCCACACGCACGTAGGTCAGTGGCCTTCGTTGGAGTATCAGGAGGGGGGGCGTGATCGTTTCTGGTGGCAGAGCGCTACGACCGAGTACCCGAAGAAGCTGGCGGCGCTGTTTCCTCTCGACACGCCAGCGTGGCGGGCCTGGTCCAGACATCCCCATCCCAATCTTGCCGGCCGCTGGATCGTCTTTGGACATACACCGGGGCACGGCGATTATCACGGCATCGCCGTGATTACCAAGAAGGGCGCCGATGAATACACGGCGACCTACACGTTGACTTATGCCGATGGGGCAAAATTCGACGGAACATCGAAGTCGGTCGTGTATACCGGATACGAGTGGCGCGGCAGCGCGACTTTGGGCGGCGCTGATGTCCGGGAGGTGTTTGCAGCCGCGGAGGATGGCTCCGAGATCAAGGGCCGCTGGTTCCAGACGGAGCATTCCGAGTCGGGAGGGAATTGGACGGCAACGCGCGTCGAAGGGGCGCCGAAGATCATTGCAGTCTCTCCGCGCGCAGCCCGGGTGGGAACCAGCCAACAGGTGGCTCTGATCGGCCGGGGTCTTCAGGGCGACGTCAATTTTGGAGCGGGCACTCACACGACGGTCGTGTCGCGTGCTCCTGATGCTTTGATCGTCAATGTGACCGTGGACGGGGATGCGTCCCAGGGCCTTCGGGACGTGACGGTCGGGAAGCTCAAGGCGAGCGGAGGTGCGGCGATTTATCGCTCCATCGATCGCATCACCGTGGAGCCGGCCTTTGCCATAGCGCGCCTTGGCGGCGGCAGGATCGCACCTGTGACGGCGCAGTTCGAGGCTGTCGGTTATCTCGACAGTCCGGCTGGAGGTGGCCCCATCTCATTGGGGGCGCTGCCGGCCACATGGACGGTTGCACCGCACGACGCACAGGCGGAGCGTGCGCAGGACGTCAAGTTCGCGGGCAGCATCGACCAGACCGGCCGCTTTCTTCCGGCCGGGGCGGGTCCGAACCCGGCTCGGGAGTTTTCGGGTAATAACGTGGGCGATCTCTCCGTGGTCGCGACTGTCAAGGACGCCGCTCACGACGTGCAGGCGAAGTCGCATCTGGTCGTGACCGTGCAGCGTTGGAATACGCCGCCGATCTACTAGCCGCCGATCTACTAATGGAGCTGTCGATGCAATTCAATCACGCCAACGGCCACGTCGTGCACGTCGATGGGCGATCGATGTTGTTCCATGTCCCGACCTCGGCGCTGTTCGAGCTCGATGAGCTGGGCTCCACCCTCGTCGATCTGGCGCAGCGCGAGCCGGGAGCCGATGTCGGTACGCTGACTCAACGCCTGGAAACCCATGCCCCCGGCCGTTTCGCGGCCGACCAGGTCGCCGGGTTCCTGAAGCAGCTGACGAATCTCGAAGTGCTGCAGCGGGGTGATGGGCTGCGCCCTGTCAACCCGGCGCGGGTCAAGGTCGAGTCCTATCCGTTGAGCACCATCGTGCTCAACGTCAATACGGGCTGTAACCTGGGATGCACGTACTGTTACAAGGAAGACCTGGCGGTGCCGTCACGTGGCGAGCGGATGGACTTCGAGACCGCCGCGCGCAGCGTGGATCTCCTGCTGAAGCAGGCCGCCGCGCGCAGCAAGGTGGGGATCGTGTTCTTCGGCGGCGAGCCCCTGACCAACGTTGCGCTCATCAGGCAGGTGGTCGATTACGCAGAGGATCGCGCCCGCCAGGAGAGCAAGCACGTCGATTTCTCGCTGACGACCAACGCGACGCTGTTGACGTCCGATCTGATTGAATACTTCGACGCGCACCGTTTCGGCATCTCGGTGAGCATGGATGGGCCCAAGGCGCTCCATGATCGAAACCGCCGCACCGTTGGCGGCCGGGGCACCTACGAGGTGGTGGCCCGAAAGGTGCGGCTCCTTCTCGAACGGTACCGCTCGAAGCCCGTGGGGGCGCGCGTAACGCTGACTTCGGGAACGACCGAGGTTGAGGCCATACACGAGCATCTGCGCGGTGAGCTGGGCTTCCACGAGGTAGGGTATGCGCCGGTCACCGCTGCGGATTCCGCGGGGCACGCCTTGTCGGAAGCCGAGTTGGCGGCGGTCCACGCGGGGTTCGAGAGGCTCGGCGAGGACTACCTGAAGGCGGCGCTCGTCGGGCGCAACACGGGCTTTGCCAATCTCCACCAGCTCATGACCGACTTGCACGAGGGGCGTCGTAAATCGTTACCTTGCGGGGCCGGCGTCGGGCTGCTGGCGGTCGATCGCAAGGGTGACTTGAACCTGTGCCACCGCTTCACCGGCTCGGCCCTGCCGACCTTCGGGAATGTCGGCTCGGGGATCGACCGGCAGCGGCTGGGAGAGTTTCTGGGGCGCGCCTCGGACCGGGGCGGCACCGACTGCTCGACCTGCCACATCCGCAATCTGTGCGCGGGCGGCTGCTATCACGAGTCCTGGGTGCGCTACGGCGATCCGCACCACCGCACATATCACTATTGCGATCTGCTGCGCCGCTGGGTCGACTTCGGGATCCGGGTATACGCCGAGATCGCCGCGCGCAATCCCCACTTTTTCAATGCTCACATCGAACCGAGGAGGGCCGTGGCATGAGCGGATTGAAACCCGTCAACGGCAAGGCGCAGCTGTTACTGGAGGCCGAGGCGGCCGGACACGTGGCGGAGGTCACGGCCATGGAGACGGTCGCCGGTTGCGCGACGACCTTCGACCCGGGGTGGGAGGTGGACCCCTTCGGCGGCGTGGCGTCGCTTTGCCAGCCGATGGAAGCGGATCTGTACGGCTGCTCCGATCCGTGCTGGTGGCCGGCCCAGGTGCCGGACACCATGAGTACCTACCCGTCATGGGATGCGGACAAGCCTTCGGCGCAGGGCGACTGGCGCGAGCTGGATGCCGTGTTTCCGGATAAATGACCCGCCGATCGCAGGAGACAGACGTGAAATTCAAGGTTCTCATCCAGCGGGCCGCCTGCCTGGCCGGGCTCACACTCCTGGCGGCTTGCGGCCGCCAGGTTTCCGGCGGGGCGGGACACGACCTGATCGTCACCGGCGCCAAGCCCGACCGGCTGTTCGTCGTCGACGCCGCGAAGCGCGCCGTGCGCTCCGAGTTCCATATTCCCGATGCGAGCAACTCTGTCGGCGTCATCGTCCCGTCCCCGGACGGCCGCGTCGCTTACGTGCTGGTCAACAAGATGGAGAGCATTGCAGGAATCGACCTCACGACGGGCAAGCAGGTCTTTCGCGCCGACCTGTCCTCGGCCGGTGAGCGCGTGAAGTGCATGTTCGCATTCGACGTGACGCCGGATGGCCGCGAGCTCATCGTGTACGAGTTACCCGTAAAGCTCGAGCCTGACGAGTACAAGGTGGAGGAGCCGCGCTTTGCGGTGTTCAGCACGGCGGCCGGAGTCGGCGCCAAGCCGGTTCGCACCTTCGCGGCGCCGCGGCGCGTGCACATGATTCTCGTCAAGAAGGACGGCAAGAGCTTCTACAGTGTCGGCTTCGATCTGGCCGAGTACGACGTGAGCACGGGCCGCCTCATCGGGCAGCGCGGGATCCGGGCCTGGAACCGGCCCGATCACTCGATTCCGGATCTTCTCGCGATCTGGCCCGTGACTGAGCCGACGGGGGTGTTCGTGAGCCCGGTGTATTCCACGGTCACCGCCGCCGCTTC
>DASZVD010000180.1:0-9894 GCA_035547375.1 Steroidobacteraceae bacterium
CTGGCACTGACCGCCGCCGCCTTTGTGTTCACGGACACCGAGCACTTCCCGTTCCCGTGGGCACTTGCTGCGGTCGTCGGCACCGTCTGCATCATTCGCTCCGTCGCCGATACGCCCGTTCCCTGGCTGCGTCCGCTGGCCGGTATCGGCGCGATCTCGTACTCGCTCTATCTCTGGCACTACCCGGTCTATGTGCTTCTGCGCTGGACAGCCGGTCTGAATACGCCACTCGAGATGAGTGCGGCCGTCCTGCTGACGTTCGGGCTCGCCTTGGCGTCGTACCGCCTCGTCGAACAGCCCTTCCGACATCGAGGACGTGGATTGCAACCGGCGCTCGTCATGGCGATTGGTGTCGCCTGTGCAGTCCTCTCGTGGGGCTTTGCGACGCAGATCATCGTGCACAGATATCGACTTTCACTCAGTACCGTGACGCACAATGCGCCGGAATGGTACCCCGCCCCCTGGGGCTCACAGAGTGACAACGGGCCGTGCCACATCACCTTCACCGTCGAGACCAAATGGCCGCCCGATTCGCGCCTCTATGCCTCCCGCGGGCATTGCCCGGCACGCCGGATGTTATTCGTGAGCGGCAACTCCCACGCGCTCGCCTACAGTCAGATGCTTGGCAGGTTCACGCTCGAACAGCCTTACGACGTGCGCATTTACTACCATCCTGCCTGCGCGTTCATGAATCTGGACCATCCGATGGTCTCGGACGAGGACTCGGCATGCCGGCAGTTCTACACCGACGTCGAGAATGAGTTGAAGGCGTTTGCCGGCCGTGGCGATGTTGTGTTTCTGCCTTCGTTGCGCCTGCCGCGCTTCGGTGATCAGTGGACGCTCTATGACAGGCCGGACCTCTATGACAAGCGCTCGCAGGCTGAGCGCAAGGCGCAGCGTGAGGCAGCCGTGCAGGAGGCTGAAGATCTCGTTGCCTTGCTCGCCGCGCGCGGCGTACGCGTCATCATTGAGGCGCCGAAACCGATCTTCCGCGCGCCGGCGTTCCGGTGTGCTGACTGGTATGAGCGCACGAACCCCATCTGTGCGGCGGGAACACACATGCCGCGGACGGAGCTGATCGCCTATCGCCAACCGGTGGTGAGGGCAATGGCAGCCATTCGCGGCGCCGAAGTGTGGGATCCGTTCGACCTGCTCTGCCCCGGCAATCCCTGCGGAGTCACGAGTGCCGGACACCCGCTGTACTTCGATGGGGACCATGTCAGTGGGTATGCCAACGAACGGCTCTATCCCAGCTTTCTGCAGGCGATTGCAGGTAATGCCGCACTACGAGGAGCAACGCGGCCGCCACAGCACCCTTGATGAGCAATTTGCGGTTGGCGCGGCATCCTTCATTCTTCATCAGATTGAATGCAGCGCTTTTACCGGAACGCCTGTAGCCGCCGCCGGCTGACGCGGAATCGCACCAGCAAGCAGCTTTGACTCAATGTGGCCGAGTACCGTGTTGAGCTCACGCAAGGCTTCGTCGTCCAGACCCGCAATGGCCTCGGCGTACACCGTCGCCGCGGCCACCTTTACATGAGCGAGCTCGCGCTGGCCGCGCTCGGTGATCCGCAGGTCTATCACGCGCCGGTCCGACGGTCGCGGCGTAGCCTGCAACAGTCCGTCGTCCCCCATTCGGCGCACGAGCTTGAACAGCGTTGTCAGCTTCATCACCGACAGCTCGGCAATCAGGCCCATCGAGGCGCCATCGTGCTCGGCCAGGATCATCAGCACTCGCCACATTGCCTGATCCATGCCTCGCGGCTTGAGAGCACGCTCGAGCCGACGGGTGTAAAGCGCGCCAACGCGCGCAATCAGGTAGAAAGGGTAATCAGCAATCCGGAAGTGCGGGCTCGCCGGGCCCGCCGGCCCGCGCTGCCGAGTCCTGGAGCGCTTGGCGCGCTGCGGCATAGATTCTCCTGCCAGAGGCCCCACTCTAGCGTAGGCGGGTTTCGGTTTTCCACATTGACGAGGCGTGAAATACTGCCCAGCATTACTTCACTTTTCAAGTAATGAGGGGGTTCACATGGACCGATACCGCGCCCATCCCGAACGCATCCGCGCCCTGGTTGCCCCCAACCAGGTGCACCGCGACGTGTACATCGATCCTGAGCTTTTCGAGCTGGAAATGGAGCGACTCTGGCCCCGCTCGTGGCTGTATGTCGGCCACGACAGTCAGGTGCCCGCCGCCGGCGATTACCTGACCGTGGATCTGGCGCGACGCCCGGTCATCATGGTACGCGACGGGGATGGCAAGGTTCGTGTGCTGCAGAATCGCTGCTCCCACAAGGGCGCAAAGGTCGTTCAGGCGTCCTCCGGCAACTGTCGTGGCATGTTTCGCTGCCCGTACCACGGCTGGACGTTCAAGCTGGGCGGCGAACTGCGGACGGTGCCGCTGCGGGCCGGCTACACGGGCACCGGCTTCGATCAGTCAAGCGCGGCGCGCGGCCTGGTCGAGGTCAAGAACGTCGCGGTGTACCGTGGATTCGTGTTTGCGCGACTGTCCGAAGAGGGGCTGTCGTTCGAGGACTATTTCGGCGGCTCACTGTCTTCCATCGACAACATGGCGGACCGCTCCCCGCTCGGCCGCCTCGAGTACGCAGGCGGCCCGCTGCGCTACGAGCACGACTGCAACTGGAAGATCTTCATAGAGAACCTGAATGACACGATGCACCCCATGGTCGCGCACGAGTCTTCGGCCGGGACCGCGCGCGATCTCTGGCGCGACGTCCCGGAGGGGACGCCGAAGCCGATGGTCATCGAGCTTGCCCTGCCGTTCGTCTCGAGCTACGACTTCTACGACAAGATGGGCGTTCACACTTACCCGAACGGCCATAGCTACAGCGGCGTCAGCTTCTCCATTCATTCGAAATATTCCACCATCCCCGAATACGAGACGGCGATGGAAACCGCCTATGGCGCCGAGCGGGCCCGGGCGATCCTCGGAGAGGCCCGTCACAACACGGTGTACTACCCCAGTCTCACGATCAAGGGTGCCATCCAATCGATCCGTGTCGTCCGACCCATCGCGGTGAATCGCACGCTGATCGAGAGTCATACATTCCGGCTGGCCGGGGCACCTGATGCGCTTCTGGAGCGCAGTGTCATGTACACGCGGCTGATCAACGCACCGACTTCCATTGTCGGCCATGACGACCTGCACTGTTACCGTGCCATCCAGAAAGGCTTGCACACCGACGGCAACGACTGGGTGAGCCTGCACCGCAACTATTCAACGGCGGAATCCGAGTCCCCAGACGGCACCTGGAACGGAACCAGCGAGATCTCGATGCGAGGCCAGTTCCGCGCGTGGGTCGCGGCAATGACCCAGGAGGCGCCGCAATGAGCACCACAAAAGCGGCGGCCACGGTCGCGGACGAGACACTGGTTGCGTTCGTCTATAACGAGGCCCGGCTGGTCGATGAGAAGCGCTTCAACGAGTGGTACGAGCTCTTCGCCGAGGATGGGCGGTACTGGATCCCCTTGACCCGCAACCAGCCGGAAGGGCGGCTGCACACTTCGCTGATGTACGAAGACAAGCTGTTGCTGCGGGTGCGCATCGATCGGTTGGGCTCGCCGAACGCGTTCTCACAGATTCCGCCGAGTTGGTGTCAACACGTGCTGCAGCGTCCCGAGGTCGAACAGCGCGACGCCGCGAATGGCTTTTATGTCCTACGAACCCCGTTTATCTACGCCGAGTCGCAGGGCGACCGGCAGGACATCTGGGCCGGGGTCGCGTGGCACCGGCTGTCCTGGCTCAACGGCGGACTCCTGATTCGCGAGAAAAAAGTCGAGCTGCTCAATTGCGATGGCGCGCTGCCGTCGCTGCAGCTTTTTCCTTAGCAGCTGAGTATTGGTGCGATCGCGGGCCAACCGCCCGCAAGATGCGACGTGGCGACGGCGAGGAGATTGAAAATGCGTATTGTCTGTCTTGGGGGCGGTCCGGCCGGGCTGTATTTCGCACTGTTGATGAAGAAAGCCAACCCGGCGCACGACATCACGGTGATCGATCGCAACGCGGCCGACAACACGTTCGGCTGGGGCGTCGTTTTCTCCGACAAAACAATGGACGGCTTTCGCGCCCAGGACCCCCAGGTCGTGGCGGAGATCGAGGCGAGCTTCAGGCACTGGAACGACATCGACATTTTCTTCAAGGGCCGCAAGATCACCTCCAGCGGCCATGGTTTCTGCGGCATTGCCCGATTGAAGCTGCAGGAGATTTTCCAGCGCCGCTGCGCCGAGCTCGGCGTGAGACTGGTCTGGGAAACCGAATTCACCGACCCGGATGACTATGCGCGGCAGTACGACCTGGTAGTCGGCTCGGACGGGGTGTTCTCGACGACCCGCAAGCGTTATGAAGAGCACTTCAATCCCCGGATCGACGTGCGTAAGTGCCGCTTCATCTGGCTCGGCACGCGCAAGAAGCTCGATGCGTTCACCTTTGCCTTCAAGGAGACGCCTTACGGCTGGTTCAACCTGCACGCCTACCGATTCAACGACGATCTGTCGACGTTCATCGTCGAGACCCCGGAGCCGACCTGGTACCGGGCCGGCCTCGACAAGCTGGAGCCTTCCCAGTCGATCAGATTCTGCGAGCAGTTGTTCGCCGATCTGCTGGACGGCAACCCGCTCATCTCCAATGCCCGGCATCTGCGGGGCTCCGCGGTATGGCTCAAATTCAACCGTGTGCTGTGCGAGCGCTGGTTCAAGGACAACATCGTGCTCATCGGCGATGCGGCCCACACGGCTCATTTCGCGATCGGCTCGGGCACGAAGCTGGCAATGGAAGACGCCATTGCGCTCGTGAAGGTGCTCAACGGCACGGGCAACTCGGTGCCCGAGCAGCTCGCGCGCTACCAGGCGGAGCGTGAAAGTGAGGCGCTGAAGTTGCAGAGCGCCGCGCGCAACCGGATGTGCTGGTTCGAGGACATCGAGCGATACGTGCACCTCGAGCCCGAGCAGTTTGCATTTTCCCTGCTCACCGGCAGCCAGCGCCTCGGCCACGCAAACCTGGCCGTGCGCGACCCGAAATACATCCAGGAGTTCGATACGTGGTTCGCGCGGAAGCACGGTCCGGCGGCTGGCTCGGTGCCGCCGATGTTCACACCGTTCCGGCTACGCGGCCTGCAACTTCAGAATCGGGTGGTGGTCTCGCCCATGTGCCTGTACTCGGCCGTTGACGGCGTGCCAGGTGATTTCCATTTCCAGCATTACACCGCACGCGGTTTAGGTGGGGCCGCGCTCGTGATGACCGAAATGACTTGCGTCGCACCCGACGCGCGCATCACGCCAGCGTGTTGCGGTATGTGGAATGACGAACAGCAGGCTGCCTGGAAGCACATTGTTGATTTCGTGCACGGCAATAGTGGCGCGAAGATCGGGATGCAGCTCGGCCACGCGGGCCGCAAGGGATCGACACGGTTAGCCTGGGAGGGCCTCGACCAGCCGCTGGCGGCCGGTAACTGGCCGCTGCTCTCCGCGTCAGCCATACCCTATATTCCCGGTGTTTCTCAAATACCGCGCGCTATGGGCCCAAAGGACATGGACCGTGTCAAGGAGGAATTCGTGGCGGCCACGCGACGCGCAATCGCTGCGGGATTCGACTTGATCGAGTTCCACGCCGCGCATGGCTATCTCATGTCGGCGTTCATCTCTCCACTGACGAATCGACGTGATGACGAGTATGGTGGCTCGCTGGAGAATCGTTGCCGGTACCCGCTTGAAGTTTTTGCGGCGATGCGCGCCGTTTGGCCTGACGATCGGCCGATGTCGGTGCGAATCTCGGCGCACGACTGGGTGCCTGGTGGAATTACACCGGACGATGCGTGCGAAGTCGCGCGGTGGTTCAAGGCAGCCGGCGCCGATATCATCCACGTGTCCTCCGGACAAGTCAGCCGGGACGAGAAGCCGATTTACGGGCGAATGTTCCAGGTGCCGTTCTCGGACCAGATTCGCAATGACGTGAGCGTGCCGACCATCGCAGTTGGAAACATCTATGAGGCGGACCATGTCAATACCATCATCGCCGCAGGACGTGCCGACCTGTGCGCGCTGGCGCGCCCTCATCTGCATGACGCTGCGTGGACGCTGCACGCTGCCGCGGAGCAACGCTACGCCGGCGTGGTCTGGCCGAAGCCGTATGCAGGAGGCCGGCTGCAGCTCGAACGAAATCTCGAGCGAGCCGCCCAGATGGCACTGACAGCCTGATTTGTCGCCGGGCCGTCCCCGGCCCGGGTCGGCTCGCCCGGCCACCTACTAATCGCTATTGACCCCCTACTAACCGCCTCCGGCTCCTCCAAAGCCGCGTGCGCTACTTTAAGCTCGCCCAGTGTCTCGGGAAGGCTTGATGAGCAATGATTTCGCAGGCTGCCGCGCGGCGGCGGCCGTTCTGGCGCCGCTGCTGTCGACGATTCACTCGGCTTTGAGGCAGCCCCTGGAAGCGGCGCTGTGAGCCGGGGTGCCCGCCGGGCCTCACTCGAGGTGTGCAGGGAGCTCTGGCGCGAACGCACGCTGATCGGTTCGGCGTTCGCGACGGCCATCGGCGTTGGCTATCTCCCCTTGCTCGTGCTGCCTTGGACCATCGGAGCGCTGCTGGCGGCAACCGGGCGTTCCGAGTCGTGGGCCGGCTGGATGGCGACGGCCGAAATCGGATCCCTCGCGCTCGGCTCCCTGGCGGCGAGCCGCTACGCGGCGATGCGTGGCCGTCGCTGGATTGCCGCGGGCGGGCTTGCGATGGCGCTCGTCGCGAACATTGTATCGGCGTTCGTGGCGCCGGGCAGCGTGACCTTCCTTGCCGCGCGTGTGGCCTCGGGTGCCGGATTTGGTGCATGTGTCGCGGTTGGCAATGCCACCGCGGCGGGTTCGGTCAACCCCACACGCGCGTTCGCGACCGTCTGGTTCCTGATGGCGCTGTGGCAGCCGGTGATTTTCGCGGCGACACCGTGGGCTATTTCGGAAGCAGGGCTCCGAGGGGCGTACGAACTGATCGCCTGCGCGGCTCTGATCCTTGCGCCGCTCGTTGTGCGGATTCCCGATCCGCGGCCCGGCGCGTCGGTGGCGGCCGCGGCTGCCCGCCCCGGCGGGCGCCGTGTCTTCGCTGTGTTGATTCTGGCGGCCTTTCTCTTGTTCTGGTTGCGGGAGGCGCTCGTCTATTCGATGTCGGAGCGGCTGGCCGCGGCTCAGGGGTTGAGCGGCCGGCAACTTGGGACGATCTTGGGTGTCGCTTCCGTCGTGGGGCTCGTGGGGCCTGTCTTTGCGGCTCGCGTTGGTAACAGCACTCCGTCCCCGGCCCTGTTGTGCATAGGGCTGCTCACCGCGTTCGGGACGTCCGTCGTCATGGCAATTGGATTCTCCGGCTGGGTGTTCGGCGCGGCCGCGCTGTTGGCGCCGGCGGCCAGCTTCTTTGGTGCTTCGCTGCTTTCGGGACTCGCGGGCGGCGTGGACAGCTCCGGGCGTCTGGCGGCTCTGGGGGCCGGGGCCGGATTGTTGAGTGAGGCGGTCGGACCCGTTGCGGGCGGGTCGCTCGTGGCCCTGGGCGGTGTGGGCGCCTTGGCTGCCACCGTGCTGGCTATTGGGATCGCGGGTGCGTTTTCGGGTACGGCCGCGGCAGTGGTGGCGCGGCGTTAACCGGCGGCATTAACTGGCGGGGTCAGCTGGCGGCGTCAACCGGAGCCGCGACGCTCAAGCGCCCGGGACGGAGCCGCTGGAGCCGTCGCCGGGATAAATGACGTGAATCGCTCTTCGCGACCTGAATCCATCGCGATACCCTAGCTGATCCTTTCGCTGACTCATTCGGCGCGCTGTGCAGATGCGGTTCGATGCGCGGGCAAACGTGGTGTCGGGCGCCGGCGCGCCGGAGCGGCTCTCGCCCGGGCACTTCGCTCTCATCCTTCTGTGCCTTCTCGGGCTGGTGTCCTCATCCGTGACGGCCGCGACCGAGACGGCGTCCGGCACGGTTGAAGCGCTCCCGAGCGATGAGGAGCTCGAGCGCTCGGGCGCCGTCATCGGCGCGATCCGCATCGACAACAGGAACGTGTTCGATGAGAAGAATCCCAAGGACAACAAGGCGCTGTTCCGGCTCGCCGACCGGCTGCACATCAAGACCCGCCAGAGCGTGATCCGTCACCAGCTTCTGTTCCGCTCCGGCGATCGCTACTCGCGCCACCTGATAGAAGAGTCGGCCCGCATCCTGCGAGCCGACCGTTATTTCTACGACGCCGCGATCGTTCCGGTGGGCTATCACTCGGGCAAAGTGGACATCCTCGTCACGACCCACGACGTGTGGACGCTCGATCCGGATTTCAACTTCGGTCGCAGCGGGGGCACGAACAGCACCAGTTTCTCGCTGCAGGAGCTGAACCTCCTCGGGTCGGGCAGCACCGTTTCGCTCGGACACTCGAACACGGTGAACCGCAGCCAGTCGACCGTCAGCTTCGCGAACAATCACGCCTTCGGCACCTTCGCCTCGGTCAATCTCAGCTATGCGCAGCTCAGCGATGGCGCGATGCGTGCGGCGATTCTGGACAGTCCGTTCTACGCGCTGGAGACCCGGCATGCCGGCGGAGTGCTCGGGCAGGACCTCGATCAGACCGATTTCCTTTACGACCGGGGACGGGTGATCGACGAATTCCACGATCACGCTGTGTTTGCGCAGGCCTATGCGGGCTGGTCCGCGGGGCTGCAGAACGGGTGGGTGAGCCGCTGGAGCGGAGGCGTCGCATACGACGAGCGGCGCTTCGATCCCGTGACGTCGTGGACCGGGGTGACACTGTTGCCGCAGGACCGTAAGTACGTCTACCCCTGGATCCGGTTCGATCTGCTCCAGGACGACTACATCAAGCTGGAGAACCGCGACCAGATCGGACGCACGGAAGACTTCTTTCTCGGAACCAACCTCACTCTGCGCCTGGGGTGGGGGGCTCCCGCCCTCGGCTCGAGCCGCAGCGCCTTGCTCTTTCAGGCCGCGGCCGGCCGCGGTGTCTTGCCATCCGACCGCTCGACCCTGCTCATGACGAGCGTCTTCACCGGCAGGGTCGAGGACGGCACCCTGTACAACGGGGTGCTCGATGCCGCGATTCGCTATTACCTCCAGCAAACCAAGAACTGGCTGTTGTTCGGCACGCTGCACACGGCGAACGGCTGGCGACTCGATGTCGAGAACCAACTTCTCTTGGGCGGCGACAATGGCCTGCGCGGTTATCCGCTGCGGTATCAGGACGGATCGGGCCGGGCGCTCTTCTCCGTGGAGGAGCGTTATTTCACTGACTGGTATCCCTTCCGGCTCGCCCGCGTCGGCGCGGCCGTGTTCTTTGACGCCGGCCGGACGTGGGGTAGCGCTCCGCTCGCCGCCCCGAGCCTCGGATTACTGAAGGACGCCGGCTTCGGCCTCCGCCTGGGCAACGCGCGCTCGGGGTTCGGCAACGTCGTGCACATCGATGTTGCATTTCCCATGGACGTGAGCCCGGGCATCGCCAAGGTGCAATTCCTGGTGCAGACGCAGGCGAGCTTCTAGGCCCGTGCCCCAGCACCGGAACCCGCTCAACCTGTTGAGCGCTCAAGCGGTTACCAACGCGCGAATGCGACTTCGGTGGGTAGGCTCGAGTCGAACGGCCTCTTTGGCCAGATTGCACTGCATCGCGATGTGCGCGACCTCGAGCAGCCGCCGATCGATGCGGTAAGAGCCGTCGCGTCCAGCTAACCATTTGAGCACGGATTCCAGATGCCAGACTTGACTGCTGCCCTCGTGCACGGGGCACGGAAAGTCGAGATGCGCTGCCATGAGCTTGCGCATGTTCTGGCGGGTCACACCGACCAGATCAGCCACGTCCGTCAGCCCTACGTAGTCCGGCCCGGCCTCGATGAGTTTTGCTCCCGGGACTGCACGCTGCACAGCTT
>DASZVD010000181.1:0-5438 GCA_035547375.1 Steroidobacteraceae bacterium
GGTAGCCTCTCACAAATTACTGTCCAGGAATGCTGATAGTTGGGATTTGGACACCGCGCCGACCTTCTGGGCCTCGAGGGTGCCGTTCTTGAAGAGAATCAGGGTCGGGATGCCGCGGATGCCGAACTTGTGCGGGGTCTGCGGATTCTCGTCGATGTTGAGCTTGGCGATTTTGACCCGGTCCTGATATTCGGTGGCGATCTCGTCCAGGATGGGCGCGATCATCTTGCAGGGGCCGCACCACTCGGCCCAGAAGTCCAGCAGAACGGGCTTTTCGGATTTGAGGACGTCCTGTGCAAAAGTGGCGTCCGTGGTGTGCACGATGTGCGGGCTACTCACGCGGTTCAACCTCCGTCGAATGCAGAGCGTAAAAAAGGTTGTTTCGTTCGGATATGAGGACTAAAGACGTCATGCGGGTCGGCAGGGGCAGCGAAAGCCATGCCAGAAACACCCGTCAAACGGTTACACTAACTCGTGAATGAGTATGAGTTCGAGCCTTAAGGGGTATGAAACTTGGCTGGCAGGTGCGAGCGAAGTGTGCCCGCTGTCTTATCCGCTTTGTAGCGCTTCCGGGCCGCTTTTGCAAGGCCCGTCCCCCCATTCTCCATAACACGATAGACCCATTTGATGACTGCTCCACACTCTGCCTCCCCCACCTTCCAGTCCCTGGGACTGGCCCCGCCCGTCATGGAAGGGATCCGCGACGCGGGCTTCACCGTGTGCACGCCGATCCAGGCCCAGACGCTGCCCATCGCGCTCCAGGGCCGTGACGTCGCCGGCCAGGCGCAGACCGGCACCGGCAAGACCGCCGCCTTCCTGGTCGCGCTGTATCAAGCGCTGCTCACCCACCCGCCGACCCACGGCCGCAGCCCGACCTCGGTCCGGGCGCTCGTCCTGGCCCCCACCCGCGAGCTCGCGGTCCAGATTCACCACGACGGCGAGACCCTGGGGCGCCACACGGGCCTGAAGCAGGCGGTCGTCTACGGCGGCGTCGACTACGAGAAGCAGCGGCGCCAGCTGGAAGAGGGCGTCGACGTGCTCATCGGCACACCGGGCCGCCTCATCGATTACTTCAAGCAGCACGTCTTCGATCTGCGCCACGCCCAGGCGCTGGTGCTCGACGAGGCCGACCGGATGTTCGATCTGGGCTTCATTGCGGACATCCGCTACCTGCTGCGCCGCCTGCCCCCGCCGGAAAAGCGGCAGTCGATGCTGTTCTCCGCAACCCTCTCCTACCGGGTCCTCGAGCTCGCCTACGAGCACATGAACAACCCGGAGCTGGTGCGGATCGAGCCCGACAAAATGACGGTCGATCGGGTGCGCCAGCTCATGTACTACCCGTCCATGGAAGAGAAGGTCCCGCTGCTGGTCGGCCTGCTACGCCAGGCCGAGGCGCGTCGCACGATGATTTTCGTTAACACGAAGCGGATGGCGGAGAAGCTTGAAAGCACTCTGAAGGCTAACGGCTTCCACGCACAGGCGCTTTCGGGCGATGTGCCGCAGAACAAGCGCCTCCGCTTTCTGCGTGACTTCCATAACGGCGATCTTGCCGTACTGATTGCGACGGACGTCGCGTCTCGCGGATTGCACATCCCCGACGTCAGCCACGTATTCAACTTCGACCTGCCCCAGGACGCCGCTGACTACGTCCACCGCATAGGCCGTACGGCACGTGCCGGAGCTGAAGGCGATGCGATCAGCTTTGCCTGCGAGGAATTCGCGGTGTCACTACCGGAAATCGAGGACTACGTCGGCCACAAGATTCCGTCAGCGCCGATCACACCGGACCTGCTCGCGACGGAGCTCGTTGAAGGCGCCGCCCCGGAAGGCCGCCGGCCACACCATCGCCCGCACGGCGGCGGCAGACGTCACGGCTCGGGCGGAGGTGGCGGCGGAAACCGGCGCCGGGGCGGCGGACCGCGCAGGGGATCGGGCGGCTCGGGTCACTAGTCCTCGGGCGCCTACTTCCCCGGCCTCTTACGGCTTACACCAGCTCGCTTACCGAATCCACGGAAGCGACATCCACGTGCTCGCGTACGCTCTGGACGGAGTCCGGACACCGGATGCCGTACACCCATCGGATCCGAGCGCCCTGTGCCGCTCGCAGCACCGCGGGACTATCGTCCGCGAAGAGACTCCGTCCGGGATCGAACGGCTCCTTCGCACGCACATCTTCCCAGAATCGGGCGCTCTCCTTCGGAACCCCAAACTCGTGCGAGGAAAAGACGGCGTCGAAATAGGCCAGCACTCCTGTTTTCTCGTGCTTGATCCGCACCACCTGCGGATGGCCGTTCGTCAGCAGCACCACCCGCTTGCCGGCCGCGCGCAAGCGTTGAAGGAACCCCTCCGCGCCCGGCAGCCAGCCGATCCGCTCGGTATGGGCCCGCTTCAAGCCCTCGATATCCAGATCCAGCTCCCGGCTCCAATGATCGATGCAATACCAGGGAAGCGTGCCCTCGCAGGCGCGGAACCGGGGAGCCAGCACCTCCCGGGCCGCCTCGACAGTGGTCGAGCGCGCCGCGGCATACGCCACGGGGACGATCTCCAGCCAGAAGTGGTTGTCATAGGCCAGATCCAGCAGGGTCCCGTCCAGATCCAGCAGAACGGTGTCTATATGGCCCCAGGCGGGCTTTTCAACGGCTGTCATGGACATGGGCGTATGATACCTCCCGTGGCGTGGGCCCGGCCGGTTTGCTGAGCTTGCCGCCGGTTCCGGCGCGCCACAGCGGGGGGCATCTCGTCCGACAGGCGGTGCCCACATCGGGCTTTCGCCGTCACTGGGAGACCGCAGGCGCTACTCGCCATGGCGGAAATCGAAGACAACGTCGACCGCGAGCTGTTCCGCAACGTGGAGAAGTTGCGGGCGCTGCGCATAGAGCATCGTGATCTCGACGAGGTGATCGCTCGCCTGACGCTCGACCTGCACTCCGACCAGCTCCAGCTGAAGCGGCTGAAGAAGCGCAAGCTCATGCTGAAGGACCAGATCACGCGCATGGAGAGCGAGCTGATCCCCGACCTCAACGCTTGATGAACAGCACGGACAGCGCCTTGAAAGGCGTTTTTTTGAAGCTGACCTCGCCGCAAACCCTGACCGAGGTCATTGCGATCGTGCTCGCCGGGCTCATCGCGCTCGCCGGGGCCCATCTGGTGCGCAACTGGTACCGCAACTACCTGGCGGGCGCGGCGCGCCACCGTCCCGATATCTGGCAGTTGAGGGTGTTGGAAGGGACCGTCCTGCTGGCGCCGTTCCTCGTGGCGCTCATCGCGTTGCTCATCGTGCGTTGGGTATTGGCCTCTCTCAGCAACGACACCGTTGCCATCGACACCGCACTGCAGCTCACGACGGCGCTCGTGCTCGTCCGGCTGGGCGTCTACCTGCTGCGGGTGATGATGGGGTCGGACTCCTGGATCCATACCTGGGAAAACCGGGTCACCTTCGTGCTGTGGCTGGCGATCGGTTTCTCGCTGGTGGGCTGGCTCGACAAGATCGAGTCCACCCTCAATCGCATCAACCTCATTCCCGGCAAGACACAATTCAGCCTGTGGGCCCTGCTGAAAGGCCTGGTGGTCGTCACCGCGTTCGTCGTCGTCTCGAGCCTGATCGCGCGCGCCTTCGAGCGGCGCGTCATGCGCCTGGAGCAGCTGGCCGTCTCGACGCGAATCGGCATCTCGAAGTTCACCTACTTCCTGCTGGTCGGCCTCGGCGTCATGCTCGGCATCAATGCCGCAGGCGTCGACGTCACGACACTCAACGTGCTCACCGGCGCCATCGGTCTCGGCCTGGGCTTCGGTCTGCAGGCGATCGCCAGCAACTTCGTGAGCGGCTTCGTGCTGCTCATGGACAAGTCCATCAAACCCGGCGATGTCATCAGCTTTACCGGCCATACCGGCACCAGCACCGAGAACTTCGGCTGGGTGCAGGAGCTGCGGGGCCGCTACGTCGTCGTGCGCGACCGTGACGGGGTCGAGACCCTCGTTCCGAACCAGAACCTCATCACCAACTCCGTCATCAACTGGAGCTACTCGGACCAGAGGGTCCGTATCCGCTTACCCGTGATGGTGAGCTACGACGATGATCCGGAAGTCGCGTTGAAGCTGTTGTTCGAAGCGGTGGAGCATCACCCGCGCATCCTCAGGGATCCGCCGCCAGTGACCCGCCTGATGGCCTTCGAGGATTACGGCATGCGCATCGAGGTGCGCTTCTGGATCGCCGATCCGATGAACGGCGTGAACAACGTCCGCTCCGACGTGAATCGCGCGATCTGGAAGATCTTCCGGGCAAACGGAGTGAAGATCCCGGTGGCGCAACGGGAGCTGCGGATGCTCGAGAAGGCGCCGCCGAAGATGACCCGCCCGGGCTCGGCGAAGTCCGTTTCGGTCGACGTGGACCTCGACGACGACGCGGACTGACCGTGGCTCTCGAAATCAGCCCCGCTGTCGTGATCCCCGACACCGACCTCTCGTTCGCGTTCGTTCGAGCCTCGGGTCCCGGGGGCCAGAACGTCAACAAAGTCTCATCGGCCGTACAGCTCCGCTTCGACATGGCCGGCAGCACCGCACTCACCGATGCGGCAAAGAGCCGCCTGAGAGCCCTGGCAGGACGCCGGGTCACGGATGACGGCGCGATCCTCATCATCGCGCGAAACCAACGCTCCCAGGAGCACAACCGCCGGGAAGCCCTCGAACGGCTCGCCGACCTCATCCGGCGCGCGCTCGTGGCGCCGAAGGCCCGCAAAGCCACCAAGCCGACGCGCGCCTCGCGCGAGCGCCGACTGCAGCACAAGACACGCCAGACGCAGACCAAGCAGCGGCGAGCCCGAGTGCGCTGGGAGGACTGATGCAGTGGGCTGCACTCATGGCGTTCCTCCATCATCTGGCGGCGTTCTCCGTCGTGGGCGCCCTCGTCGCCGAGGTGGTGCTGTTCAAGCCGCCCCTGGCCGCCGCGCAAGCACGCCGGATCCAGGTCACCGATTCGATCTTCGGCCTCTCGGCCGGAGTGCTGCTGATCGTCGGACTGTTGCGCGTGTTCTATTTCGAGAAAGGCGGCGCGTATTACTTCGCGAACGGCTTCTTTCTCGCGAAGCTCGCGGCCTTCCTGCTCGCGGCGCTCATTTCCATCTACCCCACGGTGCTCTTCCTGTCCTGGAGCAAGGCGCTCAAGCAGGGGGTCACACCGGAAATCTCGCCCGAACAGGCGCGCCGCGTCCGGCTGTGCCTCATGTGGGAGCTCACGGCGATCGTCGTGATCCTGTTCTGCGCGCCCTTCATGGCGCGCGGCTTCGGTTACTTCGGGCGGTAGTGGCCGCTTGCACGATCGGGCTGGCCGGACTAATCTAGTCAGCATGACTAGATTATCCAAGTCAAAGCCGTCGGCAGCGAAAGCCGGAAAAGGGCGTCCATCGCAGGGCGGCCGCGGCTACTGGCTCCTGCAGGATGCC
>DASZVD010000182.1:0-4743 GCA_035547375.1 Steroidobacteraceae bacterium
GTGCTCATTGAACGCCAGGTACGGAAGGTTGCTCGAGCCTTTCACGAGATACCGGGCGGTGCGCAGGATCGTACGGACGGCCTTGGGGAGCTCTTCCGGGATCTGTGGCGAAAGAAACTTCGGCACCACGCCTGACACCGCGCTACGGGCGTACCGACGCACGAGGTCATCGAAATACCTGGGGCTGAAGTCCTCGTGCAGGAGCGCCTTCAGATCCAAGGGCTCTTCCGCGACACGGTCCCGCACCTGCGGCGGCTTCACGGTGACCCGGCCAATGCCGTTACGGCCAACGACCGCAAGGAGCGCCAGATCCGTGCCATCCAGGGCAGGACCCAATACCTCTCGCAGGATGGAGAGCAGGTAACCCTCCGGCAGGTTCTGTCGAAAGAAGGGGTGCAGGTCGCGCGGCCACAGCCACGGCGACGCCTGCACCGGCATCGTCAGGCTCACGAAGTCAGCGGGAGCCACTGCAGATTCGTACTGCAGCACGTACTGGTCGCGCTCACGGAAGAGGTGTGCGACCCATCGACCCTGGACAAAAACGGACAGTATCAATGCCGGCTCTCAGCGATCGTCGCCTCGTTGCTGCTCTGCGAGCACATCGGAGAGCGTACGCTGGCGTCCCCGCTCGACCAGCCTGAGCTCATAGCCCAGCGCCCGAGCGAGCCGCAGAAGAGCTGCGAGACTCATGTCGGTTTTGGCTGCGGTTTCCATGCGGGAGAGCGTGACGCGGGAAATGCCCGCCTGTTGCGCGAGCTCTTCCTGGGAGAGCCGTTTCTGAAGGCGCGCCTGCTGCAGCGCCTGTCCCACGTCAGCCAGGGTTTTCATGGTGTATCTTAGAAGCTGCAATAAGTGGAAGGATGCGCTTATTGTAACAGAAGGGATACTTATCTTAGTAACTTTGAAGTTACGATATGAGTTAAATGGTCTATTTTGAGTCTCCAAAGATACAACAATACAGGGCGCGCGCGAAAAAAAACCCGAGGCGTGAGCCTCGGGTTCAGAAATGCGGACTTTCGATGAAGGGAAGGAAGTCCGCTAGGGGATACCGGACAAAATCAGTGCAGTCGGGCCCAGTGCAGGATCTTGATGTCATCCGAATCAAGATCGAAACTCTGTGCCAACAGAGAGCGCAGCTCACGGGTCCCGCGGACGTTCTCCAGCGGATGCCGCAGCTCGACTACACCACTCCATTCATTCGCCGCCGCCGCAGCCTGCGCATCGGTGCCGGTCACGAAGTGCGTGTAGTACTTGGTTGCCACGGTCGAAAGCCTACGTCCGCGCAACGCAGGCGTCCGTGAAACGATCCACAGAACATCGGCCCTTTTTGGGTCGCGCGTGCGACATAATCGCGGGAAATCCCGGGAAAAATCCCGGGAACAGTGAGGCCTATGACAAGGTACCGGCCACCCCAGGTCCCCGGCTCGAAGTACATCACCCAGGAGGGCGCCCGCCGTCTGCGGGAAGAGCTGGACCAACTCTGGAACATCGAACGGCCGAAAGTCACTCAGGCTGTGAGCGAGGCCGCGGCCCAGGGCGACCGCTCCGAGAACGCCGAGTACACGTACGGGAAGAAACGCCTGCGGGAGATCGACAGCCGTGTGCGTTTCCTGCGGAAGCGGCTCGACGGCATGGTGACGGTCGACCAGCCGCCGTCGGATCCGGGGCGCGTGTTCTTCGGCGCCTGGGTCTCGCTCGAGGCGGAAGACGGCAAGGAGTCACGTTACCGGATCGTCGGCCCCGACGAATTCGACCTCGCCCCCGACTACATCAGCATGGACTCACCACTGGGGCGCGCCCTGCTGCGGAAGAAACTCGACGAGGAAATCACGGTGGAGCTGCCCGGAGGCAGCCGCACCTTCGTGATCGTCGCGATCGACTATGAATAATTGCGCGGTCCCGCGGGCCGCAGATCATCGTGCGGCCCGAGACAGCGACCATGGGGCCGCCGACCCGCCCGCGGGCCGGCGGCGTCTTCCACATCCCTACCAGACGATCCTGACGTTCTTGAACTGCCAGGGATCGCTCTTATCCAGGTCCTCGGGAAACAAACGCTCGCGCTCGTGCAGCGGCGTCCAATCCGTGTACTGTCCGGTCACCGGCCCGAGATACGGCGAGCAGATATCGAGCGCGCGCCGGAAATCCATCTCGTCCGGCTCGACGATGCCGCAGTTGGGATTCTCCATCGCCCATACGACAGCGGCCAGGACGGAAGTGGTGACCTGCAGGCTGGTGGCGTTGTTGAAGGGCGCGAGCTTGCGCGCCTCCTCGATGGACAGCTGCGAGCCGAACCAGTAAGCGTTCTTCTTGTGCCCCGCCAGGAGCACCCCGAGCTCGTCGACGCCCGAGACGATGTCGTCCATCAGGATGCGCTGCTTCTCCTGCTGAACATAGTTGCGCCCCACCAGCTCGTGAACCGACAAGACGGCGGAATCGCACGGGTGGTAGGCGTAGTGCACGGTCGGGCGGTGCACGACCTGCGCGCCGTCACGAACCGTGTAGTAGTCGGCGAGCGAAATCGATTCACTGTGGGTGATCAGGAAAGCCGCGATGTGTCCGGCGCGCGGCGTCCACGTGCGCACGCGGGTTCCGGCGCCCGGCTGCATCAGGTAGATGGCGGCCATGCAGCCGAAGTCGTGCCGCTTCCCGTCGCGCGGGAAGTTGCGCTCGTGCGTCCCCCAGCCCAATTCGGCCGGCTGCGAGCCCTCGCCGACGAAGCCGTCGACGGACCAGGTGTTGACGAACTCACCGACCCTCTTGGGAACGTTGGTCGTCTGGGTATCGCGTTCGGCGATGTGAATCACCTTGATTCCCAGCCGATGCGCCAGGTCGCCCCAGTCGCCGCGCGTGGTCGGGCTGCCGGCATCCACCTGCGTGTCCGCGGCGATGTTGAGCAGCGCCTGTTTGACGAAATGCGATACCAGGCCGGGATTCGCTCCGTGCGTGAGCACAGCCGTCGGCGCGCGGGCGTTGCCCGGGCGCAGCGCCAGCGCCTCCTCGCGCATCGCGTAGTTGGTGCGCCGCGCCGCCGGAACCGTGGGGTCCGTGTAGCCGCCGGGCCAAGGCTCGATGCAGGTGTCGACGTACATCGCGCCTTTTTCCCAACAGAGCTTGATCAGGGCGATGCTCGAGACCTCGACCGACACATTCACGAGAAAATCGCCACGGCCGAGGAGGTCGTTGAGCACGCGCCGGTAGTTCTCGCGCGTCAGGCGCTCCTTGACGAACTTCACCCCGAACTGTGCCGCTTCGCTGCTGCCGTGATCTTCCGCGGTGACGATGGTCACCCGCTCCGGTGAGATGCCGATGTGCCGCAGGATCAGCGGCAGAACTCCCTGGCCAATGCTGCCAAAACCGACGAACAGGATCCGACCCGGGAAATCGACATGTACCGTGTGATTGCTCATGATGCTCCAGACGTTGACGAACCACGGACAGCCGCCCTACCGCCGCGGTACCTGTCGCGGCGGGGGCTGCAACTCCTATCGCGGCGGGGTGGCCGCCGCCAAAGGCGGGAGCGTATCAATCACGGTCGCACGCCGCCACCTAACGGGAGAGGCCTTCGGCGAGTTGCCGCGAGGCGGATCGGCCGGGTCGCGCAGACCGGGCCGCGCAGACCGCAGCAGGCGAGCCCGAGTCAGACAGCGAGTCAGGAGAATTCGCGTACCGTCAGGGCGTACGGTCAGGGCGTCCGCCAGTGCGGCGGATAGGTGCGCTCGTAGCCCGGCAACTGCTCGACGCGGGCGAGCCAGCGGCCGAGCGCGGGATAATTCACCTCCACCGGCATGAAGCGCGACGACAGCTCACGGCCTTCCGGACGCTCCAGCGCGCGGCGCAACAGCTGAATCCCCGGAAAGATCACCATGTCCACGGCGGAGAAGCTCTCGCCCACGACCCAATCGGATTTCGACAGCCGCGCCTCGATGGTGCGCGCCTCGCTCGCCACCGCGTGCATGTCGCTCGCGATCTGCTCATTGTAAGGGTTGGGATCGTTGCGCAGCCCGTCGCGGCGAAGGTTGGCGCTCTTGGTGAACACCGCATTGACGATGTTCATGAGGTGCGGCTCGATGTACGCCTGGTATTCGCAGATGACGCGCATGATGACCCCGCCCTCCTCCGGCGTACGGCCGAAGATCTGCGGCTCCGGGTATTTGCGGTCGAGGTAATACAGCACCGCCAGCGACTCGAAGCAGACGTAGTCGCCGTCCTTCAGCACCGGCACGCGGCCCCGCGGGTTCAGGGCGAGCATGTGCGGCGACTTGTGCTCCTGCTTGGAGAACTGCAGGACGTGGCTCGTGTACTGGAGCCGCTTGTACTCGAGCGCCAGCAGCACGCGCCACGCGTAAGGACTGCCGCTCCCCCAATAAACGTCGATCGCCATCAAGTCGGTCCGCGCGAAGTGTTGCCAGGATTGTAACGGCAACGGCATAGCACCGAAAATGCGGTCCGACGACACAGGCGCCATGAACGGAGAGATCTTCCCATGTACAGCACTCTCATCGAGCCCGAAGAGCTCGCACGACCCCTGGCGCGCGGCGCCGGGACCGCCTCCGCATGGGTGGTGCTCGACTGCCGCTTCGACCTAGCGCGGCCCGAGTGGGGCGCGAACGCGTACGCGGCAGGCCACATCCCAGGGGCGCTCTATGCCCACCTCGATCGCGACCTGTCAGGTCCCATTACGCCGCGCAGCGGCCGGCATCCGCTGCCAGACCCGGCACAGCTGGCGGCGACTTTCGGCGGTTG
>DASZVD010000183.1:0-3955 GCA_035547375.1 Steroidobacteraceae bacterium
CGGGCGCGTCGATTTCGAGGCCTGGGCGCGGCTCGTTGACTTCCACCTGCAAAACGGCACGAGCGGCATCGTCGTCGGCGGCACGACCGGCGAGTCGGCCACGCTGCGCGATTCCGAGCTGCGTGGGCTGTCCGAGCGCGCCAGCGCGCAGGCTCGCGGCCGCATTCCGGTCATCGTCGGAGCCGGCACGAGTAGCACCGAGACGACAGTGGCGCGCGTCGGCTGGCTTTCCGAGCTGCCGATCGATGGGCTCCTGCTCGTGACGCCTGCGTATAGCCGCCCCACACAGGAAGGCCTCTACCTGCACTTTGCGGCTGTGGCCCGAGCGGCTCGCAAGCCCATTATTCTGTACAACGTGCCGACTCGCACCGCGGTCGACATGCTGCCGGCCACCGTGGGCCGCCTCTCGCAACTTCCTGGCATCGTCGCAGTCAAAGAGGCCGTACCGGACATGGAGCGGATACGCGCTCTGGTCGGTGCCTCCGAGGAGGGGTTCGCGGTATTGAGTGGGGATGACGCGACCGCTCGCACTGCGGTAAAAGCTGGCGCGCGGGGCGTGATCTCGGTGACGGCGAATGTGGCCCCTCGGGCAATGGCGGACATGATCGCCGCCGCGCTGCGCGGGGATCATTCGTCCGCGGAAAAGCTGGATGCGCCCCTCATGGGACTGCACCAGCACCTGTTCATCGAGGCGAACCCGATTCCGACGAAGTGGGCGCTCGAACGGATGGGGCTGACGGGGGAGGGCATCCGCCTGCCGCTCACCCCGCTCTCCGCCGCTGCCCAGCCGGCCGTGCAGGCCGCGCTTCGCGAGGCTGGTGTTTTGAAATAAATAGCAGGGGCTTCGCGGAAGCAGGACGGCTCCGTAGGACCAAGAGATTCCGCCGGCGGGCCGTCCCGCCGGCTCTGTGTAATCATCCGCGGGCGCGGGGGCGCCGCGGCAATAATTATGTTAAAGGTTTTCTGAATGAAATCAGTGCTGAAGTGGGGGATGATGGTGGCCGTGCTGTTCGCCCTGGTGGGCTGTCACCCGATTCGGGCCTTCAAGAGCCGCGCGAACTCGTGCCATGTCCGGCAGCCGTACATGTCGGCGCAGAGTGTGCCGCCTCTGAAGATCCCCCCCGGCCTCGACAACCCGGACACCACGAACGCCCTGCACATCCCGGACCTCAAGGAGCCGGCGCCGCCGAAGCGCAGCGGCAAGGACCCCTGCCTGGACGAGCCGCCGCCGTTCAAGGTGGCAAAGCCTGCTCCGCAGGCCTGAGGGGCGGCAGGGCGGCAGGAGCCAGTCCGCGTGCGCTTAGCCAGCTGTCGCGACAGGCCGAGCTGGCGGGCAAAATCCGCCTGCCAACAGATGCGGTCCGCCGCCGCATGCTCTATGATGCGCGCCCGTTTTTCGCCGGCCGGACGCCGGCAGGCGCCTCGGGCAGCCGACAGGGACCTCGGACAGCCGGCAGGGACCTCGGGCAAAGCGGCTGGGGTGTGCCCGGAAAGTCCGTGTGCGGGGCAGGACGGGACGGATTTGGAGAGGTGGCCGAGCGGTCGAAGGCGCTGGACTGGAATTCCAGTAACATCTTAACGGGTGTTCGTGGGTTCGAATCCCACCCTCTCCGCCAGTCTTGGCTCAGGCGCAGGGCAGAAGGGATTTCCCATCGCCGCCGCACAGCGGCCGCCGCGGCTGATCGATTACCGCGCACCGAGCGATATTTCGGACGTGCCCAGCAGCCGCGCTGCGCGAGAGCGGGTCAACCATTGAGCGTGGCGGTGTTCTGTGGCGACCAGCGGCAGGCGGCGTGAGAAATATCTGCGACCGCTCAGCCGTGGCCGTTTCGGCATGCACTCCCCCCGGTACCTGTGTCGAGGGACAGCCTCAGGATGTTGGTGGGGGGTCAATGGATTTTGGCGGCCTGTCGGGGAAGCGGGCAGCCTTCGATTCGGCGGCCCGTTGGGCCGTTGCCGAGCGAAACTCGGAAGGTGTCATGTCGAATTGCCGCTTGAACTGCCGGGACAGGGCGGCCTGATCCGGGAAGCCACACCGATACGCGATTTCCACCAGCCGCAGGTCTGCACGATCGGTAAGCAATTTCTGAACTGCGAGCAGGCGTCGGCGCCGGATGTACTCACAGACAGTCTGGCCGACCGCGGCGGCGAACACTTGGTGCAGATAACGGGTTGATAGACCACACGCGGTTGCCAGCGACTGCGGTGTCAGAGACGGGTCCTGCAGGTGTGTCGCGACGTAGCGCTCGATGCGCATGAGATGCGCGGCATGGACGGCCGAGGCGTGACTCGACAGCACGCGCTCGTCGTCCCGGATGGCCATTCCCAGTAATTCAAGGATCTGACGGCTCACCACCGTCATCTCTTGCGCCGACAGCGTTTCTACGTGCGCCAGTATCGCACGCACAAACTCCACGAAAAGCGCCCCAGCGCCCCTGCGTGCATCGAACGGGATTCCACAATAGAGACTTGCCCTTCTGATCTGCTCGTTGAGAGTCGTGCCGTCGACCGCCAGAGTTAACAGTGTGTTGGCAGATGGCTGGTGAAAAATGAACGGCTCATGCACACGTTCAATAAAGAACGTCCCCGGTGCGTATTCTTCCGAGCGGCAGTTCTGCTCCTGAATACATGTAGTGATCTCCGGTACGGTCACCAGGTAGGACTCGCGGTGCTGCCGGAGAATGTGCCGCTTTGCGCGCTCATAGACGATGGGTCCGGACGAGCACCTGAAGAGAGTGAGATCGTTGACCTTTCTGCCGTGCAGGACACCAGTGAAGTGAGTATCCGCGGGCGTTTCGAAATCGATCGGAAAATAGCTCTCGTTGATGCGGGTGTGCCACGCCATCGGGTCATCGATTGTCTCGATGCCATGAGAGGTTGTCCGGTCAAATGACATCACAGTCGCCCCTGTCTGTTGTAGGTTGTGTATTGCCCCCCGGATGGTCCGATCCCCCGATAAAGTGTGTCCTTTCAATCGCCTTCGGACGGCATACGAAAGATTATCCGTGCAGCCGGTGCAGCGCAAATTCCCCCTTGAGTCGCACCGACGGCCAAGATTTGCTGCGCGCTCAGCCAAAGACGACGAGCGGGCTCGTCGGAGAACATTTGGTCGGAAGGGGTCCCCGGGACACACCCGGGCCGGGCTCAAACTGAGCAGCAACACCCTAAACGAGGGATGGAGCGTAAACATGGTACCGGACGAGTTCCACGACAAAACCGCTGATTGGCTCGCCTATTACGGCAAGGTGCGATCAGGAGAGCTGCGGAAACTGCTGACGCCGCAAGTGCTCGCTGAGCATGAAGCCGATCCCCGCGGCCGTTCCCGGCCGCACAGCACGGAGTTGCAGCAGGTCCTCAACTTCATTCATGCCATGCCCATTACGGGCAAGCCCTTCGCCTACGCTGCCGTCCCCAATGGGAGATATCACCTGGGCTGGATGCAAGGCCGGGGCCGGCCTGCCTCGATCGACTTCAAGCGCGTCTTTAACAGCGAACGCGAAGCGATTCATGCCGTCTTCCGCGAGCGCCTCCGCCACTTGGAATTGCTCGGGGCCGCAACGCGAGAGCACGACTGATGTCAGCCAATTGGATTCGGGGCTATGCAGATCGCCCGAGCGCACGGCCCGGTGAGACGTTGTCCTTCTTCATCAGCTGCTCCTCGCCGGGGCCGTTCGATGCTCGAGTCGTTCGACTTCGGCATGGCGATGTGAGCCCCGAGGGGCCGGGCTATCGCGAGGCGCCGACGCCTGTCGCGCCCCTTAGCGGGTTGCCGGGTATTTGCCAACGTACCCAGGTTGGCAGCTACATCGAGATTCCCGATCCCCGGGGGAACCTGTCGGGATCCCGGGGGCTGACAATTCGGTTGTCGATGTGGCCCACCACGCCGGCCAAGCGTCAGGGAGTGATCAGCCGTTGGTCGGAAAGAGACCGCTCCGGCTGGGCGGTGATGGTCGAG
>DASZVD010000184.1:0-3400 GCA_035547375.1 Steroidobacteraceae bacterium
CACCCTGGAGCTCGGCGGCAAGTCCCCTAACATCATTCTCGAGGATGCGGACCTCGATACGGCCATTCCGGGCGCCGCGAACGCGATCTTCTTCAACCAGGGCCAATGCTGCTGCGCCGGCTCGCGGCTGTTCGTGCAGCAGAAGCACTACGATCGGGTGGTGGAGGGCATCACTGACTTCGCCAGGAAGCTGCGCGTAGGCCCGGGCCTCGATCCCCGCACACAGCTGGGACCGCTGGTCTCCGAGACGCAGTTCGAGCGCGTCTCCGGCTATCTGCGCTCAGGTGCCGAAGAGGGCGCGAAGGCTCTGTGCGGCGGCCGGCAGGCGGGCACCACCGGCTACTTCATCGAGCCGACGGTGTTGGTGAACACGTCGAACGAGATGAAGGTTTACCGGGAAGAGATCTTCGGGCCGGTGGTGACGGCGATGCCGTTCAAGGACGCGGACTCGGATCTGCTGAAGCGCGCCAACGACACGAACTACGGCCTGGCCGCCGGCGTCTATACTCGTGACATCGGCAAGGCGCACCGCATCGCCAACCGTCTCCGCGCGGGCACGGTATGGATCAATTGTTACAACATCTTCGATGCGGCGCTGCCGTTCGGCGGCTACAAGCAGTCGGGATGGGGCCGCGAGATGGGCCATGCCGCCCTGAATAATTATCTCGAGACCAAGGCGATTTGCGCAGCGTTGTAAGGCCAGGATTGGTCGAGGAGTGTTTGAGCCGCGGGCCGCAAGGTCCGCGGCTTTTTTACATCCGCAGCACACGCCGACCGCCGACGTCGTCCGCCGACGTTGATTTCGACGTCAGGACACGCGTCCAATGCAGCGGCGAAATCCCTTGATTCACTGCAAATCTGCCTCGCATTTGTTGTCGATTGCTGGTGCACACCCCGTCTAAAATCTGTTGAAATGGGCTCGTTCCAATGGAGCTGGACAGGAGTCTCGATCATGGCGGCAGTAATGCGGGAGGGCGATTTCGTGGAAGCTCGGCTGGCAAGGGTGGAGTCGGATGTGGAGCATATCCGTGGCGACCTCTCGGAGGTCAAGACGGATATTCGGGAGCTGAAGAAGAATGCGCAGGGTTTGAAGGGCGAAGTTGCCGCGCTGCGCAGTGAAATGAAGGAGGGCTTTGCAAAGCTCTGCGGCGAAATGAATCTTCTCGGCAGCGATTTGCGCCGGGAGATGCTCTTGACGCGAATCTGGACGCTGGCGCAGTTGGGGGCGATGGCGGTGCTGATTGCCAGAGCCTTCAAGTGGATCTGAGAGCCGGTCGTGGGGCGCGCGGCCTGAGCGAGGAGGTGGGCAGGGCTGATGGGAAGGAGGAAAGTGTGCTTCAATGGATCGGCGGTAGAAAAAACGGGGAGAAGCGCCGTGCGGCGATTCTTGCGAAGCCTGATGGGTGCGTTGTTGCTCGCGTGGGTTGCGGTGGCCGTGGGAGCGCAGGGAGTTGCGGGGACGGCGCAGGGGGCCGCGGGCTACACGAAGCCGAAAGTTCGAGCGATCACGGCATTCGTGCGTCTGGACCGGGCGAGTTATGTGCAGCAGGTGCGAGACGCCCTGACGGTGATCCGGGGCGCGAAGAGCGAGTTTGAGAAGCAGGGGTACCAGACCGAGACGCTGCGCATCGTGACCCAGCCGCTGGCGGAGCTGGTGAAAGGATTGTCGGATACCGAGGCCCTCGAGTTCCTGAAGGCCTTCGATGATCTCGGCGCGAAGGAGGGGTTTCTGCCGAGTGTCGGGCCCGCGATGATGAGTGACGCCGACGATCCGCGCGCCATGCACCTCCTGGCGCGGGCACTGTCGACACTCCCCAACATTCAGGGGAACGCCATCATGGCGGGTGACGACGGGATTCACTGGAAGGTGATTCGCGAGAGCGCGGCGCTGGTGCGTTACGTCACCGATCACAGTTCGCACAGCCAGGGAAACTTCCAATTCACGGGCACGGCGATGTTGAAGCCCTATGGGCCGTTCTACCCGGGGACCTATCACACGGGCGCCGGTAAGCAGTTCTCGCTGGGCTTCGAAGGAGCGAACGTCGTACAGGAGGTCTTTGCGCGGACGCACGGCGACTTCAACGCGTCGGTAGCGGAGTTGACGAAGCAGCTGACGGTCCATGCCAGGGCCGGTGAGGGTGTGGGTGAGAAAGTCGCGAGCTCGACGGGTTGGACATTCATGGGCGTGGACCCGACTCCCGCGCCGCTCGGGGAGGCCTCCATCGGGGCGGCGATGGAAACGTACACGGGCGGCAAGTTCGGCTCGAGCGGCACTCTGACGGCGGCGCTCGTGATCACCACGGCCGTCAAGGCCGTGCCCGTGAAACAGGTGGGCTACTCCGGGCTCATGGTCCCGGTGATGGAGGATAAGCTGTTGGCGAAGCGCTGGGCGGAAGGAACCTACAATACCGACGATCTGCTCGCCTACTCGGCGGTCTGTGGTACGGGCCTGGATACGGTTCCGTATCCGGGGGACATTACGGAGGGGCAGATCGCACGCATTTTCGGGGACGTAGCGTCGTTGGCCTGGAAGTGGCACAAGCCGCTGTCGGCACGCTTGCAGCCGGTGAAGGGGAAGAAAGCCGGCGAGGTCACGGAGTTCAGTGGCCCGTATTTATTCAACACGATGCTGCACACGCTGCCGTAGACGCCTCACTGGCGAGCCGCCAGTCCTCGTAGGGGGTGTGGCGAGGAGCCGTTTATGGCAAAGGGCCCGGGCTGTATCGCGAGGGGCCGTTTATGGCAAAGGGCGTGGGCTGTATCGCGTGGAGCTATTTATGGCAAATGGCCCTCGCGGTACCGCATGAAGTCGTTGCGGTAAATAGCTCGGGCGGTACCGCGTGGTGCCCTTGGGCAAATCATCCGAGCGGTATAGCGTGGAGCCCTATAGGCAAATCGTGTAATGTGCTTGCGTGTCAGCCGAGCGCGAGCCCGATCAGGGCCACAAGACGACCGAGAGGCCCCTGCCGGAATACCTCGCCGAGGTTCGAGAAACCTCCGATGTTCGCCGGGGGATGCCTCTACCGCTCGGGACACGCGCGTCGCTCGACGGCGTTAATTTCGCGCTCTTCAGTCGCCATGCCCGCCGCGTTCGCCTCGAATTGTTCGAGCACAGCAGCGACGCGACTCCATCACGCAGCATTGACCTCGATCCGGTGCATAACCGGACCGGTGACGTCTGGCACGTGTGGATCAAGGGCCTCGCTCCGGGGCAGCTGTACGCGTATCGGGTCGATGGGCCGTACGAGCCTGGGGCGGGGCACCGCTACAACTTCAACAAGCTGCTGTTGGACCCGCGAGCGACGGCCATTACGTTGCAGCCGCCCTGGGATTTCGACGCCGCGCGCGGCTATGATCCGGACGCGCCGGAGGCGGGCTCGCGAGCCTCGACCCGCGACAA
>DASZVD010000185.1:0-2724 GCA_035547375.1 Steroidobacteraceae bacterium
ACCAGATTGGCATCCGTAACGGTTGGCTGGGAGCCGCCGCGGTCGAAGCACGCCGGTCCAGGCACTGCGCCGGCCGACCGGGGTCCGACCCTTAGCACGCCATCGAAAACGCCGGCGATTGAGCCACCTCCGGCGCCCAACGCGCGAATCGACATCATGGGCATGTTACAGCGGAATCCTTCCACGTCGGGCTGCAGAGTCAGCCCGACACGGCCATTGCTCACGATGCCGATGTCGAACGACGTGCCACCCATGTCAGTGGAGACTACGTTGTCGCAGCCGTAGAGGCGGCCGATCGCGCGCGCGCCGAGGAGACCCGCCGCCGGCCCCGAATTGTACGTGTTGATCGCGCGCGTCTTTGCGACGCGGGCCGCGGCCCCATTGTTGTGCCCGATAAACAGCACACCACGATAATCGTGCTGTCGCAGATCCTCGCCGGCCTTGTACAGCAGACGTGCGAGCTTGGCGTGGATGTAAGCATTGACGGCCGCAGTATTGATCCGCTCGGCGTAGCCTGAACGGGTCGAGATTTCGGACGCCAAAAACACAGGTACGCTGCCAAGGTAGTCGCGCGGATACTCGCGCTTGATCACGTCACGCACCGAGCGCTCATGCACCGGATTGCGTTCGGAATTCGCGAGCGCCACGACCAAGGCCCGGGCGCCGCGATCGATGAGCGACTGCGCAAGCGCGAGCACCGTGACCGGGTCCGGCGCGTGCACCGATGCTCCGGCCGCGGTTACTGCCTCCGGCAACCCCGCGACGAGGTCGGGGGCGATCAGCGGTGCCGGGGCATCGCCCTGTTCCGTGGGCGCCAGGTGCTCGTGACCCGCGGTGACGATCAGGCCGACCTTGACTCCATCCCGGTTGATGATCGTGTTGGTGCCAATCGTATTGCAGAAACGCACGATGTCGGTCTGCATCAGCAGCTTCGCGGGTGGCATGCCGAATGCCTCGGCGCAGGCGCGTATGCACTCCGCAAAGCAGATCGTCAGATCGTGCGGCGTGGTCGGCACCTTCACTGCGCGCACTTGCGCGCCGTGCACAATGAAGCCGTCGGTGAACGTTCCGCCGGTATCGATATCTATCGTGTAGCCCATTTCCCCCTCGAGTCCCGGTCCGGGTGTTCTTCGCTATCCGCCCCTGTCGGCGTGGACACGGGCACCTTGCAGACCGAACAGGATGAAATCGATCATCTCCTCGTGGATGTTGGCTGCCGGAATGCCGGCAACGTGGTGTTGCCAGCGCAAGTGCCAGTTGATGACACCGAGCACGTTGAACGCGAGCACCCGGAGGTTGCCGCCCCCGACCAGGCCCTCGGCCCGCAGCCGCTCGAGCTCGCCGAGGTAAATATCGAGGATTTCCTTCTGGATACGGCGGTTGATGCGCTTCCCGGTGGGCGACAGCCGCTCCTCATCGATGTGAAATATCTTCGCTTCGCGCTGTTGAGTCGCTGACAGCTGCAGATGCGTGCGGATGAGATTCCGAAACCGCTCCAGAGGCGGCCCGCCGGCCGCCAGTGCCGCGCGCAAGCGCTCCGGGATGCCCTTGGCTGAATATTCGAGGATCGCAAGCCACAAGGCTTCCTTGTCCTCGAAGTAATGGTAGACGTTCGAGACGCTGCGTCCCGTGAGCTTCGCGATATCGCGAATCGACGTACCCGCATAGCCGTTGCTGGCAAACAGCTCGATCGCCGCCTCGATGAGCTCGTCCTTCTGCCGCTCACCGCGCTCGGTCATTCCTCCCACTCCCGCGGTGGTTGGCGATCGGTTGTACATCGGCTGGCTCCGTGGGAACTGGGTCGACATGCGTTAGATATAGAACGATCGTTCGATCTAGTCAAGTGACGGATGTGCCGTCCGCAACTACCGTCAGCTTCAGCCGTGGCGCTCGCTATGCAAGGAGATGATCCGGCAAGGAACTCCGGTGGTAGAATCCCGTTGGATTTCGTCGGGCACTGCGCAAGCGGCGGTGGAGTCCGCCCCTAATCGCCCCCTCGGGCCGATGACTCCTGCGGTGCCCGGCTCTTCATAACGAGAGCCGGGCAGGTAGAAGGTGCGATGAGGGGTGCGTTAATGCCGGACATCGTCCGCCGACCCCGGCTCGGCAGCCGCGCCAGAGCCGTGCTTCCCACCTCCGCCGTGCGGGGGCTCTCCTCTTGTCGAGCGGGGGCCTGAGCGTGGCGTCCCGCATCCTCTATAGCCTCCTTCAAGTGGCCTTCGTAGTGGGGTTCGCGCCGCTGGTCGAGGGCGTCACGGGGCGGTTGAAGGAAAACCTGCAGTCCAAGCGCGGACAGAGCGTCTTCCAACCCTACCGTGATCTGTGGAAGCTGTTCGAGAAAGACGAGATCGTCTCGGAGCACAGCTCCTGGATCTTTCGGACCGCTCCTTATATCGCCTTCGCGGCGCCGATTTTCGTGGCGCTGCTCATCCCCGTCCTCACCGGCTACCCGCTGTTCTTCGCGTTCATGGGCGACATGTTGGGAGGGGGCTTCATCCTGGCGCTCGGGGGCTTCTTTGCGACGCTGGCCGCCGTGGATACCGCCAATCCCTACGGCCCCATGGGCGCAAGTCGCACACGCATGGTCGGCTTTCTCGCGGAGCCCGTGTTCATCGTCGTCTTCCTGACGGTCTCGCTGGTCGCCGGCTCCACCATTCCCTACATCGTGCAGCTGCGCTGGGTAACCCCGATCTCCAATTTCTTCGAGCCCTCGCACGTGCTGTT
>DASZVD010000186.1:0-6608 GCA_035547375.1 Steroidobacteraceae bacterium
GGGCCAGCCCTGGGAGCGCGTCGGGCTAGCCTTCGCGCGCAAACGGGAAGGCGCGCCGGTCCAGCACCTCTGTAACGGCCCGATGTGCTTCCAGGAATGCGGCATCAGTGTGCGGGCTCGCCGCGGCATCCGCGTTCGCAACCGATACGAGCCCAAACGGCTGCCTGGCGATGACACAGGGACGCTTCTGCGACTCGGTAAACACCCATTCCACCGGATCGTAAAGGCTGTTGTAGGTGTACGAATACCCATGGGGCCAGCGATTGACGGCGATGCCGACGATGTCTCGCGCGGGATCGAAGCCACCGTGCCCCAGCGTACGCGCCAACTGCTCGCGGATGTTTCGCTCGAACGTGGAGAACGGCGTGGCGAGCAACTCCGCCCGGCCGATACGGTGTTGGTCCTTACGCGGCAAACCGGGAGAGCCTGGAAAGCGGGTCATCCGAATCGCGACCGGCTCGTCCGGGTTGCGGGCGTGGCGCAGATCGCCGAGATCCGCCGGCTCCGCCAGGGCGATCGTGTCGTGGTACATCGTGGGCGCCTCGATGTAGCTCACGCCGAGCTTCTCGAAAGCCCGCCAGTTCCGCAGGAACACGTTCGTGTAGACGAGCGGCCCCTTGACGTTGAAGGCCAAAGCCTCCTTCTGTGCCGCCGGGAGCTCCGGCATCAGGTAAGGAATGACCATGTTCCAACAGGCCAACACACAGGCACGCCCGCGCACCTGATAAACCTTACCGCCGGTATTGTAGCTGACGATGACTTCCTTCGCGGTGGCGAGATCGCCATCGTGACGGACGTTCACCACCGTGCTGTTCAGACGAATGCGCGCCGCATTACCGGGCCGGTCGAGCAGCTCGTACTTCACGTGCGCAGTACCGAGGTCCTCCTGTGTGGAGCCTGGAACGGCCGCCGGGATCAGCCAACGCACCAGAAGACGCGCTAACGTCGCGTTGCCGTCGGGAAAATGGACGCTCTCGCCACTCTCGATCTGCCGCCCGTGCTGGCCACCGGGCAGATCCGCCAGCAAGCCTTCCGGAGAGGGATCCAGCTTCAGTCCGGCGAAACCGCCTGCCCCTTCTCCCATCTGCCAGGCAAACAGTGCCGGGAGAGCGTCCGCGCCGACACAAAACACGCCGCTCCCGGAGGCCCTGTAGAACCAATAGGCCTGCGGGTCGACCTTCGCGATATCGAGCAGGTAGTCCTTGTAGCTGACGTGGGCGAGCTTTTCCTTCTTCTGCGCCCCTGACAACCCCGCCAGGTAGTCCGGCTGGCTGGGATCCTCCAGACGCATGAGGTCCCGCTTGGCCTGCTCCGAGATGGGCATCTCGCGCAGGTACTCCGCCGTAAAGCGCGGCCCGTGGGACTCACCGCCCGCGCGGCGACGGGGCCCCACCACGAGCCGGTCGACGCCAAAGGTCTGTTTGTCGAAAAAGTGGCCGCTGCGCAGTCCGAATGAAGCGTAGAGCTTCTCATTCGCCTCATTGGCCTTCTTATAGCGCTCGAGATCGACGCCGATATCATCCAACAGCTGCCGCGCCCATTTGTTGTAACGCGCGGGCGACTCGATCTCCAGCGTGCCGCCGTTGAGGGCCAGCAGCTTCCCCTGATAGACCAGCTCATTGCGCTTCGCGTGCCCACCGAAGTCGTCGTGATTCTCCAGCACCAGCACACGGGCGTCGCGTCCCGCGTTCTTGAGGAAATAATGTGCCGCGCCGAGCCCGCTCAACCCACCGCCCACGACGACGAGATCGTATGTCTCACCGGTGTTTTCCGCTCCGGACAAGTCGGCGTGGTGACTGTCACGCAGGGCGTGCGCCGCTTCAAATGAGCCGGGATGTGAGCCGCGCAGGCCGAGGCGCGCCGGTGGATAGCCGGATGCCGAGCCAGCACCACCATCAGTGCCGACGGTTCCAACGGCGCCAACCGTGCCTGCCGCAGCCGCCTCGGTGCCGAACGCAGGCGTACTACCGCCGAGAGCAGCCAAACCGCCGGTGGCCGCGACCCCCGCCGCAACCGCCACACCGTTGACGAAATCGCGCCGGCTGATGTCGCGATTCATGCCCAGACTGCGATCGTCATATTTCATGTGCGCACCAGCTCTCTCACGGCTCGATCCGCCTGGTCGATCGCCACGTCCGTATACGCGCCGCCGCCGGAATCGGAGTTCGCGATGGTAATACGCCCGAACGGTGCGCGACCGCGCACGTTCGGCCGTTGCGCTTCAGGGACTTCGGGGTCGAACAGCGGGTTGTATTCCGGCGCATACCCGTGGGGCCAACGGTTTACGGTAATCGCTTCAATGTCGCGTGCGGGATCGAACCCGCCGGCGCCCAGCGTGCGACCGAGCTGATCGCGGATGTTGCGCTCGAAGGTCGAGAACGGCGTCAGCAACAGTTCCGCGCGCCCTACCTTGTGTTGCTCGAGCTCGGGCAACCCGGGCCTGCAGGGCGTACGGACCATGTGCACGAGAATCGGCTCGGACGGCCTGGACGAGCTGCGATAGGAGCCGATATCGACCTTCCAGTTCAGGTTGATGCTCGTATGGTAGCTGCCAGGCGCATAGACCCGGCTCAGGCCCAACTTCTGGAACGACTCCCAATTACGCAGTGCGACGCTCGTGTACACCAACGGGGTCTTCACGAGGGCGTGCAAGGCCTCCTTCTGCTTCTCGGGCAGCTCGGGGCACAGATAGGGAATCATCATGTTGTAGCAGGCGAGGACGCAGTTCTTCGCGTGTGCCGTGTAGGCCTTCCCGCCTCTGATGTAAGTGACCTCCACACCCGATCCCACGTTCGCAGCGCGCGCCACCGTGCTGCTCAGCCGCAGGCGAATCGGTGCTCCCGCTCGATCGAGCTTGCTGTAGTCGACGCGGGCCGTGACGATGTCCTCGGCCGTATGGCCGGGAACGGCGTCGGGCACGAGCTGACGCACCAACAGTCGCGCGATCGTCGCATTGCCGTCCGGGAAGTGAAATGTCTTGGAGCCTCCGGTATCGGCGAAGCCCGCCGGCGTGAACCCCATGCGGGGAATCGAGCCCGGCGCGAGCTTCATCCCCTGAAACCCCGGCAGGTCGCTCCCCCAGCAATCGAGCGCCGACACGGCATCGATGCCGACGCCCCACAGCCCATGAGTGCGCGCCTGGTAAAAATCGATCGTCTGCGGATCGACCTTGACCCAGTCCCGCAAAAAGTCCCGGTAACTGATCTTCGACAGCCGCAGCTTCTTCTCGGGCGAAGACACGCCGGGCATGTAGTCCACGTCCGCGGTCTCGATGCGCGCGATATCGGCACGCGCACGCTGCGTCAACGGGTAGGAGTCAATGACTTTCCCGTTGTCATGAGCCCCGACGACCAGCTTGTCGGT
This sequence comes from Steroidobacteraceae bacterium, assembly GCA_035547375.1. Classification (GTDB taxonomy): domain Bacteria; phylum Pseudomonadota; class Gammaproteobacteria; order Steroidobacterales; family Steroidobacteraceae; genus 13-2-20CM-66-19. Next base: position 3,364 of record DASZVD010000186.1, read on the forward strand.
CCCGAAGGTCTCGCGATCGAAGAAGACGGCCTCGCCCAGGCCCATCCGGGCATAGAACTGCGGCTGCGCCGCTGTGCGCGCGAGCGCCTCCACGTCGATACCCAACTCGCGAATCAGCCCTTCCGCAACGGGGCTGTACGGCCGAGGACTCTCGATCAGCAAGGTGCCACCGTTCAGCAGCTGCGTGCGGCCGCCGAGTTGGAATTCATTCCGCTTGGCGTGTCCACCGAAGTCGTCGTGGTTGTCGAGCAGCAGAACGCGGGCGCCGGAGCCGGTGCGCGCCCGGAAGAAATGTGCGGCGGACAGCCCACTGATTCCGGCGCCCACGACGATGAGGTCGTACGACTCACCGGTATCGACGCCGCGCGGCACCGCCGAGCCATCTCGTAACGCGTGCGCCGCTTCGAACGAGCCGGGGTGGCTGCCACGCATGCCGGTCAGGAGCGGCGGATAGTATCCAGGCTGGTCCTGAGCGGCGAGCGCGTTGCCGGCGGCATCCGCCGCATAGGCCTTGAGCAGCGGCCCCGTCAGCGCAGTCGCGCTCGCGACGAGCGCACCCTGCAAAAAATCTCGCCGTGGGATCTCGCGATGCTCGCCGAGCCCGTCTTTTCTGGACATCGATAGCCCCCGCCATCCGCATCTGGTTGCGCTCCAGTGTACACGCTCCAGATGCGTGCATCGTGCGGCTACGCCATGGCGGCCGCACGAGTCGGACTGACGAGCCGTCGAGATGGACTGCGGGTCAGGGCTCCCGCAGAGGAGCTGGGCGCGGTGCCGTGGAGGTGCCACGCCCAGCGCGAATCAGGGCGTAGGCTATCAGCGCCACGAGCAGACTTCCGATGCTCGCGTACAGATCGCGCGCCATGTCCGTGTAGATCATGGCGACGAGGATCGCGACCATCGCGACGATGGCCGCATAGCTCGCCCACGGGAAGAACCACATCTTCACCGCCGGGGCGGGCGCACCCGCACGCTCACGTTCACGCCGCAGACGGATCTGCGCAAAAGTCACCATCATGTAGATGAAGACGACGAGCGCGCCCGAGGCGTTGACCAGGAAAGCAAACACCGCTTGGGGCGCCAGCGTCTCGGCCAACACGCCCAGCACGCCGGCCAGGGCGCTCATCCAGACAGAGTTGACCGGAACCAACCGGGAATTCAGCCGGACCAGCGCTCTCGGCGCATCCCCGTTCTCGGCGAGCACGAACAGCACGCGCGAGCAGACGTAGAACGCCGAATTCAGGCAGGAGAGCACGGCAGTCAGGATAATGACGCTCATGGCAGTGCTCGCCCAGCCGAAGTGCATCGTGGTCAGCGCCAGCGCGAACGGCGACTCACCCACGATGACGCTGTCCCACGGGACGACCGATACGATGAGAAAGATCGATGCGACATAGAACGTCAGGATGCGGACGACCACCGAGGTCGAGATCTTCGCTATCGCACGCGAGGGCTCGGTGGACTCAGCGGCGGCGATGGTCGTGATTTCCGCGCCGGTGAGTGAGAAGAACACGGTCGCAGCGCCGGCGAGCACGGCCGGGATGCCGTGCGGCACGAAGCCGCCATGGCTCGTCAGGTTGCCGAAGGTCGCACCCTGCGGCGCGGTCCAGCCGAACGCATAGGCCGCCGCCAGCGCGATGAAAATGATGATGGCGGCGACCTTGATGGAAGCAAACCAGAATTCGAACTCGCCGTAGGAGCGCGCCGACATCAGGTTCACGCCCGTCATGATCGCCGTCAGCCCGATGCCGAGCAGGACCGGCGGCAGCGGGAGCCAGTGGTGCAGGATGTTGGCGCCGGCGATCGCCTCGACGGGCACCACGATCACCCAGAAGTACCAGTAGAGCCAGCCCGCGACGAAGCCCGCCCAATGCCCGAGCCCGGCGCGCGGGAATTCCGTGAAGGAGCGCACGTTCGGCAGGCTCAGCGCCATCTCGCCCAACATGCGCATGATCAGCAGGACCAGCGTCCCAGTGAGGACATAACTCAGGACGATCGCCGGTCCCGCGCCGGCGATCGCCGCGCTGCTACTGACGAACAATCCGGCCCCGATGATGCCGCCGATGGAAATCATGGCGATGTGGCGCGGCTGCAGCGAGCGACTGAGCTCCTGGGACATCATGAACCTCTGGGAATGGTGGCGATACCGCTCGAGGCCGCCCTCGCGGTCTCGAGCAGCAGGGAAGATAACTTGGCACGCAGCTCGTCGAGCGTCCAGCGGCTCGTCGGCGCCGAGATATTGATGGCGGCGACGGGCTCGCCGTCGGGCGCCGGCACGGGCGCTGCGATCGTCAGGTCGCCTCGATAGAACTCCTGTGCCGTCCACGCGTAGCCCGCCTCTCGCGCGGCATCGATCTCCCTGAGGATCTGCTTCGGATCCGTCAGGGTGTAGGGTGTGTAGGCGTGCAGCGTCGATTGGCGCAGGATCCGCTGCGCCTCCTTGCGCGGCAGCAACGACAGGTAAGCGCGTCCGGCGCCGCTGCAGTACATCGGCAGACGCCGTCCGACCGGCATATGGATGAAGAAGCGTTTGTGACTGGGAAACCGCGCGATGTACACCATGTCGGTGCCATGGGGCTCGGACAGGCTGACCGACTCGCCGCAAGCCTGATTCAGGTCGACCAGGTGAGGGGTCGCCTGTTCCAGCAATCCATACCCCGACAGGTAGGAATGGGCGATCTCCAGGGCGCGCGGTGTCAGAACCCAACGCTTCACACTCGGATCGCGGCGCAGATATCCAAGGCGCTCGAGAGTGTGCGTGCAGCGCTGCGCCGAGCTCTTGGTCATGCCAACCGCAACGCCGATCTCCGTCAGGTTGAGTGCCGACTTCTCGTTGCCGAACGCCTCGAGAATGGCCAGCGCCTTTTGTACGCTCTGGTTGAACAGTGGATCGGAAGCGTCGCCCTCGGCCGGCTTGCGGGACGCGACTTTCGCTGCGCGGCTGGCGTTCTTATGTGATATGCGCACGCAAAGTAGGTCTACGGTACCGGGATGGATGGGGCAAACCTGCCTCGTCAAAAGTATACGGCTGCGGTGCGCGCGATGGAACACGCCCGCCGATCAAGTCGCTGACGTAGCGAGCGGACCCGCGCGCGAACGCAGCGCCGAGCGCAACATCGACACCGCGGCGTAGGTGACGACCACGATGACCAGCCAGCGCAGCGTGTGCAGGTCGAGCTGCCTGATGATGAAAATCGCGATGAGCACGCCCACCGAGCCCCCGAGCGTGATACCCAGCGCGGAAT
>DASZVD010000187.1:0-2391 GCA_035547375.1 Steroidobacteraceae bacterium
CCGAACGGCCGTGCTGACTCTTGAGTTGGCCGCGCTCGGCCAGCACCTGAAGGACGAGCGGGGTGGAAGACAATGAGAGCCCGAAGCCGACGATGGCCGCGGTCACGGGCGGCAGGCCGAGCAGGCAGGCGGCCGCGGCGAGCAGCACGGTGCAGAGCACGACCTGTGCCGTTCCCAGCCCGAACACCGTGCGCCGCATGACCCACAGCCGCGTCGGCTGCAGCTCGAGGCCGATGATGAAGAGGAGCAGCACGACGCCAAACTCGGCGATGTGCGAGACCGTGCCGATGTCGTGGACGAGGCGCAGTCCCCACGGCCCGATGACCAGGCCGGCGGCGACATAACCGAGGATCGAGCTGAGGTGGAGCAGGCGGAATATCGAGACTGCCACGACGGCGGCGGCCAGCAAGACGGCGGTTTGGGCGAGTGAGATCATGGACGCCTGAAATGGCCTGGGTCAGGCGATTTTGGCAGGAATCCGTCCTCTTGAGTTTACCGTGGGGGACCCCATCCCTCCCCGATGCTTGAAGAGACATCCTCTCTGAATGATTCCGCGGACGGCTCCGCCTCTGGTGATGAGGCCCTTGACGCCTATTCGAAAGCGGTCGTGGGGGCGGTGGAGCTAGTCGGCCCTGCGGTGGTGAGCGTCTATGTCGGTAAGGACCCTGCCTCGCGCGAAGGACGAGGTGACTCCCCACGCGAACGCGGCGGCGCAGGTTCCGGCGTGGTCGTAACCCCGGACGGCTACGTGTTGACCAATGAGCATGTGGTGCAAAGGGTCGAAGATGCCCGGGTCTCGTTCGTCGACGGCCGTACAGTCCCCGCGACAGTAGTGGGTCGTGACCCGGCGACGGATCTCGCCATCCTGCGAGCACAGGCGACGGCACTCCCTTACGCACGCTTGTCGACCGCGAAGCCGCTGCGGGTCGGACAGCTGGTCGTCGCTGTTGGGAATCCGCTCGGATTCGAGTCGACGGTGTCGGCGGGAGTGGTGAGCGCACTGGGCCGCTCACTGCGGAGCCGGCAAGGTCGTCTCATCGAAGGCATCGTGCAGCACACGGCCGCACTGAACCCCGGTAACTCCGGGGGACCGTTGGTGGACGCGCAGGGGCGCGTGGTCGGTATCAACACAGCCATCATCGCGATGGCCCAGGGAATCGGCTTTTCCGTGCCCGCTGGGACGGCGCAGTGGGTGCTGACGGAAATCCTCACGCAGGGACGTGTCCGTCGCGCTTACCTCGGCATTTCGGTGCGCGACCGGCCGATCGATCTGCGCCTGGTGCGAGCGCTCGGCCTGGACGTGACGCGGGCGATCGAAGTGATTGGCCGGGATGAGTCAGGACCGGCCGTGGAGTCCGATCTCAGGCCCGGCGACCTTATCGTTGGCGTGAACGAGACTCCGGTGAATGGGATCGACGCGCTTCACCGCCATCTGAGCCGTTGGCCGGTGGGCTCGTCGCTGACACTGAGCGTGGTGAGGCGGACGCAAAGTCTGAAGGTCGCGCTGACGCCGCGCGAACCTGCGTAGAGAAGCCGCTCATCGTGCTCCTGCGGAGCGAACCTGGGTAAAGAGCCGCACCTCGCGCGAATCGCTGCTGTCGCGAAGTAAGTTGGCGCCATCCGAGACCGTGGATCTCGAACGGCGCCCTTGCGACCTCACTCGCAGAGACTTTCCAAATACCCTTGCGCCACGGGCGACAGCCGCTTGAGCGCGAGGGCACGGGCTTTGGGAGCGTCCACGATGTATTCGAGCGGTCCGGACACGAGCATCTGACGGATGTGCGGGTGCCGGGCGGACACGCGTGCCATTTTGTTCAGCACCGTGAAGCCGCGGTTAATTTTTTCTCGGGAGGCCCGGTTCTGCTCGATGCTGCGGGCCAGGTACTGGCCGAAACGGGCGTAAAGGAAGTAATCGTCATCCCCGACCTGGAAACGGGCTTCGGCGAAGAAGTCGGGGAAATTCTTCTCCAAATACTGGTTCACGCCTTGCAGGCGGGGTCCAGGGTCGCTGTCAGTCGACGCTTTTGACTTTTTCATCTTGGGGTTCCAACACCTCGCGCAGGTCCTGCCTGCTCAACGCCACACCTCGCAACGCGCGCGCATGTTGCGGTACGAGGTCGTTCGATGCAATAGGTTGGAAAAGAAAATGCGACGTGAATTCGTCGCAACTTCCCCAACGCACTGCCCCGACGCAGGCGCAGCGCGAGCCGGACCGGCCAAGGGCCGCTGGTCATTTTTTAGCCAGGTGCGCCAGCCGCTCCCGCTCCCATGCTGTCAGCACGGCGCCGGCGTCTTCCGCGCAGCCCTGCCGCCCTATGGCCGCATGACCGTCCCCCTCCGTGTGCCCGGGCGGACACCGCCCGAACGGCGCGAGGACCCGGCCCCTGGGGC
>DASZVD010000188.1:0-8620 GCA_035547375.1 Steroidobacteraceae bacterium
CCCCCCGCGCCCTGACGCTCACCGAGCTGGCGGGCAACGACTCGCGCATGGCCGGCCTCCTTCGCAAGGCCTCGCGGGTCGCCTGTTCGACGCTGCCCGTGCTCATTCAAGGCCCTACCGGCTCCGGAAAAGAGTGCTTCGCGCGCGCCCTGCACGCGGCAAGTTCGAGGGCGCCGCACCCTTTCGTCGCGGTGAACTGCGCAGCGATTCCGGAGACGCTGATCGAGAGTGAGCTGTTCGGGTACGGTCCCGGCGCATTCACCGGGGCAAGGAAGGAGGGTCGCAAAGGCAAGATCGTGCAGGCATCGGGCGGGACGTTGTTTCTCGATGAGATCGGCGACATGCCGCTCCTCCTGCAAACGCGCCTGTTACGCGTTCTCGAGGAGTGCGAAGTCATCCCACTCGGCGCCGAAACGGGCGTGCCCGTCGATCTGCGGGTGGTTTGCGCATCGAACCGGGATCTGCGCGAGATGGTGAGCAACGGCAGGTTCCGCGAGGATCTGTATTACCGCTTGAACGGTATTACGCTGGAGCTGCCGCCGCTGGCCGCACGCGCCGACAAGCACACGTTGATTCGCCGTTTTCTAGCGGAGGAGAGCGGCTCGTCCCGCACGGACAACATCGAGCCGGACGCATTCACCTGCCTCACGTCCTACGCCTGGCCAGGCAACATCCGAGAGCTGCGTAACGTTATCCGCAGCGCATTCGCGATATGCGACGGAAACATCATCCGGTTGAGTGATCTTCCCGAGGAGTTATGGGCAACCGGTGGCGCCCCAGCCGAGGCACCTCGCGACCCAGCCTCCACCGGGATCCCCGGCCCAGCCCACACCGCAGCCCCAACTCGAGCTCCGGCGCCCGAGATGAGCGCATTGGAGCAGGTCGAACGCGACGCGATTTTCCGCGCCATCGGCGAGAATCGCGGCAACCTGTCACACACCGCGCGGCAGCTCGGCATCAGCCGCAACGCACTCTACAGAAAGCTGCAGCGCCACGGCATCGTGGTTAGTCGTGTCGCGAGCTCTCCCGGGCCCGCGTCGCCGACGCGATAAGGGCTTCGCTCCACGCGCGCAGCCGCGCGACGTCCGTCGTTTCCTTTTCCTGCAGATCGATTGTCTCGTTGACCATGACTTCCTCACCCGCAAGCAGGGTATCCGTGTCGTGCTGCTGCGAGGGGTAGGCTTTCGTGGCCTCGACACGCCCATAGAGCACATCGGCCTCCTCCCCCGTCTCATTCGACCGGGCGGTCACTCGCAGCCCCGACTCACCGACGACCGTCAGGTGCAAGAGGCGCGAGCGGACGATCAAGGGTTGCGATCCCGCAGTGGCCCGAATGAATACTTCACCGTCGACGGAGATTTCGCGGACGCGCGGATAGGACGCCGCGGGCTCGACCTTGGAGTTGGACAGGTAGAACAGCTCGGTACCGTCGGCCAGGCGCAGCAGCTGTGGCGTGGGAGTGCGCAGAGCGTGAAAGCTCCAGTAAGCCGCGGCGCCAGCGCAAACCAATACGCCGGCAAGCACGATGCGCCATCGGCTCCCCGCCTTGTGAACCCGGATCATTCCAATTAGTGTGCCGGAGTCGATGAAGGAGCGGCAATCGTGATCAGCTGTATTCGTGGCCGCGCGCCAGGGGCCACCCTGCGCAGCGCACTAGGCATCACGCTGCGTGGCGCACTAGGCATCACCCTGCGTGGCGCACTGGGGATCGCACTGACTACCCTGGCCGCACTGGGCTGCGGCTCGGCGCGAGCCGACGCCCCGCCGCCGCGCTACACCTTCACCTGGCAGCTCGGCCAGCCCGACTCTCCGGCCCCGCGCGGCGGCACGACCAAAGGGCCGCCGGTGACTCTCGAGACCGAGCCCTCGAAGGCCTGGACCGCCCTGCGGGAACCCGGCTTGTCGCCCTTCGAGCGTGATCGCCGTGCGATTCTCGCCATGGCCGGCGATTACCGGGTCACCTTCGACTTCCTCGAGATCGAGACTTTTCCGACCGCCACCCCGCGCGACAAGCCTTACCAGTCCTGGGGCACCGAGCGGATCTACGTCGACTCGGACAGCGGCAAGACCATCAGCCTGGTGCACATTCTCGACATGCGGGTCGTGCAAGCCGACGGCTCGATCAGCGAGCCCATGGTCACCAAGCACTGGCGCCAGACCTGGCAGTACGAGCCCGCCGATCTGGTCGAGTTCAAGGGGCGCGAGCGCTGGGAGCGCCGCGCTCTGAGCCCGGCCGAAAGCACCGGCACCTGGTCGCAGACCGTCTATCAGGTCGACGAGTCTCCCCGCTATGCAAGCCTGGGCCACTGGAGCCACACGGCGAGCTTCTCTACCTGGATCAGCGGTGACACCTGGCGTCCGCTGCCTCGACGGGAGTGGAGCGTGCGCAAGGATTATCAGGTGCTGCTGGGAACCAACCGCCACACCATTACCGCCACCGGCTGGGTGCAGGAGGAAAACAACCTCAAAACGGTCCTGACGCAAGACCGCGCCATCGATTCCACGAAGCCGTACCTCGCGCGCGAATATGGCGTCGCCCGTTACTCGCACATCCGCGGCGGAGATTTCGCCGCAGCTGATGAGTACTACCAAAAAACCCGCGCCTTCTGGGACGGCGTGCTCGGCACATGGCACCAACTCTTCGTCGGCCACCCGCAGATTACCTTACGCGCACCCGTCGACCAGGCGGGCTTGTTCCACAAGTTGTTTGAATACGCGGATCAGCTCGCCGCGGGCGGACGGCCGGCCGTCAAGCCCGACGAGGTCATTCGGCAGTCGCTTTATGAAATGGGTGCGCCCGTACCCGCGCAAGCACGGCGCAGCGTGACGGATTCGGCGCTGAGGTAGACGCCGCAGCCGCTCACGCCTGCAGAATTGCCCGCGGCAGCTCGTCCAACGGGAGAATACGATCGACCGCGTCCATCCGGATCGCCTCCTTGGGCATTCCGAACACGACGCAGCTCTCCTCGTCCTGTGCGATGGTGTTGGCGCCGGCGTTGCGCATCTCCTTCAAGCCGCGAGCGCCATCGTCACCCATGCCGGTCATGATGATGCCCAACGCGTTACGCCCGGCCGCCTTCGCGGCAGAGCGGAACAACACATCGACAGAGGGACAGTGGCGGTTGACCGGCGGACCTTCGCGCACCTCGACATAATACTGCGCACCGCTGCGTTGGAGGAGCAGATGCTTGCCTCCGGGCGCAATGAGAGCGCAACCAGGAACGACGCGGTCGTTGTTCTTCGCTTCTTTCACGGTGATCCTGCACAGTCCATCCAAACGCTGCGCGAAAGCAGCGGTAAAGTTGGGCGGCATGTGCTGAACGATCACTACGGCCGGACAGACCGCCGGAAGAGCGGACAAAACGACTTGTAACGCCTGGGTGCCACCGGTCGAGCACCCAATCGCGACCACGTGTTCGGTCGTGACCGTCATTGCTCTCTCGCCCGCCGGAGACAGAATGACGTCAGCCGTGTTTTTCTGCTTGATTGACGAAGACGCCCCTGCCCCTTCAGTGCGCGCAGCCCCTTCAGTGCGCGCAGCGCCTTCAGCTCGCGCGTGCGCGTCGGCACGAGAGGCAGCATCGGCACGAGAGGCGGCTTCCGCGCGGGCGCCTAGCCGCGTTACATTCGCTTTGGCTGCCGTACGAATCGCAGCAACCAACTCATGCGCCGCATCGTTCAAGAACTGCTTCAGTCCAACCTTCGGCTTGGTGATCACGGTCACCGCGCCCGCCGCGAGGGCCTCGATCGTGGTTGGCGCACCGGCCTCCGTGAGCGTCGAGCAGATCACGACCGGTGTCGGACGCTCCTGCATGAGCTTACGCAGGAAGGTCACTCCATCCATACGAGGCATTTCGACGTCAAGCACAATGACGTCCGGCCACTGCGACTTCATGCGCTGCATTGCAAAGAGCGGGTCGGCTACGGCGGCGATCACCTGGATGCCCGGATCGGCCTTCAGCAGCTCCACGAGGACCTGCCGCACCACCGCCGAGTCATCCACGATCATGACCTTGATGGGAGTCGTCATTTGGGCTTCTGGTAGATGGCCGGCTCGACGAGCTCGACGGCCCCGCTCACCTCGATCAGGCTCTCCGAGTGCCCGATAAAGAGGAAGCCGCCAGGCTTGATGTTATTGACGACCCGCTGCACGACCTTGCGCTTCGTCTCCATGTTGAAATAGATGAGCACATTGCGCAGGAAGACGACGTCGAATGTGCCGATCTGCGGCAACGGCGCGTTGAGGTTGACCTGCATGAAACGCACCCTGTTGCGCAGTTGAGGGTCGACGAGCATCGTGCCCTCCTGCGAGTCCAGCCCCTTGAGACAGAAGCGCTGCAGGTACCCGGGCGGAAAGTTCGCAATGCGCTCCATCGAATAGTGCGCGGCACGGGCACGCTCCAGGACACGCGTACTGATGTCCGACGCGAGCACGTCCCACGCCTGGCCCGGGAGGCAGTCCTCGAGCAGCATGGCGATGCTGTAGGCTTCTTCGCCGGTGGAGCCCGCGGCGCTCCAGATCCGCGGTGGCCCGCTACGGGTGCCGCGTGCCTCGATGACCTTCTTGAGGAACTGGAAGTGCTTGGGCTCCCGGAAAAAGTACGTCTCGTTGGTCGTGAGCAGATCGACGGCCATCTGCAGCTCGCGCGGCGACTGGCCGCTCGTCAGGAGACGGAAATACTCGCCGTAGTTCTTCACGTTGCAGGCGTGCAGACGCTTCGCCAGCCGGCCGCTCACCAACGCCTTCTTGGCCTCGCTGAGCGTGATCCCGGCTGTCTCGAAAATGAAGCGTTGGAACTGCCCGAATTCGGAATCGGAGATTCTGATCATTTACGCCGCTTCGCCGGCCGCGGCGTCCTGCGCCCCGGTCAGAACGTGCATCTCCTCCACGGCGAGCACGTGATTCACATCGAGGAGTATGACGAATTTGCCGTTTACCTTGCCCATGCCCTGGATGAAGTCCGCCCGAATGCGTGTGCCGAAGGCCGGCGGGGGTTCGATGTCCGCTGCCGGAATATCGAGCACGGCGTTCACAGCGTCGACCACGACACCTAGAACGTGCCGCTCGCCACTCGCCTCGATCTCGATGATCACGATGCAGGTGCGCTTCGTCACCGGGCTAGCCGGCTTGCCGAAACGGATCGACAGATCGATGACCGGCACGACCGCGCCGCGCAGGTTGATCACCCCGCGCAGGTACTCCGGCGTCAGCGGAACTTCGGTGAGATCGGCGTACTCGATGATCTCCTTGATGGTCAGAATGCCCATCGCGAAGACCTCACCGCCCAGGACGAAAGTGAGGTGCTGGTGGGTCTGCTCGGCCGTGCCGGGCTCGGGAGCGACCAATCCCAGGTTGCCGGCAACGCTCGTCGTCGCCTGCTTCACCCTCTGCGCCATCTGCCTAAACTCCTGCGCGGGCGGCGGTGGCGGCGTTGTGCCGCCCGCGCGCCATGGCCTGCTGGATCAGAGTCGGTACGTCGAGAATCAATGCGACCTCGCCGGTGCCGAGAATGCTGGAGCCGCTGATGCAATCCACATTGCGGAACAACTTGCTCAGCGGCTTGATGACGGTCTGGAACTCGCCGAGCAGCGCATCGACCACCAGTCCAGCGCGCTCACCGGCGTGCTTCACGACCACGATGCTTTGACGGCGTGCGGGCGCCTCGCGCGTTGCGAACACGTCCCGCAGCCTGATGAACGGCAACACCTTGCCGCGTAGATTGGCGAAGTCGTGGCCTTCCTCGGCCGCGAACTCGACACATTCCTCGATGGTCTCGAGCGGCAGCACGAAACTCGACCTGCCGACCGCGACCTGGAAGCCGTTGATGATGGCCAGAGTGAGAGGCAGGCGCACCGTGACCGTAGTACCTTTTCCTTCCTCGCTCTTGATTCCTACACTGCCGCGGAGCGCCGTGATGTTGCGTTTCACGACGTCCATGCCGACACCGCGCCCCGAAAGATTGGTGACGCTCGCGGCGGTGGAGAAACCCGCTTCAAAGATGAAGCCGAAAACCTCACTATCCGTCAGGGACTGGTCTTCCTCTGCCAGGCCGCGCTCGATGGCCTTCGCAAGAATCTTCTCGCGCTTCAAGCCACCGCCATCGTCGCTGACTTCAATGACGATGCTGCCGGAGTCGTGATAGGCGTTGAGGGTGACGGTACCCACCGCCGGCTTGCCGGCGGCCGCGCGAACCTCGGCGGACTCGATGCCATGGTCGATCGCATTACGAACGAGATGGGTAAGCGGATCGGCGATCCGCTCAACGACGGTCTTATCGAGCTCCGTGTCCTCGCCGCGGACGACGAGTTGAATCTCCTTTCCGAGCTCCCGTGAGACATCGCGTACGGTGCGCTGGAAGCGGCTGAAAGTCCCACCGATCTTCACCATGCGCAGCTGCAAAGCACTCTCGCGCACCTGCTCTACAAGACTGGAAAGCGTTGAGGTGCTTTCTTCCAGCTCGCCGTTGCCGCTGCGTCGTGCCAGCATGTTGGCACCCGCGGCAGCGATGATGAGCTCACCGATGCGCGTGATCAGGTAATCCAGCTTCGCGGCGTCGACCCGGACGAAGGCCGCGGCGGCGGCGCCCTCACTGGCGCTGGCCGCCTGCCTCTTCCCCGGTTCTTCGGTAGTCTGGCTGCCACCTCGCGTCACCGCAGTAGCAACAGATGCCGGTGCCGCCTTGGCAAGCTGTGTAATGACGAGCGTGCAGTCCTCGCGAATGAATTCGAACGCCGCTTCGATAGCCTGCTTGTCCGAAGCCGTGCGCAACTCCATGTCGAACCCGAGATAACACACCTCGGGATTCATCTCTTCGGGCGCTGGCAGCGCATCGTCGAGCACCGTCAGCTGCCGGATCTCGCAGAACGTCTGCAGATAGCGGACAAATCCGAGCGGGTCCATTCCCGATGTCAGGACGCCTGCGCCGAACCGAACATTCACGTGCCAGTCGTTATCAGCCGCAGCAGCGCGCGGGGCCGCCGCGCTCGCGCTCTTCGTGGCAACCTTCTCATCACCGTCGATTTCGGTCAGACGACGCAGCTCGGCGTGCAACTCCGCGCCGCTCGACTCCAAGCCTTGATCCACCTTGCCGCCTGTCGCCACGGGCACGAGCAACGCGTCGACGTGATCCTTGCAGCGCAGCAGCACACTGACCAGCTCTTCCGACATCGGCGCTTTGCCGAGGCGAACCATGTCGAGCGCCGTCTCCATGACGTGCACGAACTCGACGATGCCGTCGAGCCCGAACAGTCCGGCGGAGCCCTTGATGGTATGGGCGCTGCGGAAAATGAGGTTGATGATCTCAGGATCGGTGGTGCCGCCGCCGCAATTCAGCAGCGCCGCCTCCATCTCACGCAACAGGTCCGCGCTCTCGGCAACGAATCCCGGCAGGGCCTCGTCGAGGTTCATTGGGCACCTGCTGCGGCTTGTGACGGCGCGATCAAGGCACCGAGCCGGCACAGCTCGAGCACTTCGGCAACCGCGCGACTCGGATTGGTGATACGAAGCTCGCGGCCGCCCGCGCCGGCATGACGACGCGCCATCAGCAACAGCTGCAAGCCCGCCGTGTCGATCTCAACGACTCGCGACAAGTCGAGGTCACGCGCGTTCGCATGCTTGGTGAGCTGCTCGAGCAGCAGCGGCTTGAGCTGACCGCACGTGTAGACGGTCATCTCGCCATCAACGTGCACAGCACGCTTTTTATATTGAACCGGAGAGCCCATGGAGATTTTCTGCCGTTCGCGATCAAGCCATGATGAGCTTGGAGACCGCGTCCACGAGGATCTGCGGCTGGAACGGCTTCGTGATCCAGGCCTTCGCGCCGGCGGCGCGGCCTTCCTGCTTCTTGTCCTCGCCGGACTCGGTGGTCAGCATGATCACCGGCGTGAACTTGTAGTTGGCGTGCTTCTTGATCTCCTTCAACAGCGTGATGCCGTCCATGACGGGCATGTTCACGTCGCTGATGACGAGATGACAGCGTTCGCCGTCGAGCTTCTGGAGGGCTTCCTGGCCGTTGGAGGCCTCCACCACGTCGTAGCCCTTCTCGCGCAGAGCCATCTTCGCGACGGTCCGGACGGAAGAAGAATCGTCCACGATCAATACTTTCTTGGCCATGTGCGCTGCCTTAGAAAAAAGTGACTTCCTGCGGCTCGATCGACTGACTCTCCAGGCCGCGGTGCAGCCGGCGCTGCTCCTCGGTGGTGTAGGAGCGAGCCATGTTTTCCATGTGCCGGCGGACCTGCTGGTGCGCATCGTGCGCGTCGCTCGGCAGATCCTGGACTTGCTGCATGCTGGCGACGACGTGCTGCAGGATCTGGCCCGTGCGGTCCTGGAACTGCAGCTGCACCAGCGCGTCGCAGACCTCGCCCTTGATCGACTCGCTGGCCTGGCGTGCCTGGTTCGCCGAATCGGCGAGCCGCGTCGTGCGCGCGTTGAAGCGCTCGAGCACGGTACGGATGTGCTGTTGGGAGTCGGTGACGGACTGCTGGTCACGGTGCGAGACCCGCTCGTTCTTGGCGCCGATCTCCGTCAGCTGCGCGCTGATCAGATTCACGGTGCCGGTGATGCGCTTGCCCGTCGTGCGGGCCGCCTCGGACAGGGCACGCACCTCATGGGCGACCA
>DASZVD010000189.1:0-5011 GCA_035547375.1 Steroidobacteraceae bacterium
CGTAACTTGATCAAGTGCAACAATCCGTGCTCGAGCCCGCACCCGCGCACGTAGGCCTCGATGGCCAACATCAGCTGCATCGGCTTGGGGTTCTGCTTCTGGAAGTCGATCCTGGGATTCATGACGGATTCTCCTGATTCAGGAGCCTCACGGGCTCGGGTCCGCCTGCGGCGGCAACTTGTCCGGGTTGAGCACGATGAAGACGTCGAGAATGCGCTCGCCATCGGTCCGGACGGAAATGACCGAATAGAGACGGCCGTCGAAATGAACCGCGAGCCCTGGCTCGTCGTTCACCGTGACGGGAAGGAACAAGCGCTCCCGGCCGAAGCGTTTCGCGTCGCTGCCCAACACGCCGAGCACGAAACGCACGATTCGTTCGCGGCCGCGGATGACCTTGCGCGCCGCCACCGTTTTCCCTCCGCCGTCGGATATCCACGTCGCTGATTCGGCGAACAGCTTCAACAGGGCCTCCTTGTCCTGAGTCTGAACCGCTTGCACGAAGCGATCGAGGAGCGCGCGCTTCGCCGCCTCGCTCACCTGAACGCGAGGCCGGTTCTCCCGGACACGCCGCCGTGCGCGGCTCACGATCTGGCGGCAGGCGACCTCGCTCTTCCCCAACATCTGCGCGATTTCCGCGTAACCGGTATCGAAGACTTCGTGCAGCAAGAACGCGGCCCGCTCATCCGGAGCCAGGCGCTCCAACACGACGAGAAAGGCGATCGACAGGCTCGAGGCCAGCTCCACGGATGTGTCCGCCGCGGGCGCGGCCTCGCCGATGAGCGGCTCGGGAAGCCAGGGACCGACGTAGATCTCGCGCGCTTCCCGCGACGCTCGCAGGCGATCGATGCAAAGCCGCGTGGTCGCAGTGACAAGCCAGGCTTCGCAAGAGCGAATTTCGTCAGTGGAGGCGCGATGCCAACGAAGGTAGGCCTCCTGGAGCACATCCTCCGCGTCGGCTCGCGACCCCAGCATGCGATAAGCAATGCCGAAGAGCTTCGGTCGATGGCGCTCGAATGCGGATGCGGGATCCATGACCTCTAGACGACGCGCACAGCCCTGTTGTGACAGGCCCAGGCGCGCGCCGCACGCAGGGTTCGTCTAAGAGCCGCGAGGCTCTATCCAAACGGCCCGGGCACGGCCGCAAAGCTCGCCATCTTCGTCGAAAATCGCCGTACCCGCTTCGTGCTTGCGGCCGTCGGACCCAATTCGCCAGCCCATCACGGTGCAGGACTCGTCAATGTGGACGAGGCGGTCCAAGTGCACCGTCAGCTCCGCCAGAAGCATCATCTTGTCTTCATGGGTCAACGCGTAGTAGCCGGGGCAATCGAGCGCGGCGGACATGAACTCCGGCCGAACCTTCCCGTCACCGCGATCGAGCGAGGCATCCGGAACCCAGGGCGCGGCGACAATTTTCCGCTCGGCAATGGGTCCTGCGAAAATTCGCATTCCGTCACCCCTCGGCCGCTGCGTGCCGCACACGAAGCACGTGGGAAAGCGATGCGCGAAAAAGCCGGTATAGCGACGCGATGCCTCCACAGCCTCGAAATACGTCGGCGCCGGTGGCAACTCGAGCTTCAGCTCCGTGTGGCGGGCTTCACCGACGACCACGTCGCCGTGCCGCACCTGGAAAACCCCATCCTCGCGCTCGCTGATGTCGAGCTCGGTCTCCAGTGGTGGCGGCTTCAACAGCCGCACCGCAAGCGTATCCGAGGCAAGCGTGGCCACGACACCGGCGAAGTAGCCTCCGTTGGCGGAATTCGCCGGTCCACAGAAACGTCGTCCAATGGTCATGACCTTCATGCGTCACCCTGGAAGTCTGTCCCGAAGCTTGCGCAACCACTGCGTAGCGTCCTCGCCACGCTCGAGAACTTCAACTAATGCCGAGCCCACGACGACTCCATCGACGTGTCCACGCAAGCGCTCGACCTGCTCCCGGCTGCGGATTCCGAAGCCGGCACAGACGGGCACGGACGCCAAAGCCCGCACTCGATCCAGATAGTCGGAGACCTCTGCCGGCACCGCAACGTTCTTGCCGGTGGTTCCGGTCATGGTCACGGCATAGACGAAGCCCTGACTGCCGGTACAGAGTTGCCGCATTCGTTCGGGCTTCGTCACGGGCGTCACCATCTGCACGAGGGCGATTCCGTGCGCATCCAGAGCAGAGCGCAACTCGGCGCTCTCATCCAACGGCAGGTCCGGCACGATGAATCCCGATACGCCGGCGCGAGCGGCGGCATCGGCCAATTTCCTCATGCCCAATGCGAGGAGCGGGTTCAGATAGCTCATCAGCAGCAGCGGCGTCTGCAACCGCGGCATCGCCTCCAACTCCGAAAAGATCCACCGGAGGCTCACACCTTGCGCGAGCGCGGCGCGACTCGAGCGCTGAATGGTCACGCCGTCGGCCATCGGATCGGTGAAAGGCACACCGATCTCGACGACATCGGCACCGGCTGCGACAGCCTGCAGATGCTCCCGGAACTTGTCGCGGCTCGGGTATCCGGCGGTGAGGAATGCCACCAGGGCCGGCTCGCCAAGCGCCGCAGCCGCGCGGATCGCGCGGCTGATCGAGTCACGCGGCATCATTTGCCACCCCCCGCGAGCAGCGTCGTTTGCAGCGTCGGCATGTCCTTATCGCCTCGGCCGGAAAGGCACACGACGATGTTTCGCCCCTGGTTGTTGGCTGCCCAGCGACGCGCACCGAAGAGCGCGTGCGCGCTCTCGATCGCGGGCAGGATGCCTTCATGCCTGCTGCACTCTTCGAGCGCCTCGAGTGCCTCCGAATCGCTCGACGCGAGATAACGCACGCGGCCGGCGGCGAGCAGCAAGGAATGCTCCGGCCCCACTCCTGGGTAATCCAGTCCCGCCGACACCGAATGCGTCTCCTGGATCTGCCCGTCCTCATCCTGGAGCAACATGGAGAAACTGCCGTGCAACACACCGGGGCTGCCGAACGACAGTGTTGCCGCGTTATCACCCAAGCCGGGCCCCCGTCCGCCGGCCTCGATGCCGATGATCTCCACACCCGTATCCGGCACGAAAGCGTGGAAGGTGCCGATGGAGTTCGACCCACCGCCGACGCAGGCGATGACCGCGTGAGGAAGAGCGCCAGTCGCCTCCTTGATCTGCGCGCGCGCTTCGCGCCCGATGACGGCTTGCAACTCACGCACGAGATAAGGGTAGGGATGTGGACCAACCGCCGACCCCATCAGATAGTCAGTATCCAACGGATCGGACACCCAGGCGCGCAGCTCTTCGTCTATCGCCGCGCGCAAGGTTCGATCTCCCGTCGTGACGGGCACGCATTCGGCACCAAGCAGGCGCATGCGGCCGACATTCGGAGCCTGGCGCTCCATGTCGACAGCACCCATGTATACGGTGCACGGCAGGCCCAGGCGTGCGCAGGCGGCCGCGCTCGCCACACCATGTTGCCCGGCTCCGGTCTCCGCGACGATGCGCTTTGCGCCGATCTTCTTTGCAAGGATCGCCTGGCCGATCGCGTTGTTGATCTTGTGAGCGCCGGTGTGCGCCAGATCCTCGCGCTTCAGCCAGATGTTGGCCCCCCAACGCTCCGAGAGACGCTTGGCGAAGGTCAACGGCGTCGGACGCCCCACCCAGGTCTTCAGCTCCTGCTTGAACTCCACCTGGAAGTCATCGGAGTGCAGGTGCTCGCGGACCCCTTGCTCCAACCGCTCGAGGGCCGGGATGAGCGTCTCGGGGACATACCGGCCGCCGAAAGGACCATAGCGGCCCTGGGAGTCGGGAAACCTGCCGGCGATGGCATCAGCCAACAGGCGCTGGCCGTCGAGACCCATTTCAGACACTGTCATAGATCATCCTCTTGCGCGGACGCTACACGCGCGCCGCGGATACAAAATTCGCGATTGCAGCCGGGCTCTTCACACCCGGCCGCGCTTCGACTCCAGTCGAGACATCAACACCGAACGGACGCACCGCCGCGATAGCGGCGGCGACGTTGCCGGGATTCAGGCCGCCCGCAAGGACCACTTGCGTGCGCCGCGCCACCCGCTGCGCCTCTGTCCAATCACATGTCACACCCGTTCCGCTCGCAGGGCCCTCGAACAACACTCGCGCCGGAAACACTGCGTGCGCCGTGCTGCGCAGCACGGGAAGGAGCTCGAGCTGCGCCGGCAACTGCAATTCCCCCAGATCCGACACGTCGGTCTGGAGCACATCCGGTTTGAACACCGCCAGCATTTCATCCACGTCCCGTTGCAGGGGATGACGCGTAACCGCCACGCAGAGCACCTTTCCCCGCGCCGGCGCCGCGAGCTCGAGTGCGGCTTCCGGGCTGACCCGGCGTACCGACTTCGCAAAGACGAAGCCGAGCGCATCCACGCCCGCATCGAGCGCAGCCGTCACGGCCTCGGGCGTGGTCATCCCACAAATCTTAATCCACATGGGCCGCTCGCGCGGCTCGGCCCGCCGCCAACATCGCACCCGCCAACGCACCGGGATCACCGCCTTGCATCAAGGCGCTCCCAACCAGGGCCAGCTCGTATCCCGCTGCTGCGATCCGTCCTGCGTCATCGGCCGTCAGCACGCCACTTTCGGCCACTCGCGGCACGCGAGCGGGCAGGAGATGAGCCAGCTCATCGAGGCGCTCCGGTACGATCTGCAGCGTGGCGAGATCCCGGCAATTCACGCCGGCCAGCATCTCGACGCCGCTGGGGATGTGACGATCGATGATGGCGTGCATCATCTCGATATCACTCTCGTCGAATGCCTCCAGCAATACGAACAATCCGAGTCCGGCCGCCCGTTCGATCAGGGCGTGCACGGCCTGCGGTGCCAGCATGCGAATGATCACCAGTACACCGCCCGCCCCAGCCAATCGGGCCTCGATGACCTGATAAGGGTCCACCAGAAAATCCTTGCGCATGGCAGGGACGTTGTGTGGCGTCAGAGCCTTCGTCGCCTGCTCCAGGTGCGCCATCGAGCCGTCGAAACGACTTGGCTCGGTCAGCACCGACACTGCTGCGGCTCCGGCGCG
>DASZVD010000190.1:0-3423 GCA_035547375.1 Steroidobacteraceae bacterium
CACATCGAGCGCAAGGTCGGCATCAACGAAAATCTCGCGCGCGAGACTCTCGAGCTGCACACGCTGGGTGTCGGCGGCGGCTACACGCAAACCGATGTCACCACGTTCGCGCAAGTCATCACCGGCTGGTCCATTGGCGGCGAGCAAGGCCGGCGCCCGCAGGGCGAGCCGGGAAAATTCATGTTCCGCGCCGAGCTGCACGAGCCCGGTGCAAAGGTCGTCCTCGGCAAACGCTATCCCGACACGGGGTTCGACCAGGGCGTAGCCGTGCTGCGCGACCTGGCGACCAATCCCTCGACGGCGCGCTTCCTCGCGACGAAGCTCGCGCGGCATTTCGTCGCCGACGACCCGCCACGCAAAGCCATCGATCGTATCGCTCGGGCCTACACTGAAAGCGGCGGAAACCTGCCGCGCGTCTACGAAGCCCTGTTGGAATCGCCGGACGCCTGGGCGGAGCCGCTCGCAAAATTCAAGACACCCTCTGACTACGTCATCTCCAGCTTCCGCGGTTTGCAGATCCCCGCGGACGCCGGGCGAAACCCTTTGGCGCCGTTCGAGCTGCTGGGACAGCGGACCTACGCGCCCGGCTCGCCGGCCGGCTGGCCGGACAGGAGTGCGGATTGGGACGGTGCCTCCGCACTTATGAAACGCATCGAATGGGCGGACGCGGTCGGACAACGCTTGGGAAATCGGCGCGATGCCTTGGATCTCGCGCCAAAGCTGTTGGGCGACACATTGACGACCGCGACACGCACCGCGATTTCTCACGCCGCGAGCGCCTCACAGGCCGTGACGCTGTTACTGGCGGCACCGGAATTCATGCGACGATGAGGATGATCCCCATGAAAAGACGTGACTTTCTCACGGCCGGGGCACTTGCAGCCGGCGGAGCGCTCCTCACCTCGCGACTGTCGTTCGCCAACACAGCGATAAACGGAAAGTGCCGCTTCGTCTTTGTCATCCTGCGTGGCGCGCTCGACGGTCTGGCTGCCGTCCCACCCTACGGTGATCCGGATTACGCCAACCTGCGACGCGACCTCGCTATCCCTGGAAGCGGCCTGCTGCCGCTGAATGAGCTGTTCGGCCTGCACCCTTCGCTCACCTTCCTGAAGGAGTCCTTCACGGCTCGCGAGCTCGTGGTGTTTCACGCGATCGCCAGTCCCTACCGCGAGCGCTCCCACTTCGATGGTCAGGATGTGCTGGAAAGCGGAAACGTTCGGCCGCACGCCGTGCAAAGCGGCTGGCTCAACAGAGCGCTCGCCGCGATCCCCCCGGGACAGACCCCGAACAAGGAGCTGGGCGTCGCTCTCGGGCAGAACATACCCCTGGTCATGCGCGGACCGGCCGAGGTGACTTCGTGGTCACCGTCGAAGCTGGCAGCACTCGATGAAGACACGCTCCAACGGATCGCCGACCTGTATGCGGGCGATCCGGTGTTGGCGGGCCGTTTGGCCGATGCGCAAGCGGCCGACGAGATCGCCGACACCCCGATGATGGGCGGTATCGGCAGCGCCAGCAACGGAACCATGGCCGGCGCAGCCAATGCCGCCCCGGGTGGCCCCGCTACCGCGCGCATTGGCGCGCGCTACACCGAAGTGATCCATGCCGCGGCCGAGTTTCTCGGGCGCGAAGACGGTCCGAAAGTAGCGGTGTTCGATACGACCGGCTGGGATACCCATGCGAATGAAGGCAGTGCGCAAGGTCAGCTGGCAGGACGACTCGCGGCGCTCGACACGGGGCTGCGGAGCCTGAAGGAACAGCTCGGACCCACGTGGAACGACACCGTGGTTCTACTCGCGACCGAGTTCGGCCGAACCGCCGCAATCAACGGCACTCGCGGCACCGACCACGGCACAGGTGCCGCAGCGTTTCTCATCGGCGGAGCCGTACGCGGCGGTCGTGTGGTTGCCGACTGGCCCGGATTGTCAGCGCACGCTCTGTACCAGGGGCGCGATCTCATGCCGACGCAAGATTTACGATCAGTGCTCAAGGGAGTCCTGACGGAACATCTACACGTCCCGGCGCGGGCGCTCGATAGCACGGTGTTCCCCGACAGCAGCACCGCGCGCGCACTCAAAGATCTCATCAAGACATGATTCGAGCTTGAGCCCCCGAGCTCGAGCCACTGATCTCATTGAGGTGGCAGTCGCGACGAGGTGCGGTCTCAGCGAGGCGGCGGACTGGAGGACTGTGAGTCGTCCTTCTTGTCTTCTTCCGGCTTCGGCGCGCCAGGCGCAGTGCCAGAGGCGGGTGCCGGCGCTGCCGCAGCGGGCGCCGGACGGGTGATGACCGAAGCGTTCTTGTCCGGCAGGTACAAGGGCCCCTTCTGGCCACAGCCCGCGACGGCCACACCCGTACAAACCAACACTAGAATCTGCTTCATAGATACATGGGTCGGCGGTCACGCAACGCCAGCCAGCCGCGCAGCACGCGGTACACGATCCAGATGGCCAACGCGGCGAACCCCAGAAAGAACAACGGGAATCCAACCAACACCAACATCAGCGGCAGCGAGACCGCCCAGATGACGATGGACCACAGCAGCGCGAACCAGAACGTCCGGATCTGCCAATCGAAGTGCGATGCCAGGAAGGTCCCCCGGGTCGCGGATCTGCGCGCGTAGTTCATGATCACCGCGACGATGGACGGAATGCCGCAGACGAAGCTGCCGACGATGGTCACCGAAGTCGAGATGCCGACAACCACCGCCAACGCGTGCAGCGCATAGATCACGTGAGTGTAAGTGATCAGCGCCTCGTTGGCAGATACACCCGCCGTGCCCGAGCTCAGGTTCTCCGCCATGGTGTCCCCCTTCGTTCGCGCACCGCGAGCCTTAGACGACGATAATGTTCAGCCAATGTCTGGCGAGCGTGATCCTGCAACTCCTGGAGAGTGGCTTCGGTGCGCCAGAGGCGCTTCGGTCCGCTGCTCATGGACCTAGTCTACCGGGTCGAGTGGCGCGTCGCCGCCTCTCACCACCGCTCACGCCCTTCACCACCCCTCGTTGCCTCCCCACTAGTCGCTTCGGCCCTCGCGGCACCACCGCTCACCTCACCGTCCCTCACCGCCACCCACCGCTCGCCTCACCGTCCCTCACTGTCCCTCGCCGCCACCCACCGACGCGCCTCATCCCCTCGCCGTCTCCGCGCTCACCGCCTCCGCCCCTCGCTGTGCCCACCGCTCGCCCCCACCGCCTCTCGCCGGCGCTCACCACTCTCTCTGCCTCCCCACCCGCAACCTCCCCGCTTGCAGCCTCCCCACTTGCCTGCCCCCTCACCCGCCCCCTCGCCGCCGCCCGCCGCTCTTCCTCTCTGCCGCCTCGTCGCTCCCTCCCCAGGCGCGACCCTTTCGACCGAGCGTCTTCAGTGGCAATCTGCGGCCCCCCGTCGCAAGGAGCCTGCCGATGACCGCCTTCGCCTTTCC
>DASZVD010000191.1:0-19081 GCA_035547375.1 Steroidobacteraceae bacterium
GATGCAGCGTCACAACCCGTGGTCGATCGCCAGCGTGCGCTTTCGCCTGGCCCGCCTGATCGCGCGCACGCTGGCACAGTGCCCTTGCTGCGCGAAAACGTGGCGTAGACCAACGTGAGTTTTTCTAACACAGTGAAATTAGAGACCCACGACCCTTACAAGCCGGCCGTGATCGATTGGCCGAAGCTGGACGAGGACACGCGGCGGCGTATCACGTCCTTGCCGATCTGGGACATCGCCGTGCAGACCGAAGGCCGCGCGGGCCTCAATGTCAGGACTTTTGCCGAACGCAGCTGCTCCGGGCTGCTGCGCCTGG
This sequence comes from Steroidobacteraceae bacterium, assembly GCA_035547375.1. Lineage (GTDB taxonomy): Bacteria > Pseudomonadota > Gammaproteobacteria > Steroidobacterales > Steroidobacteraceae > 13-2-20CM-66-19. The sequence continues at coordinate 317 of DASZVD010000191.1, forward strand.
CCGTCGAGATGAACGCTTACGAGGAAAGCCGCCACAAGCAGGTCCTCGCCAACATGGTGCGCTTCTACGGCATTCAGCTGCAGCCGGAGCCCCAATACCGGGTCCCGCGCGATGCGGAGTGGGCCTTCATGGTCACCGGCTACTCGGAGTGCATCGACAGCTTCTTCGGCTTCGGCCTGTTCGATCTCGCCAAGTCCTCCGGTTTCTTTCCGCCGCAGCTCGTCGATACGTTCGAGCCGGTCATGCGCGAGGAAGGCCGCCACATTCTCTTCTTCGTCAACTGGGTCGCCTGGTGGCGGCGCAACATGCCCTGGTGGCGCCGCCCGCTGTTCGAGCTGAAAGTGCTGGCCGTGGGGATCTGTCTCATCTGGGAACGCATCGGCACGGCTCGCAGCGTCGACAGCCGCGCCAGCACGCAGGACAACAACTTCACGCTGACGGGCTCCCAGCAGCTCGGAGTCGACATCGATTTCAAACGGCTGGCCGGGATCTGCTTGCGCGAGAATGACCGACGGCTCGCGCCCTACGACACCCGGCTGCTGCGGCCGCGATTCGTGCCCGCCATGATACGGCTCGCCCTCCGGTTCATGGGGGGCGGTCATTTCGGTACCGTTACGGTGATTTGACGGGATCGGATACCGCCGCCGCGCCGCCCAGTGCGCGACCGCCGCCCACGGAGCGCAGCGACCACCAGTGGAAGGGAATCGCCGCGATCGCAAGCCCGATGGCATACAACCAGGGCTTGGTGCCGACACCCACGAATGCCCAGATGCAATACGCCGCGGCGAGCACCGCCGCGGCGATCCAAAGCAGCTCGCGGCGCCCGAGGTGCGGGATCTTTCCCTGCCGCCACACGATGAGCACAGCCAGCGAGCACGCGAGATACAAGGGCAAATTGGCCGCCGTCACGAGTTGGCTGAAGAACAGAAACAGCTTTGCCGTCGAGTCGCCGTAGTTCATGACGAGGAGCCCGCTGGCGAAGATACCGGTCACGATGAATGCGGTGGTGGGTGTTCCGCGCCGACTGGTCGTCCCCCAGGCCGCGGGGAAGCGCCCGTGTACCGCGAACGTCTGGGTCAGCTCGCCGACAATGAGAGTCCAGCCATTCAAGGCTCCGAGGCCGCAGATGACGATGGACAGCGCGAGCCACCAGCCATATTGCGGCCCGAGATATTTCACGAAGAGATCGGCGAACGGCGCGCTGGAGGTGGCGAGCTCCGCCTGCGGAATGAGCAGCATGGGCACCACGGACGCCCCCAGATAGACGAATGCCGTGACCAGGGTGCCGACGATCGTGGCTCGCGGGATGGTGCGCCCGGGATTGATGACTTTCGCCGCGGGGATGATGGCGCACTCGATGCCCAGCATGGCGTAGAGCGCATTGGTCGTAGCGTCCATGGTCTCGTGCAACGAGAAGGGATTCGGCGGTATGTGGGCGGCATACAAGGTGGGGTGCGCGAAGAACAGCCAGGCTCCTAACAGGATGACGCCGAGCTGCGGCAGGAGCTTCAGCACGGTGGTGATCATCTGGATCGACGCCGCCGTGCGGATTCCACGGGAATTCACGAGCACGAACGCCCAGACGAAGACGAGAGCCACCACCGGTGTCAGCCACGAAGCGGCGCGCAGGCCGGAGATCAGGATCGAGAGGTAGCCGACGACACCCGTTGCGATCGTGGCATTGGTCACCCACGTCGAGAACCAATAACACCACAACACGTAGAAGGTAATGCCGCTGCCGAAGGCTCTCTGCGTGTAGGCGTAGGGGCCATCATCATCAGGGAACAGGCGCGGCAGCCCCGCGAAGACCATCGCCAGGCACACGCAGCCAATGATGGTGATCCCCCAACCCCACAAGGCGTTCAGCCCGTACGGGGCCAGCGTTGCCGGCAGGAGGAAAATGCCGACGCCGATGGTGTTGCCGATCACCAGCGCCGTGCAGGTCCAGAAGCCCAGTGCCCGCGCGGAACCCGCCTGGGAGGCGTCTGTCATGGCGCGCCGCGCTAAGTCGGTGCAAGCGCTTCGGTCAGCGCAGTCTCCAACAGAACCAGGGCCTCATCCACATGGGAGCGATCGATCATCAAGGGCGGAATGAATCGCACGGTACTGACCCCACAAGACAATAGTAATAGTCCGTTGTGATACGCGCGCGTGAGCACCCTCTCGACCAGCTCTTTGGCCGGCTTGCGGCTCACGCGATCCTCCACCAGCTCCATGCCGATCATCAAGCCCTTGCCGCGCACATCGCCTATGCACCCGAAACGGGTCTGCAGCTCGCGCAGGCGGCCGATGAAATAGTCGCCCACCTTGGCGGCATTGGCAGTGTATTCCCGCTCGACGAGGTCGAGAGTAGCGAGTGCGGCGGCGCACGTCACGGGATTTCCGCCATAGGTATTGCCGTGCGCGCCCCGCTTCCACTTTTCCATGAGGCCGCGGCGGGCCACGGTCATGCCGATGGGCAGCCCCGACCCCAGCCCCTTCGCCAGGGTCATGATGTCCGGCGCGACGCCCCAGTGCTGGCTGGCGAACATCCGGCCCGTGCGGCCGATTCCGCTTTGCACCTCATCGAAGATGAGGAGAATGCCGTGCCGATCGCACAGATCCCGCAGCCCCTGGAGGAAACCGTCCGGGGGCACGAGATAGCCGCCCTCTCCCTGGATCGGCTCGACGAGAACGGCCGCGACCTCGGCGGCCGGCAGATTGCTCTGAAAGAGGACATTCTCGATGTAGCCGAGGACGGCCCGGCCCTGATCGTCGCCGGCGAAGAGCGGCCGGTACGCGTTGGGATAAGGCACGTGCGTCACCCCGGGCATGGTCGGGAAGAAACCCGCCTGCTGGGTGTATTTGCTGGCGGTGAACGACAACGAGCCCATCGAGCGGCCGTGGAAGCCGCCGAGGAAGCCGATGAACCGGGGTCGCCCCGTGACGTAACGGGCGAGCTTGAGCGCGCCTTCGACCGACTCCGTGCCGCTTTGACACAGAAAGACCTGCACCGGCTCGCGCATCGGCGCCAGCTCGTTGATCCGCTCGCACAGGCGCGTCATGCGCTCGTGCCAGTAGTCGCTCGAAATGTGGAGGAAGTCATCCGCCGCATCCTTGATGGCCTGGACCACCTGGGGATGGGCATGGCCGGTGCTGCACACCGCGATTCCCGAGGCGAAGTCGAGGAATCGGTTGCCGTCGACATCCCAGACTTCCGCGCCGCGCCCCTTCGCCATCACGAAGGGATAGTCGCGTGGATAGGAGGGTGTGCTGACGAGCCGGTCCCGCTCGAGCAACGCCTGGGCCTTCGGGCCCGGTAACGCAGTGCGGATATGAGGCAATCGCATGATGGTCTCCTCAGCGAGGCGTGGCAGGCAGAGCGATTCGAACCGGGCTCGAGTGCGCCGCCCGGGTGCGGGCGTGGAGGTCCCTGAGACACGCCAGATCCGCGGCATCCGGCGGCGGCAACGTTGCAACGGCGGAGGCCACCTGCAGCGGCCAGCCGGTCGCCCGGCGCGCCGCCTCCACGGTGACATTCGGATACAAGGCGGTCAACTGCAGCTCGTCGGTCTCGGGATGGGGGCGTAACACTCCAAAATCCGTTATCACGGCCTGCGGTCCCCGCCCGGGGCACAGGGCCGCGCGCCGCGCGCCGCCGCCGTCGAGGTAGCCGCAGGACGTGCGGAAATCCAGGCGGGAGACGAAACTGCGCGGTGACTGTTTCATGATGACCAGGACCTCCCGCGCGTGAGTGGCGATCTCAGGCGCGCCCCCGGCGCCCGGCAGCCTGACTTTCGGCCGCGGGTACTCGCCGATGACGGTGCTGTTGAGGTTAGCGTGGCGATCGATCTGCGCGGCACCGAGAAAACCGACGTCGACACGGCCGCGTTGGAGATAGTGCGTGAAGATCTCGGGCAGCGGAATGACCGACGTGGCGGTTTCCGCCAGCTCGCCGTCGCCGATCGACAGGGGCAACACGGTCGGGCGCGTCCCTACCGTCCCCGACTCGTAGATGAGCACGAGGTCCGGCGCGTGTGTCATGCGAGCCAGGTTGCAGGCGGCGCTCGGCAAGCCGATCCCGACAAAACACACCGCCCCGTTGCGGAGCTGGCGGGCCGCCGTGACCGTCATCATCTCGTCGGCGGTGTACTCGAGCGCGCTCACGCCGCCACTCCCAACGCGCGCAGATGCTCCGCATGGTCCGGCAAGGCCAACACCTGTCGTGCCATCCAATCGAGGAAGGACTGCCGCTCCCGCGCGATGTCGTCCCACTCGAGGTAGAACCGGTTGTCGCGCGGATAGAAGCCTTGCGCATAGGAAGGATAAGCGCCCCCGGGCACGACGCTGACGGCGTTGATCAGCCAGGCCGGCAACACTATGGCGTTCATGTCGGCGTCGAAATGCTCCACTCGCTCCTCGACCGTCACCAACAAGCGGCGTGCGGCCAGCGCCGCTTCCTTCGACGCCCCGACGATTCCTCGAATGAGCACGTTACCCAGGGCATCCACCTGTTGCGCGTGCAGGATGGTGACATCGGGATTGACGGCGGGAACCATGGCCAGCGACGCTCCCGTAAATGGGCACTCGACTGCACGGAACTGTGCATTCGGTACATGGGCGAGATCGGTGTCGGCGAAGCGGCGCATGAGTCCGCAGGGCAAGCCGCTGGCGCCCGCCTGGTACGCAACCGCCATCTCCGCGTGCGTGTGCTCTATGAGAGCGAGTGGATTCGGCCAGCCGTTCTCGACCGCGTCCCGCAAACGGTGCAACGACCCTACTCCTGGATTTCCGCCCCAGGAGAACGTCAGTCGCGCGGCGCAACCCATGCCGATCATCTGGTCGTAAATGAGATCCGGCGTCATGCGGATCAGGTGCAGATTGCGGCGTTGCTGCCGGATGATCTCGTGACCGGCGGCGAAGGGAATGAGATGGGTGAAGCCCTCCAGCGCGATGCTGTCCCCGTCATGGACGTGCCGCGCGATCGCCTCGTTCAGGGGTAGCAGCTCCATCGCCTCACTCCACTACCGTCTGCGACTGCTCCCGCATGTACTGCGGGAGGTAGTAGAACGAGGCAATCGCTTTGCCCGTGTTGCCGGAGCCCTTCCAACCCGCAAAGGGCTGATATCCCGGCCAGGCGCCCGTCGTCGCGCCCTGCGGCCGATTGGCGTAGGTCACCCCGGCCTCGATGTTCTCCTGGAACCAGGCGATCTCGTCCGGCGCGCCATAGAAGCCGGCCGTGAGCCCCAGGGGAGACCGGTTCGCCAACTGCATCGCCTCGTCGTTGGAGGTCACTCGGTGCACCATCAGAATCGGCAGAAACATCTCCTTCTGCCACAACGCATGCTCGAGAGGCGCCTCCGCGATGAGCGGTTGCACGAACAATCCGTGCGCCAGATCCCCCTCCCGCAATTGCGCGCCGCCGCCGAGTACCCGCGATCCGTCCGACCGCAGTTGTGCGGCATACCGCGGATAGCTGTCATATCCCGCGCGAGTGGCGGTGGGGCCCAGCCAGTTTTCCTGCCGCGCCGGATTGCCGATCCGCAAGGCGGCCGTCTGCCCCGCAAGCCGCTCCAGGAGTGCCTCGGCCACGGCTCGATCCACGTAGAGGCGCGACAACGCGGAGCATTTCTGTCCGCCCATCCCGAAAGCCGAGCGGATGATGCCGGCCGCCGCACGCTCGAGATCGGCGGACCTCGTCACGATGCAGGCGTTCTTGCCCCCCATCTCGGCAATGTAAGGCTTGGGGTAGCGACCGCCCGACAGTGCGCGCCCGATCTGCATGCCCACCTCGTGCGAGCCGGTGAACGTCACCCCTGCCGTCAGGGCGTGACCCGTCAAAGCGGGACCCACCTGTGGATCGGCTCCGCTCACGTAATTGAAAACCCCGGGCGGCAGATCGGCATCGCGAATGCAGTCCGCCAGCAAGCGCCCGGCCCACGGCGTGGTCGGGGCGCCCTTGAGCACGACCGTGTTACCCGTGATGAGCGCCGCGGCCACCGGGCCAGCTGCCAGCGCAAACGGAAAGTTGAAGGGGTTGATGACCACCCAGGCGCCGTACGGCTTGAGCACGCTGCGGTTGTGAGAGGCATAGCCGGCAAGGGGGTCGTCAGGCAGCGGGCGCACGAAACCCTCCGCCCGCTCGAACTCGTCGGCATAGCCGTTGAAGAAGTCGGCCGCCTCCTGCGTCTCCCCGAGCGCCTCCATGCGGTTCTTGCCCACTTCCAAGGTCAGCGCCGCCGCGATATCGAAAACCCGCTCTTCGATGAGCTTCGCGACTCGGCGCAGGTACTGCGCCCGCTTTCCCAGCGGCGTCTGGCGCCATCCCTGCCATGCGTGTTGCGCGGCTTCCAGTGCCTCTACCGCGTCGGCGGCCGTCGCGACGCCAAACTCACCGAGCAGCTGACGCTGATCCGTCGGACTGTGCGAAGCGAACGCATGTGATCCGCTTCGGTCACCACCGGCGACGTAAAAGCCGTGACGACGCCCCAACATCCGCAGTGCTCTCTGCATCGCCTCGTCGAAGCGGGAGTGCAGCTCAGCCGGGGGCGAGAACATGGTCGAATAAGTGAGTTTGAAGCTCATGGCAAGCGTCCGTAGTGTTTCAACAGCGACCGCAGCTGATCATGAGGCACCGCATAAAAGGTGTAGCCATCCGCGCCCGTCATGGTCCGAGCCGCCACGAGCGCGTTGACGACCGCCTCCTCCGTCGCTTCCACCACACCCTTGAACAGCGGATCGATAGCCGCGTTGGGAAGTGCCGCAATCGGCGACGGATTCTTTTGGTCCGGATGGTTGGCATCGGCAATCGCCGTCGTGAACGAGACGACGAGATCGCCCGAGCTGTTGCCTGCATATGATCCCAGTCGCCCCAGGCCCAATGCAGCGCGCCGCGCAACCCGGTGAAGCTGCGACGGAATCAATGGAGCGTCGGTGGCGACGACGATGATGATGGAACCCTCGTCCGGCGGGGGCGTCTGACTGGAGGCGCCGTCCCCGGAACACTTGGGCTGTTTGTCCGGTGGCGAGAGCTTCGGGTCATAACAGGGTTGCCACGCGTGAGACAGATCCGCCCCGATCGGCGCCCCCGCAATCCGCAGCGTCGTGCGATCGCCCGTGTTGCACTGGACCAGCACCCCCACCATATGGTCCCGGCCGGCCACGACGACCTTGCGCGAAGCGGTGCCGATACCGCCCTTGAATCCGAAGCAGACCATGCCGGTCCCGCCGCCGACGTTGCCTTCCGCTACCGGACCCGGCCGCGCAGCCTCGATCGCCGCCACGGCATCGGCCGGCCGCACGTGAAAGCCGCCGATATCGTTCAGGCGCCCATCCCACGTCTCCGCCACGACAGGGGTCGATGCCTCGCCGAATTTCTCCTGCGTCCACTGCTGTATCCCGGCGTAGACCTGCCCGATGGCATTCGTGTTGGAAAGGCCGATGGGCCCGATGACCACGCCGAAATCCTCCAGGTAGGACTGGCCGGTGAGCTCGCCGTTGCCGTTCAGGTTGAAAAATCCGCCATAGACCGCGGCGGCGCTCCCGCGCCCGCGCGGCAGGACGACCGTGACCCCCGTGCGGACCGGCCCCTGTCCGATTTTCAGGACTCCCTCCCCGCTGACGTGCGTAACCTGTCCCACCTCGACCCCCGCGACATCCGTGATCGCATCGTTCGGCCCGGGGCTTCCCTCGAACGGCACACCCAGGTCGCGCGCGCGCACCGGCCCTTCAGCGGCGCCGCTTTGGGTACAAACCAACAGTCCCACGAGCAAGGCAAATGCAACTCTCACGCTGTCACTCCAGTCGGCAGCTCACGTGGCACGAAAACACTCGGTGTCGTGTCCAGCTCGCGTGCAAATTTATGTCCCGAATACACCGCGGCCTGAATGGTGCCCGGCCCGTAGCAGTCCCCGATCCTCCGCACCCGATCCGCCAATCCCGCGTACACCTCATCCCTCGGCAAGCGCCCCGTCACGGTGATAACGGCCCCTGCCTCGATCTCACGCGCGCAGCCGGTCAGTCCATCCAGCAACACGGCGCGCCCTGCCGTGAAGCTGCGAATATTGGTATGAGCAGTGACTACGACCCCCAGCCGCGCAAGGCGGCACGCGATCGGCAGCGCCTCCAACGTGTTCACCGTCCAGGCTGAAGGGATCGCCGCCGGAGTCACGAGCGTGACCTTCAGTCCCGCCTCGACACACCGTTCCGCCAGCACACCGCCCATGTAGTAATGATCGTCATCGAAAATGACGACGGGGCCCGCTTGGGGCAGACGCCCGTCCATGACGTCGTCCGGTGTCAGAACGGCGACGTTGTCGACGAATCCCTCGATGGCCGCGCCATTTTCGCGGCCCACGCCATCGCCTCGCCAGTGCGCCCCCGTCGCGAGCGCGACGTGTTTCGCCCCAAACTCCAGGATGCTCGCTGCATCGAGCGCGCTATCGCGATAGATGTACACATTGGAGAGCTTCTCGAGCTGGCCGACGCGCCAATCGCGTACGCGCAGCCATTCACGCAGCCCCGGCAACGCGGCTTCACGAACGACCCGCCCGCCGAGCTCGGTGGAGGCTTCGGACAAATGAACTTCATAGCCGCGGCGCGCGGCAGCCAGCGCAGCCTCCAGGCCGGCGGGACCCGCTCCTACGACGAGCACGGTGCCCTCGGCGCCCCGCGGTGGAATCCGCTCCGGGTGCCATCCGCGCCGCCACTCCTCGCCCATCGTCGGATTCTGCGTACAACGCAGGTTGCTGCTCGAATAGTCGCTCGACACGCAGATGTTGCAACCGATGCACTCCCGGATGTCCTCGGCCCTGCCTTCCTCGAGCTTGCGCGGCAGGAACGGATCGGCAATCGACGGCCGTGCGGCACCAATGAAATCCAGCACACCGCGCCGTACCTGGCTCACCATCGTGTCGGGTGAGGTGAAGCGCCCGACGCCCACGACAGGCTTACGGGTCACGGATTTGACGAAGCGCGTGTACTCTTCCTGGTAACCCTCTTTGCGAAGCGGGAAGTCTGGCTGTCGTTCGTCCAACTCGAGACGTTCACGTCCCACAGGTCGGGCAGGTCCGCGAGCATCGCAATGACATCACGGCCTTCCCCTTCGCTGGTGATGCCTTGCGGGCCCATCAATTCATCGACGCCGAACCGGACCGCCACGGCGCAACGATCACCCACGGCGTCTTTCGTGTCTTCAATGACTTCGCGCAACAGTCGAACGCGGTTCTCGAGGCTCCCGCCGTATTCGTCGCTGCGATCATTCTTGCGCCGTTGGAGGAAGTGAGTCACGAGACTCAGGTCGTGAGAGGCGTAGACGTACACGATGTCGAACCCGGCACGCCTGGAGCGCAGCGCGGCCGCGCGATGCCAGAGCCGAAACTCGCGGATGTCGCGCTTGTCCATGGCCCGTGCCTGTACCGGGCCGTAATGGACGATAGGCCGATGTGACGGCGCCAACGGCACTTCACGCGTGCCGTAGTTGGCGCAGGACGCTCCATGGTGCGTGAGCTCTATGGCCGCCAAAGCTCCGTGCTCGTGAACCTTGTCCGTCATCAAGGCAAGTGCCGGAATATCTTCGTCCGACCACAGGCGGCCCTCGTGGAACGGCTCACAATCCCCGGTCGGGTGAATCTCCACTTCTTCGGTCGACACGACGGCCCAGCCGCCTTCGGCCTTCACTCCACGCAGCTCCGCCAGCGCGCGCGGCTGCGCCCACCCCATGCCATTGCAGTGGGGGACCTGATAAAAACGGTTGCGAGCCACCACCGGCCCGATGCGTACGGGCTCGAACAGCACGTCGTAGCGCGGATCCCGGCCGGAGCTCATCGGACCTCCGCGACGGCGGCATCCAGCGCCTGCCCCAGGCGCTCGACGATCGTGTCGATCTCGGCATCCGTGACGTTGTAAGGCGGCGCAAGCAGCACGTGGTCGCCGCGCACTCCGTCAACCGTCCCGCCGCCCGGATAGACCAGCAGGCCGCGCGCCATGGCGGCGGATTTCACACGCGCGTGCAACTTCAGCGCGGGATCGAACGGCTCGCGGCTCGACCGGTCCGCTACGAGCTCGATCGCGAGCAGCAACCCCCGGCCGCGGATGTCGCCGACGCAAGGCTGTTGCGCAAATCGCTCACCGAGTCGCTCGCGCAGCCGGCGTCCCGCCTCCCCAACACGTCCCAGCAGGCCCTCGTCGCGGATCACGTTCTGGACGGCCAAGGCCGCGGCGCACGCGATCGCATGGGCGCTATAGGTATGGCCGTTGACGAAGGCTCCGGAACCCGCGGCAAACGCTCGATACACCTCGTCCGCACAGAGCACCGCCCCGATCGGCTGGTAGCCCCCCGCGAGTCCCTTGGCCAAGGTCACGAGGTCCGGGACCACCCCGTCCTGCTCGCAGGCGAGGAACGAGCCGGTGCGGCCGGCGCCGCACATCACTTCGTCCAGGATGAGCAGCACGCCATAGCGGTCGCAGATCTGGCGGATGCGCCGCAGGTATCCCGGCGCGGGCGGAACCGCCCCGGCCGTTGCGCCGACGACGGTCTCGGCGATGAACGCCAGCACCGTATCCGGCCCGATCCGCAGCAGCTCCGCCTCCAGCGCATCCGCGGCTTCGCGACCATGAGCTTCGGCACTTTGTCCGGGCCGTGCGTAGTGGTATTCAAAACAGGGCTCGATGTGCGAAGCGCGGAAGAGAAAGGGCTCGTAGGGAGCCCGGCGGCCGACATTGCCGCTCACCGCAAGCGCTCCGAGCGTGTTGCCGTGGTAGCTCTGGCGCCGCGCGATCACGTGTGTGCGACCGGCCTGGCCCCTCTCGATCTGACACTGTCGCGCCATTTTCAGCGCCGTCTCCACGGCGGCCGAGCCGTTGTCGACGAAATAGACCCGGCTCAAGCCCGGCGGAGCCGCGGCGACCAGGCTGTCCGCCAGCGCCTCGGCGGGCTCGTTGGTGAAGAAGCTGGTGTGCGCGTAGGCGATCGCTTGCGCCTGTCGCGCGATGGCTTGCGTCACCGCGGGATGCCCATGCCCGATACAGGACACGGCGGCTCCGCCGCAGGCGTCGATGAAGCGACGACCATCGGAGGTGATCAGCTCGATGCCGTGACCGCCGACCACGGTGGGCAGCGCGGAGCGTGTCGTCCGGTGAAATACATGACCGGCCATGCGTTACCCGTTGTCGTAAGAGCCCGATGAATAGAGTGCTCGCTCGATCGCACCGACGCGGCCGACGGCACCTTCCCCCGCCTGCGCGAGCATGGCCGCCCCCAGGCTCTCCACGAGAGCCACCGCACCTGTGATCGACGGAAAGAACGACGGGCTCTCCGCCGCGAACAGAAGAATCGACGTCGCGTGGCTGGAGAGCGGCGTCACCCGACTGTCCGCAATGCAGACCAGCGGCACGCCCGAGCGCGCCACGCCCTCTGCAACCAGACGAATCTCGCGCGAATACGGCACGAAGTTGATCGAGAGCACCACATCGCCCGCGCGCAGGTCTGCGAGGTCAGCCGCGAGCGAAGCCCCTTCGGACCCCAGCAGCGCGACGTTCGAGCGAAACAGGCGGCACAGGTAGGTGAATGCCAGGCCCGGCGCGCGGCAGCTCATGAAGGCTGCGACGAAGATGCGCTCGGCGCGATTCAAGGTCTTCGCCGCCGCATCGACCGTGTCCGCCGAGTTCGTCGCCGCGGCGTATTGAAGCGCCGCGACTTGCGCCCGCCCCACCTCTTCGACCAGGCCCGGTACGCCCTGGCGCTTCGTCAGAGCGTCCGCCTTCTCCGCGTAGTGCGGGGACGAGGAGCGGAAATGCTCCACGTACACCTCGCGAAAATCCGACCAGTCCTCATAACCCAACAGGCGCGCCAGGCGCAGCAACGTGGCCGGGGCAACGCCGACCCGACCGGCGATCTCGCGCATCGACGACATCACCATGCTGTCCGGATGGTCGACGATGAAGCGCGCTCCCAGAGCCAGCTGCGGCGTCAGCTCCGGCAACCGCTCGACAATCCGATCCGCAGGCGCGCGAGGTCTGTCCATGCCCCGCTTATGCCATATGATTCTTTTTCCAGTCAATAAAACATTTGTTTTATTACGAGATAAAGAATCGCTAGCTCAGGGACTTAGACGACTAAATTGAGCTCAATTCAAGCTGTGTCCGGCCGGCCTTCGGGCGCGCCACGCCCGAGAACGTCCGGAAGCGCCTGACCCGTGTCGGTGAAAGACAGCGCAACGGAGTTCAGGCAGTGCCGCTCGCCGGTCGGCGGCGGCCCGTCGGGAAACACGTGGCCGAGATGGCTGCCGCAGCGGGCACACACCTCCTCCACGCGAATCATTCCATGGCTCGTGTCGCGCAGCCGCCTGATGTGCGAGGGCTCATAAGGGCGAAAGAAGCTCGGCCAGCCCGTCCCCGAATCGAACTTCGCGCTCGAGCGGAACAACGGCAGTCCGCAGAAGCGGCAGGTGTAGATTCCGTCCTTCTTGTTGTCGAGGAACACGCCGCAGAAAGCGGCCTCGGTGCCGTGCTCGAGCAGCACACGACGCTCGCTCGCATCGAGCCCCGCGGTGAGGGTGCGGCGCTGCGCTTCGGTCGGCGGGGTGAGATCGAAGGTGCTCATGGCGGGCTCCTGCGTTGCGGGACGCACGAATTGTTGGGGGCGCCCGCCTGTATTGCAATCACTTTACAGCGCAGGAGTGCCGCCACGTCGTCAACAGCCGGGCGAACGTCATCCGGCGTTGACTTGCGATTTGCGCAGGGCGTACGTTTAGCCGCGGCACCGGGCCAGAATCAATTAAAACCGTAAGGGAAGGAAGTCGATGAAACCCGCCAACGCCCTGGGATGCGGCTGTGCCGTACTCGCTGCCATTCTTTCGGGAAGCACCTGGGCCGGCGGTGGAGGCGCCACGGTGGCGGCCAGTGCCACCCGCCCCATCATCGTCATCATGAAGAACCGCTTCCGTGGCGCTGACGCCCTCAATGACCAGGCGCCCGTCGTACGCCAGCTGAACCAGACTCGCTCGCGGCGCATGAAGCAGTTCAAGTCGGTGAACGCGCTCGCCACGACGGCAACGGACGCCGAAGTCGCACAGCTGAAAGCGAACTCCGCCGTGGCCCTGGTCGTCCCCGACGTCACCATCCAACTCGGCAAGCGCAAAAGCCGGCAAAGCACGACCGCGGCAGGGTCCGCCAGGTCGCTGAAGGCGAACGTCATTCCCGGCGCCTGCGGCGCCAATGGCAAGGCGCTCCTCGATCCGGAAGCCCTGCAGACCACGAACACGAGCTCCGACGACCCGACGGCCAAGACCGCCAGGTCGCTCGGCTTCACCGGCGCGGGCGTGAAGGTCGCCTGGATCGCCGACGGCCTCGACCCGAACAACATCAATTTCATCCGCAGGAACGGCCAGTCGGTGTTCATCGATTACGAGGACTTCAGCGGCGACGGCCCGGGCCAGCCCACCGCCGGCGACGAGGCCTTCCTGGACGCGAACTCCATCGCCGGACAGGGTCTCGTCACGTACAACGTGAACGGCTTCAGTGCCCAGCCCGACCCCGGCGCGTGCAACATCCGCATCGAAGGCATGGCGCCCGGCGCCTCCCTCGTCGGCCTCGACGTCTTCGGCCTGAACGAGATCACGACCCAGTCGGCCCTCCTCGAAGCGATCGACTACGCCATCTACGTGGCCCACGTCGACGTGATCAATGAGTCCTTCGGCTCGAATGCTTACCCGGACGTCACGGCGCTCGATGCCACGAAACTGTTCAACGAAGCCGCGGTGGAAGCGGGCATCACTGTCACCGTGTCGAGTGGCGACGCCGGACCGTTCGACACGATCGGCAGCCCGGCGACGGACCCGGCGGTGATCTCGGTGGGCGCCTCGACCACCTACCGCTACTATGCGCAGACGAACTACGCCGCCGCGCGCTACTTCGCGACGACCGGGTGGTTGAATGACAACATCAGCCCCTTGAGCTCGAGCGGCTTCTTCCAGCAGGGCGGCACGATCGATCTGGTCGCCCCCGGAGACGCGGGCTTCGCCTCCTGCGAGGCGAGCGCCGAGTTCTCGGGCTGCACGAACCTCCTCTCGGTCCCCTCGAACGTCGAGGAAAGCGGCGGCACCAGCCAATCCGCGCCGCTGACCGCGGGAGCTGCGGCGTTGGTGATCGAGGCCTATCGCAAGGGCCACCACGGCGCCTCGCCCTCCCCGGCCCTGGTGAAACAGATCCTCACCAGCACGGCGACCGATCTGGGCGCGCCCGCCAGTGAGGAGGGCTCTGGCCTGGTGAACAGCTACAAGGCGGTGCTGCTCGCGCAGTCGATCAACAACGGCAACGGCGGCCGCGTCGGCCAGACGCTGCTGCTGTCGCGGACGCAGCTGAACGTCGTCGCGGCCCCAGGCACCTGGACGAGCTGGCCCGTGACGGTGACCAACACCGGCACGGCCGTGCAGCAGGTCGCCCTCACCGGCCGCACATTCGGCAAGCGACAGAACATCCAGACCGGCTCGGTGACGCTCAACGATTCCACCAGCCCGCAGTTCGTCAACTACGGCGGCCTCCCGAACAACTACGGGGTCTTCCATTTCAAGGTCCCGGCGGGAACCGACCGGCTGAGCGGCTCGATCGCCTACCCGGCGGCCAGCGGCTCGACCCTGAACGCTCGCGTACGTCTCATCTTCATCGACCCGCTGGGACGCTTCGCGGCACACTCGATCCCTCAAGGCGTCGGCAACTTCGGCAATGTCGACGTGCGGGCCCCCGTCACCGGTACCTGGACCGGGGTGATCTTCGGCGACATGGCGGCTGACGGCGGCACGAATGGGGTCATCCCATGGCAGGTCGCGACGCAGAAGTTCGTCCCGTTCGGGTTCGTATCCCCGTCGAACCTGACGTTGGGCCCGGGACAGAGCAAAACGGTCACCGTCAGCGCGGAGACCCCGGAGGTCGCCGGTGACAGCGCCGGCTCCATCGTGCTCACCTCGAGAGACGGCGGAGTCGATCCGTTCATCGGTGCGCAGAGCAACTCCATTCCCGTCACGCTGCGCAGCCTGGTGGACGTCGCTCATGGCGGCCACTTCGCGGGGACGCTGACCGGCGGTAACGGGCGCGACCCCGGCGAGGGACAGGTGCAGTACTACCAGTTCAACGTCGGCCCGGGTCACACCAGCCTCACGGCGAACCTGTCCCTGGCGAACGATCCCCAGAACTGGGTGGGCGCGTATCTGGTCGGGCCCGACGGCGCGGCGGTCGGCTTCGGCGAGAACACCCTGAACGGAACGGGCACACAGTCCCTGAGCGCTGACACACTCCATCCGAAGGCGGGACTGTGGACGCTGATCGTGGACTTCGCCGAGCCGATTGTCGGCAATGAGATCTCCGAGCGGTTCAGCGGCGTGGTCAAGCTGGACAATACGGGTGTCGTGATCAGCAGCTTCCCGGCGCACAGGACGTTACCCGCGGGAGCCCCGTATACGTTCAATGCGAACGTCACCAACAACAGCCCAGCGACACAGGCGTTCTTCATCGACGCCCGCCTGAGCACGACGACGAGCCTCACCCTTGCCAATCTGAATCCACCGACGAGCAGCTCCGGATATGTCCTGCCGCTGACGAGCGGCGGTCCGGAGTGGCTCATCCCCAGCCACACCTCGAGCATCCAGACCTCTGCGGTAGCGACGCTGGGGGTGATCTACGACTTCGGCGCGGACCAGGGTGACCCGGATCTCGTGGGCTACCCGACCGGCACGAACACCGCGGCGGGCACGTACACCCCATCGGGCGGTACGGTGCAGCCGGGCCTGTGGTACGCGAACCCTGCAGAAGTCGGGCCTTATGCAGGGCCTGCGCCGGCAGGGCTCGTGAATATGGCGGCGACGGTCACCACACAGGCGTTTGACACCTCGGTCACGACTACGGGCGGTGACTTGTGGCAGGCATCGCTCGATCCGAATGCGCTGGCCTCATTCCAAGCCTTCATCGTCAATCCGGGTGAGACGATCTCGATTCCGATCACGGTGACGCCGAGCGGGCCCTCGGGCACGGTCGTGAGCGGCGTGCTGTACGTCGATTCCCTCATGCAAGGAGTCGCGCCGTACGGTGAGCTGACGGGCAGTGAAGTAGCGGCGGTCCCCTACTCCTACTCGATCCAATGATGTGATGAAGGACGGCTCCGTTGGCACACCCAGCGGAGCCGTCTGTTACTTCACACGCTGTTTGCCCAGCTTGCGGGCCAACGTCCGGCGGTGCATTCCCAGCCGCCGGGCCGTCTCCGAAATATTGAATCCCGTAGCCGCGAGCGTCTCGTGGATACGCTCCCATTCAAGTGTCTTGATAGACGTCGGACGCTCCGTTAGACCGACGTCCGCATTGCCCTCCGCTCGACCGAAGGCCGCTTCGATATCATCCGTGTTGGACGGCTTCGCGAGATAGTGGCACGCGCCGAGCTTGATCGCCTCCACCGCTGTCGCAATGCTGGCGTAGCCCGTCAGGACGACAATCAGCATGTTGGGATCGTGCTCGCTCAGGACCTGCACGCAGGCGAGACCCGAGCTGCCGCCCGCAAGCTTCAGATCCACGACCGCATATTGCGGTGTGTGATTCTCGAGAAGCCCGGCGACTTCCTCGAGGCTCGACGCGAGCAGCACTGTGTAGCCACGCCGCTCGAAGGAGCGGCTCAGTGTGCGAGCGAACGCCGAATCGTCTTCGACGATCAGCAACTGCCGCTCAGTCATCTGTGGCGCCCTCCTCCTCCAGGGTAAGAGCGGCGAGAGGCAAGGTCACCGTCACCAAGGCCCCGCCCTCCGAACGATTGCGCGCCGACACTTTACCACCCAGCGTGCGCGCCACATTCACTACGAGGAACAGCCCCAGTCCCGCCCCGGCACGTCCCTTCGTCGACTGATAGGGCTTGCCGAACTGCGCCAGCATCTGCGGCGCGAACCCCGGTCCGGCATCCGTCACAGCCAGTATCAACTGATCCCCTTCGTGCCCGACCTCGAAACCGACCCACCGCGGCGAGGCTTCGAGTGCGTTGTCCAGCACGTTGCAGATCATTTGCTTCAGCGCCGAGTCGGACACGATCGTCACATCCGGGCCAAAGCGGTTCTCATAGAGGAATTCGGTCACAGGCCGGGTGTCGCGCCACTCCGCGACCAGCTCGTCGAGGAACGTGCGAACGGTGGTCTCCGCGGCCGTCTCGCCGCGTGCCTCACCGGCGGACAGCAGAATGCCGCTGACGATGCTCTTGCAGCGCGTCACCTGAGCCTGCATCTCGTCGATTTCCTGGCGCAGCTCGGCGTTGCCGGCGAACGGCGGCATGCGGCGCCAGTCGCTCAAAATCACGGAGAGCGTCGACAGCGGCGTGCCCAGCTCATGAGCCGCTCCCGATGCCAGCAGTCCCATCCGCACGATGTGCTCTTCCTCGGCGGCCCGCTCCCGCAGGTCGTGCAGGCGCGCCTCGCGAGCACGCAGATTGCGGTTGATGCGCGTAATGAACGTCACGAGCAACGCGGCATTCAAAGCGAAGCACAGCAGCAGGCCCTCGGTGTAGGGGACGGAGAGGCGGCCGTAGTCGTGCGGCGGCAGGGCGAGCGGCCGGTGGTACACCGTCAGCACGGCAAAACAGGCGCAAGTGATGGCGACGATGGTCCATTCCGCCCAGGCTCGCAGCAGCACCGCGCCGAGAATGACCTGCAGGAGATACAGGAATACGAACGGATTCGTGGTGCCGCCGCTCAGAAAGAGCTGTGCGGTGAGACTGCTCACGTCCACCAGCAGCGAAACCAACAGCATGCCGTTGGTCACTTCATGCGGAGTCCGCCAATACAACGTGCTCGCGACGTTGAAGGCGACGAGACACGCCAGCACGACGCTCATGTCGTGCAGCGGCAGAGGGATCGCGAAGCCGTAGTTGACGACGGCGATGGTCACGATCTGGCCGACGACCGCGATCCAGCGCAGCTGGATGAGCTGCTGCATGTTGTCGCGGCCGGAAGGATCGTCGAAGCCCGGTATCCCGGCTTCCTCCTCACCCACGACGCAGCTCCTCGCGCATCACGATCCACCCCGCCCCGATGACCATCAGCGCAAGCGTATACCAGGTGATGGCATAGACCAGATGGCTGTTGTGGAACGCAATGACGGTCAGCCCCGGCACGGGGCTACCTTCATCCCCGTTGCCGGGCGGCTTTTCCGCATCGATGAAGTAAGGAGCAACCGACCCCGCCGCCAGCCCACGCGCCCGGGCGATCGCCTGCACATCCCGTGAATACCAGCGATTCGCCGCGGGATCGTTGTGCCGCAGAAACCCGCCTCCCGGCTCGCTCATTCGCAGCAATCCGGTGACGGAGGCAGCGGGCTCGGCTTCACGCACCCCGTGCGCGGCCGGATCCCGCCGCTCGGGCGGCACGAATCCCCTGTTGACCAGCACGATGCTGCCGTCCGCCAGCTGCAAGGGGGTCATGACCCAAAACCCGGCCCCCAGCTCGGTCGTTGCCTGCACCAGAGTTTCGGCCTCGTTCAGGAAGGTGCCCGTTGCCCGGACGCGTAAATACTCGCTGTTCGCAGCGGTCAAACGGGGCCACCGGGCCGGCGGAGGGGCCGCGACGGGAGGCGCGTGCACGCGCTGCTCGACGCGCGCGATGAGAGCGAGCTTCCAGGCCCGGCGCTCCACCTGCCAGGTGCCGAGCTTCACGAAAACGCCGCAGAGCAGGACTGCCCCCAGCGCCATGAGGACCAGAGCGACCCTGGAGTGCGGCTGCCCGCTCACGGCCCAGGAGCCTGTCCGACTGATGATCGCCGTAGCGA
>DASZVD010000192.1:0-1726 GCA_035547375.1 Steroidobacteraceae bacterium
GCCCTGCCCCAAGCAACGCAGGCGCTTGCGTATCGGGAGCGCCAGCTCCCCCCAGAACCTCCGCTCGTGTTCCATTAATACCATAGTCGTTTCAGATTTCAATATATAGTTTCTATATAGAAACATTGTCGCTAGACTACCGCCACACGAGAGCAGGGGCTGATAAGGGGGTGCATGATGGATTTGACTCGAGATGCCGCTCGCCGCCTCGACGCGGCGGATGAGTTGCGCGGCTTCCGCGATCGCTTCGTGATCCCCCCCGATCTCGTTTATCTGGACGGGAACTCACTGGGCGCGCTGCCGCGGGCGACCGTGGAACGGGTCGCACAGGTGACGCAGGTCGAGTGGGGTGCCGACCTCGTCCGTAGCTGGAACGTGCACGATTGGATCCGCTCTCCCATGAAGCTCGGCGCCAAGGTCTCTGGCCTCATCGGCGCGAGCCCTGACGAGGTGGTCGTGGCGGATACGACCTCGGTCAATCTGTTCCGCCTGGTGATGGCGGCTCTCAGCATGCAGACCGAGCGTTGCGAGGTGCTGTCGGAAACCGGCAACTTCCCGACTGACCTGTACGTCTGCGAAGGCGCGACGGGTATTTTCGGCCGTGGACGCTCCCTGCGGACCGTGCAGCGCGCGCGCCTCCTCGAGTGTTTGAGTGAGCGGACCGCGCTCGTGGTACTGACTCACATTCACTACAAAACGAGCGAGGTATTCGACCTGGCCGCGCTGACCCGCGCCGCGCACGAGCGTGGCGCCTTGATACTCTGGGACTTGAGCCACAGTGCCGGCGCGCTTCCCGTCGATCTCAACGCGGCCGGAGCCGACTTCGCGATCGGGTGCGGCTACAAGTACCTCAACGGCGGGCCCGGCGCGCCTGCGTTCCTGTATGTCGCTCAGCGTCACCAGGAGCGAGCGATCAATGCACTCGCGGGCTGGCACGGCCACGACCGCCCGTTCGATTTCGTGGATCACTACGTTCCTGCCCGCGGAATTCGCCGCTTCCTGACAGGCACGCCACCGATCATTGCGAGCGCCGCCCTGGAAGTGGGTGTGGACCTCGTCCTGGAAGCGGGCATCGAGCGGCTCGCCGCCAAGTCTCGACGCCTGAGTGAATATTTCATCGCGCTCGTGGAATCCCTATGTGCCGGACACGACCTGGAGTTGGTGAGTCCGAGACAGGCTGACCAGCGTGGCAGTCACGTTTCCTTCGCCCATCCGCACGGCTACGAGATCGTGCAGGCTCTGATAAGCGAGGGTGTGATCGGTGATTTCCGTGCCCCGGATGTGGCGCGATTCGGCTTCACCCCGCTCTACATAGGGTTTGAGGATGTGTGGATTGCGGCTGACAAGCTTCGCGCCGTCCTCGAGGGCGGCCGCTGGCGCGATCCACGGTTCGCAGTCCGCAGTACCGTGACATAAGAAGCCGTCCACGGCAGCAGCCGGCTAGAATCCGCATTCGTCGAAAACGTTCCAACCGGCGGGGCGGGCGCGCCCTGCCCGGCCCGATCCCGGAGGTTGCAGCTTGCAGACAATGTCCGAAACGACCGGTATCGCGAGGCTGCCCCGGACCTTCGACACGGGTGCTGGGCTGACGGCGGTCATCATTGGCGCCGTGCTGGGTGAATACAGCCTGCTCGCCATGCCCTTCATCGTCACCGCCATGGTGCGAGGATTCGGGCTCACCGAATCGCGTGCCGGCGATCTGGTCTCGGCACAGCTCATCGCCATG
>DASZVD010000193.1:0-7577 GCA_035547375.1 Steroidobacteraceae bacterium
CGGCGAGCCGCTGCAGAGCTTGGTTCAAAAGTACGAGGCCTTCGTCGGAATCGACGCTCACGGGCTCCGCACCGGAGAGCGTCACGTGCGGCTGCCCACCGCCACGCTTGCCGGCGAGGCGCGCGGCGGCGTGGTTGATGAGCGCGTGCCGCATGGCCAGGGCGGCGGCGCGCAAGAAGTGCGTTTCGTTCTCGAAGCCATTCGATTGCCGCAGGCGCAGATAAGCTTCGTGGACCAGCGCCGTGGTTTGTAATGTGGGGTGGCCACCGAGCCGGGAGCGGGCGCGTTGGGCTATGT
The DNA here is from genome assembly GCA_035547375.1 of Steroidobacteraceae bacterium. Lineage (GTDB taxonomy): Bacteria > Pseudomonadota > Gammaproteobacteria > Steroidobacterales > Steroidobacteraceae > 13-2-20CM-66-19. Next base: position 298 of record DASZVD010000193.1, read on the forward strand.
GCTTGAGCTGATCGTAGAAGCCCGGGAGCAGATCCGCGGCAATGCGACGCACCACCGGAGGCGGGGAGCTGTCGGTGAAAGGCCCGTCGAGCTGGATATCCAAGGGGTGCATTCGGGAATTCTAGCGGCGTGAACGTGGCGGGAAATGCCTCTCTTTCCGGTTATACGCATCAGCACACCGGAAAAGCTCCCAGCATGTCTCTCAGCCAGCACGATTCTACGAATATCGGCCCGCACCCCTCCCGCTCGCGTCCCGTGGCGGGTCTCGTCTCGCGAGCCCGCGGAATGGTGTGCGCACCTAAGACCGAGTGGTTGCTGGTCGCAGGAGAGCCTCCCTCGTTCTCGCGGATGCTCGGAGCCTACGTCGCACCGCTCGCGGGACTATCGGTGCTCGCACCGCTCGTTCCCGCGGGATTGCACGCACCGTCAGCGGGAACGCTGCTCATCGCAGCGCTGGCCTGGGGACTCGAGCTATTGGCGGTGTGTGTGCTGGCGGAGGTCGTCAACACACTGGCGCCGTTTTTCGGCGGTGTCGGCTCCCGACACCAGGCGCTCAAGGTGGCGGCGTATTCGTTCACGCCGCTCTGGCTGGTGACGATCTTCGTGTCCACCTCGATACTGGCTCCGCCGCTGCAATTGCTGGCGAGCCTCCACTGCACGTATCTGCTCTATCTGGGTGTCGGTGTACTGATGCAGTCACCTCGGCAGCACGCGTTCGGCTACGCGACCACGACGATGTTGTGCGCGATCGTCCTTGGCCTCCTGCTGACACACATCAGCGCAAGCGTGGCCGGTATTGCGTTGCAACACCTGAAAATCTGAGGTTGCGCGGCGGCAGCCAAGCGGCCACACTGGGCTCCGGTGCGGAGACCTCGAAGAATCTGACAGCTCCGCTTCAGACCGGTGTGGGACTTCCAACCTGGGGACCGAATGCCCATCCAGGGATACAAACACTCACGCCTCATGGAGGAGTCCGAAGCCTGTCTCGAGCGGGTCGCCCGCGTTGGATCACCGGCGGATATGCTCGTGGCGAGCCGCATCATCGATCACCCGGTCTCCTTTCGAGTGTGGGAGGCCGAGCACGATCGGCTGCTGCGCGGCGTGTCGAGGCACGGCCGGATCGCGCCGCAGATGAACGCGCTGCGCGCCGCTACGTTCACGCTCATCCATCGACGGGCTCTGTTCGAATATATCCGTGAGCGCTCGATCACCGGCGCGCGCCGTCACCGCTTGTTCAAGCTCTTCTACGGTCACCGCGACTATTCCAATTCGGTGATCGCCGAGCACGCCAATTTCCTCCGCTGCAGCTCCAGCGCCCTCTGCGTGACTCACATCGCCGAGCAGCTGATGCGGGATGCCGCGTTCGAGGAGCCGATGAAGCTGTACGAGGAATGGTACGCCGACTATTTTCGGCTCTTCTGCGACGTCGGCCTGGCCGAGACCGAGGAGGATCGTCTGGCCTTGGGCCCGCTCGAAGCCCTCAAGCCGCTGCTCAAGCAGCGGCTGCGCGAGGCGCGTGACGCCATTCTTGCGATGCCGAAGGTGCCTTCGACGATCTGGCGTGAGGTCGAGATGCGAAGGGCTACGGGCGAGACGCAGAAACTGCGCAGGATCTCATTCGAGAATCAGCGCAGCGGACTTCAGACGGACGCGGACGGCTGACTCGCCGGCAGTAGGTACGTGTCCGGCTGATTCGCCGGCACGCGCGCCCGATTGGCTCGCCGACACGCGCCGCCCGGCGGTCCGTATGGGTCAGTCGCGGATCTCGAGTGCCCGGTTGACGCTCAGGGCGGCCAGCGTACCGGCGGCGCCGGAGAGCAGGTAAACACTCACGTAGGCGAGTCCGAAGTGCGCCGACAAGCCGAGCGCGACCAACGGCGCGAACGCCGCGCCGATGAGCCAGGCCAGGTCGGACGTCAGGGCGGCACCCGTGTAGCGGTACTTCTGTTCGAAGTTGGAAGTCACGGCGCCGGCCGCTTGGCCATAGGACAGGCCGAGCAGGGTGAAGCCGAGGAGAATGAAGACGTCCTGTCCGAGGCGGCCGCCCCCCATGAGCGTGGGCGCGAAGCCGCTGAATACGGCGATGAGAACGGCGACCGAGCCGAGGGTCGTACGACGGCCGAAGCGGTCGGCGATCCGGCCCGAGGCGATGATGCCGATCGTGGCAAGGCCCGCTCCAATCATCTGCACGCCGAGGAACTCGCTGATCGACTGCGTCGAATACAGTCGGATCCACGACAGCGGGAACACCGTGACGAGGTGGAAAAGCGCGTAGCTGGCGAGCGCCGCGAAGGCGCCGATGATGAGCGTGCTCCCCTGTGCGCGGGTTACTTCGGCGACATCGGTCGGGTCGAGCTCGTGCGCGTCGAGGAGGCGCGCGTATTCGTTCGTAGCGACGAGGCGAAGGCGCGCGAACAGCGCCACGACGTTGACCGCGAACGCTACGTAGAACGGATAACGCCAACCCCAGTCGAGGAAATCATCCGGCTCCAGGCTCGAGTACAGGAAGGCGAACAACGCGCTCGCCAGGATGAAGCCGACCGGTGCGCCGAGCTGACCCAGCATGGCGTACCAGCCGCGGCGGTTTTGCGGGGCGTTCAGCGCCAGCAGCGACGGCAGGCCGTCCCACGAGCCGCCCAGGGCAATGCCTTGTCCGATGCGAAAGAGAGCCAGCAAGACGATCGCTGCGTCGCCGAGGCTCGCATAACCGGGGAGGAAGGCGATGCCCGCGGTCGAGATGCCCAGCGCGAACAGCGCCAGCGTGAGCTTCGTCTCGCGGCCATAGCGGCGTTGGATCGCCATGAACGCGATCGAGCCGACCGGGCGCGCGATGAAGGCCAGCGAGAAGATCGCAAAAGAATACAATGTTGCTTCGAGACCGGGCTCGAACGGAAAGAACAGGGAAGGAAACACCAGCACCGAAGCGATGCCGTAGACGAAGAAGTCGAAGTATTCCGAAGCGCGGCCGATGATGACGCCGATGGCGATCTCGCCGGGCGCGACCTCCGAGGGGCTTGCGCTGACCTGCCGCGCGTCGCGTGCGGCGGCCTGCAAAGCTGCGGGAGGGTGTTCGTGACCCGTGTTGGCCATAGTCGTCCAAGTCGCTGGGGAATTCCGTCGCACGCCGACGGTAGCACGCGAGGATCGCATTCACCGTAAATTCGCGCGATAGGACAAAACGTCCAATCCCTCATGCGCGCGCGAGGCTCTACAGTGGCGGGCTGTCGGATTCAGATTTGCCTGCCGCGGCCGCCCCCGTGCCGTCCGACCGGCTGCAAGTCGTCAACACGAGCTGATTTGACTAAATTCATGTCCCTTCCGAAGTACGCGCGACCGCTGCTCATGGCGCCGATTGCACTGCTCGCGGGCTGCAATGTGGTGTTGCTGCACCCGGCTGGTGCGGTTGCGGCGCAGCAAGGCCATCTCATCGTGGTGTCCACGCTGTTGATGCTGCTCATTGTCGTCCCCGTGATGGTGCTCACGATCGTGTTCGCGTGGCGCTATCGGCAATCCAACAAGGCGGCGACGTATGCGCCGGAATGGGACCACTCGACTCAGCTCGAGCTCGTGATCTGGGCGGCGCCGCTGCTCATCATCATTGCGCTCGGCGCGATCACCTGGATCAGCACGCACATCCTGGACCCGTTCCGGCCGCTGCGCCGGATCGATGCGGGGCACGCTGTCGCGGCCGATGCCAGGCCGCTCGTCGTCGAGGTCGTGGCGCTCGACTGGAAGTGGCTCTTTATCTATCCGGAGGAGGGCATCGCTGTCGTGAACGACGTAGCCGCGCCGGTGGATCGGCCCGTGCTCTTCAAAATCACGGCTTCCTCGGTGATGAACTCCTTCTTCATTCCCGCGCTCGCCGGGCAGATCTACGCGATGCCGACCATGCAGACCGAGCTGCACGCCGTGATCAATCACGCGGGCGACTTCGACGGCTTCTCCGCTAACTACAGTGGCGCGGGCTTCTCGGACATGCGCTTCAAGTTCCACGGCATGAGCGGCGCGGATTTCGCTCGCTGGATCGAGACCGCGAAGGCCAGCGGTCACACGCTCGATCGCGCCGCTTATCTGGAGCTCCAGAAGCCCAGCGAGCGCGAGCCGGTGCGCCGCTACGCCCAGGTGGCCGATCGCCTGTTCGATTCGATCGTCGATCGCAGCGTCAATGGCGGCAACCTCACCGCTGCATCCCGAGAGCCCTGATGGACAACACTTCGACCTTGCTGCGCCTGGTTCTCGGGCGCTTGAGCCTGGATGCGATTCCGTATCACGAGCCCATCCTCGTCGGCACGTTCTGCGTCGTTGCGCTCGCCGGCGCCGCCGTGATGGGCGCGTTGACCTACTTCAAGCTCTGGGGCGTCCTGTGGCGTGACTGGATCACCAGCATCGATCACAAGAAGATCGGTGTGATGTACTGCATCCTGGGCCTGGTGATGCTGCTGCGCGGCTTCGCGGACGCGCTGATGATGCGCGCCCAGCAAGCGCTCGCGTTCGGGGGCTCATACGGCTTTCTGCCGCCACATCACTACGACCAGGTCTTCACCGCCCACGGCGTCATCATGATCTTCTTCGTCGCCATGCCCCTGGTGGCCGGCTTGATGAACTTCGTGGTGCCGCTGCAGATCGGCGCGCGCGACGTGGCGTTTCCGTTCCTGAACAACTTCAGCTTCTGGATGACGGCGTTCGGTGCGGGCCTGGTGATGGTGTCGTTGTTCGTCGGCGAGTTCGCCCGAACCGGCTGGCTGGCCTATCCGCCGCTCTCGGGAATCCTTTCCAGCCCGGATGTCGGTGTCGATTACTACATCTGGTCGCTGCAGATAGCGGGCGTGGGGACCTTGCTGTCGGGTATCAACCTCATCGCGACCATCGTCAAGATGCGCGCTCCCGGCATGTCGCTCATGAAGATGCCGGTGTTCACCTGGACGGCGCTCTGCACGAACATCCTGATCGTCGCGGCCTTCCCGGTGTTGACCGCGGTGCTGGCGCTCCTGTCGCTCGATCGTTATGCCGGCACGAATTTCTTCACGAACGACCTGGGCGGCAACGCCATGATGTACGTGAATCTGATCTGGATCTGGGGTCACCCGGAGGTGTACATCCTCGTCCTGCCCGCGTTCGGCGTGTTCTCCGAGGTGGTGGCGACGTTCTGCGGCAAGCGCCTGTTCGGCTACGCGTCCATGGTGTACGCGACGGTCGTGATCATGATCCTGTCGTACCTCGTCTGGCTCCACCACTTCTTCACCATGGGATCGGGGGCGAGCGTGAACTCGTTCTTCGGGATCACGACCATGATCATCTCGATTCCGACGGGGGCCAAGATCTTCAACTGGCTGTTCACCATGTATCGCGGCCGGATCCGCTTCGAGCTGCCGATGATGTGGACGGTGAGCTTCATGATCACGTTCGTCATCGGCGGCATGACAGGCGTGCTGCTGGCGGTGCCGCCGGCCGATTTCGTGCTCCACAACAGCCTGTTCCTCGTCGCGCACTTCCATAACGTCATCATCGGCGGCGTGCTGTTCGGCATGCTGGCCGGAATCACCTACTGGTTCCCGAAGGCCTTCGGCTACAAGCTGGACCCGTTCTGGGGCCGGTGCTCGTTCTGGTTCTGGACGATCGGCTTCTATTTCGCGTTCATGCCGCTCTACGTCCTGGGCCTCATGGGCGTGACGCGCCGCCTGAGCCACTTCGACGACCCGTCGCTGGCGATCTGGTTCCGCATCGCCGCCTTTGGCGCGGTCTTGATCGCGCTCGGCATCGGCTCGTTCATCGTGCAGATGATCGTGAGCTTCGTGCGCCGTGAGCAGCTGCGCGACACGACGGGCGACCCGTGGAACGGTCGTACGCTGGAGTGGTCGACCTCGTCGCCGCCGCCGGCTTATAACTTTGCCTTCACGCCCCTGGTGCACGACAACGACACCTGGGCGGACATGAAGAATAATCACTATCGCCACCCGCGCGAGGGCTTCATCCCGATCCACATGCCGAAGAACACCGGCGCGGGTTTCGTCATCGCGGCGCTGTGCGCGCTGTACGGCTTCGCCCTCATCTGGCAGATGTGGCTCCCGGCTGCCGTCTCCTTCGTGGCAATGCTGGCGGCCGTGATCATCCACACGTTCAACTACGATCGCGATTACTACATCCCGGCGGAAGAGGTGGCCCGGGTCGAGGGCGCGCGCACGGAGGCTCTGGCTGCCCATGTCTGAGAGTGCAAACACGCTGCCGGCGGGCGCGAGTCCGAGCTACTACCTCACGGGTGAGCATCACCCGGAGAACGGCACGCTGCTCGGATTCTGGCTGTACCTGATGAGCGACTGCCTGGTGTTCGCCTGCCTGTTCGCCATGTATGGCGTGCTGGGCCGCAGCTACGCGGGCGGACCGACCGGAGCCGAGCTCTTCGATCTGCCGCTGGTTGCCGTAAACACCTCGCTCCTGCTGCTGTCTTCGATCACCTACGGCTTCGCCATGCTGGAGATGCAGAAGAGCCGGCTGAGCGCGACGCTGTCCTGGCTGGTGATCACGGGCTTGCTGGGCGCCGGCTTCATCTACATCGAGCTGCACGAGTTCGCGCACCTGATCCACGAGGGGGCGGGCCCGCAGCGGAGCGCTTTCCTGTCATCCTTTTTCACACTCGTGGGCACGCACGGCCTGCACGTCACGTTCGGCATCGTCTGGCTGGTGACGCTGTTGGTGCAGCTGTCGAAGTTCGGACTGACGGCCGCGAACAAGCGCCGCCTGATGTGTCTGTCCATGTTCTGGCACTTTCTCGACGTGGTCTGGATCGGCGTCTTTACTTTTGTTTATCTGATGGGAGCGCTGCCGTGAGTGTTCAGGATGCATACGCGGGGCATGAGCACGGGCACGGCCACGAGGGGCACGGCGACCAGGGTCATGACTCCGGCGGCTATCACGCAACGCTGGGCGGCTATGCCACGGGCTTCATCCTTTCCGTGGTCTTGACGGCGATCCCGTTCTGGCTGGTGATGGGGAAGGTCTTCGAGCGGCCCGGCGCCACCGCCGCCGTTCTGCTCGGCTTCGCCGCCGTGCAGATCGTCGTTCACATGGTGTACTTTCTGCACATGAGCGCGAAGTCCGAGGGCGGCTGGACACTGCTGGCGCTGGTTTTCACGATCATCATGGTCGTGATCACGCTGAGCGGCTCGCTGTGGGTGATGTATCACCTCAACGAGAACATGATGTTCATGCCGTCCATGCACGACATGCGGAACATGCCATGACCTCCAGGAGCCTGTCCGACTGGGGATCGCGCTCGCTACGGC
>DASZVD010000194.1:0-5934 GCA_035547375.1 Steroidobacteraceae bacterium
GCCGTCGAAGCTGCCGCATGGCCTGATGGACCGGTCACCGCAGCCGCCGTACGACCCGGTGGCCCCGCGGCCATACGACCTGATGGGCCCGCGGCCCTACAACCGCCGGCCGTATGGCCCGGTGAACCGACCGCCCCCTCACACGGTGCCGCCGGGACCCTGTTGACGGACGAGGCCGACCCTCTATTGGATCCGGAGGCCTTATCCGCCGCGCGGAATCTACGGGAGCGCTATTTAGGCGCGCTGCTGGGGCTGGCGGTAGGTGATGCGGTGGCGGCTGCTACGCAATACAGACGCCCCGGCAGCTTCACTCCTGTCGGGGACATGCTGGGTGGGGGGCCCTTCGATCTCCCGCGAGGCGGTTACAGTGACGATACCGCTATGGCGCTGTGCCTGGCCGATAGCCTCCTCGAGTGCAATGGCTTCGACGCACGAGATCAAATAGAGCGGTATCGCCGCTGGCAACAGGAGGGCTACCTCTCGGCGACCGGACAATGCGTCGGTATTACCGCCAGCACCGCGCGCGCCATCGCTATGGCGCAATGGCGCCGGCAGGCGTTTTCGGGGTCGCACGATCCTTTGCAGTTGGACCCGGAGCCGCTGTCGCGTGTCGCTCCAGCCGTGATGTTCTTTTTTTCTTCCAGGGAACGGGCCATCGAGCAAGCGGCGGAGGCGGCGCGTACCACGTGCCAGGCGCGCGCGGTACTTGACGCCTGCAGCGCTTTGGCACGTGCTGTTCATGCGGCGCTCTCGGGACAGCCGAAGGCAGCGGTGCTGGAGAAGGCGGTGCAGGCGCCGGCAGCAAAGGGCGGGGGAGCTCCCCCACCCGGCAGGACGCCCGGCGGGCGCAATGGCGGCGCGCCGGCTGTGCTGTCCGCTGCCGTGGCGGCTTTCGGGGCCACGGACAATTTCCGCGACGCCATTTTGTACGCCGCGAACATCGGCGGTGACTCCGACGTGGTCACCGCAGTGTGCGGCCAACTGGCCGGGGCGTATTACACCGTGAAAGCCATTCCAGTTTCCTGGCACAACGGTCTGATGCACAAGGAATTGATGGCCAGCTACGCCGATCGCTTGCTGGCCCACGCGCTGCTCAGCCTCGGCGGCTGAGAGGCTCCAGCTTGCGGGTTCGCCGGACTCCCGGGCCCGTCGGACCCGTCTCTCGGACCTCTTCCCCAAGACAGCGCCGCGAGCCTTGGGTAAGCTGCGGAGGGTTCGCTACGATTGATACCCACCCATGTCGACGACACCTGCCGCCCGGAGCGGCGTCGCTGCCACGAGGCAGCACGCCACTGCTAAACGGCGCCGTAAGGCGTTGCCGTGGGTACGCCTGTCCGACGAAGAGCTGCTGAAACTGCGGTTCTGCGACCTGAAACTGTCGATCGAGACTTCGCCTCTGCGGCGCCAGATTTCGCGTCTCTATGTAGAGCTCGAGAAGCGCGGGATTCACTTCCGGCCGCACGTATGGCTGTCCGATGAGTGGTTTTCACCGGATGGCGTGCCGGGTATCGCCGTGCCGTTCTACCTTGCACATCCGCGTCTCGAGCAGCTCGAGAGGCGGATCATGCGGTCGGTGGAGGGTGGTAATTCGCGTTGGTTCATGCGCATCCTGCGCCACGAGGCCGGGCACGCTCTCGATAACGCGTATCGTCTGCGAAGGCGTAAACGTTGGCGCGAAGTGTTCGGGCCTGCTTCCCTGAAATATCCCGTCCACTACAAAGCCCGGCCGGGGAGCCGCCGTTACGTTCACCACCTCGGTGAGTGGTATGCGCAGGCGCACCCGACGGAGGATTTCGCCGAAACGTTTGCGGTGTGGCTGAAACCGCGCTCCGGCTGGCGAAAGAGCTACGCCGACTGGCCTGCTTTCAACAAGCTCTCGGTCGTCGAAGAGCTGATGTCGGGGGTGGCGGGCCAGCGTCCGCCGGTGCGCAATCACCTGCGGATCGAGCCGATCGAGCACAATACCCGCACGTTGGAGCAGCACTATCGGCGCAAGCTCGCGCACAACCGGCGGTACCGCCGCGGCCTCGCCGATGACCTGTTGACCCGTATATTCAGCGCCGAGCCCTCTTCCAAGCGCGCGGCGCGCGCGGCCTCGCTGCTGCGCTCGAAAAAGAGCTCGCTCATCGCCGCCGTGGCGAGCGAGCTCGGGATGGAGCGCTACAGCGTCCAACAGATCCTTCGCATGCTCTTGGATCGTTGCGACGCGTTGAATCTCTACGTGCGCGGCAATCGGCGCGAGGCCCTGCGCCACTCGCGCTGGATGTTGGAGCGGGTTGCGAGCTTGTACGCTCAAGGTGAGACTCCTTTGCTTCCACTATGAAGAAACTGCGCACGCTTGTCGTCGTACATGCGAGCCTGGTGCCGCCCGAAAATCTGGAAGGTCACACCGACAAGGCGATCGAAGAATGGCGTACCGAGTACGACGTCACCTCCACCTTGCGCAAGAGCGGTCACGAGGTTCTGGTCGTCGGTGTGCTCGACAGCCTGACGGAATTGCGCACGGCCATCGCGGAGTGGAAGCCCGACATCGTCTTCAATCTGCTGGAGGAGTTCGACGGGATCGTCACCTACGACCAGCACGTCGTCGCCTTTCTCGAGCTCATGCGCCAGCCCTATACGGGCAGCAATCCGCGCGGCCTGCTCCTGTCGCGTGACAAGTCGCTGTGCAAGCAGCTGCTGGCCTACCACAGAATTCCAACACCGCAGTTCACCGTGTTCCGCAAGGGCGTGCGCATCAAGATCCCGCGCCGCCTGCGTTACCCGTTGTTCGTGAAATCGACGGTCGAGGATGCCTCCCTCGGCATCGCGCAGGCATCGGTCGTGGACGATGCCGCGAAGTTGAAGGAGCGGATCGAGTTCGTCCACGGGCAAGTCGGGTCCGATGCGCTCGTCGAGGAGTATATCGAGGGGCGCGAGCTCTACGTGGGTGTCATGGGAAATGATCGCCTGACCCGCCTGCCCGTGTGGGAGATGGTGTTCGGCTCCCTGCCGGACTCGCTCGCGGCCATCGCGACGCGCAAGGTGAAGTGGGACAAGCGCTATCAGGAAAAGTATGGCATCACGACTCATGAGGCGAAGGATCTGCCGCCGCCGGTGTTGGCGAGTCTCGATCGGTTGTCCCGGCGCATCTACCGGGCCCTCGGGCTGTCGGGCTATGCGCGGATGGATTTTCGCGTGACGGGCTCCGGCGAGGTGTACGTGCTCGAGGCGAATGCGAACCCGAACCTCGAGGCCGCGGAGGACTTCGCGGAGTCGGCGCGCGCGGCGGGCGTGCCGTACGACGAGCTGCTCGAGCGTCTCATGAACCTTGGATTGTCGTACCGGGCACAGTGGCGGGCATCGTATGGATGAGCGAAGACTCTTGTGGGTGGGGCTCCTGGCCGCGACGTTGGGACTGGCCGGCTGCGGAACCAACAAAGCGAAGGAGCGGGAAGCCGATCTCGATTGGATCTCGCGCTGGCTGCCCGGCACGTACGACAACACCGTGCAGGCGAAGTCGGATGTCGAGAAAGGCGTGCGCCCGCCTCACGATGCCGTGGCGGTTGCCATCGTGCCCGTCGACTCGATCGCGGTCGGTCGCAATGCGTTCTACGTGCAGGAGATGGCCGCCGACGATCCACGCCGCGTGTTCAGTCAGCGGATCCTGCTTTTCAAGGCAACGGACAAGGGCATTGTCGAGTCCATCGCCACGCTCGTCGATCCGCTTCGCTGGCGTGATGCGAATCGGGACCCCGACATCTTCACGGGCATGACTCCGAAGGACTACAACGTCGTGAGCGGCTGTGACCTGACCTGGAAGCGTGAGGGTGGGGAGGCAGCTTACAAGCGCCCGCGGGACAAGGAGGAGGCGAAGCGTGTTGCCGAAAACCGCCGTTTCGTCGGCGCGAACGATCCTGCAACCTGCAAGATGACTTCGCACGCGGCGATGGGGCTCGTGCAGGTCGAGTTGCGTGCCGAGCTGACGTCGACGGAATTCGAGCAGGGCGAGTTGCAATATGATTCCGCGGGCAAGCTGCTCCAGGGGGACAAGGAGTCGCCGTTGTACCGGTTCCGCAAGGTGGGGCAGTAAAGGTGGAGCGCAGTCGCTGCGGGTCGCGCGCCACGACGAGCACCGGTCTGCAAAGTGTGATGGCGCGCAGGCCGCGATTGTGACCACCCGCTCACTCCTGGCATCCGTGCGCCGCAGCAGACGGCCCGGGGATATAAAGTAAACGGCGCCCTCGACTTCGAGCGGCGATGGAATTTCCCATGGGTGACTTCAACAATTGGAAGCCGGGCGACCGTCCGGGCGCCGCCAGGCCTCCTGCGCCCGCGTCCCCGTCGGCGCCGGCCGCCAGGGGCAGCTCCGCACCGGCCGCCAAACCTCCCTCCGCGGTGCCTGCCAAATCTCCTTCCCTGGCGCCTGCCAGACCCCCTTCCGTAGCGCCTGCCAAAGCCAGTCCGGTCCCTCCTACCAAGGCCAATGCAGTCCCGGCTGCCAAAGCCACTCCGGTGCCTCCGGCGCCGCCTGCCCATGCCAATCAGAGGCCGCCCGCGGCGCCGCCGAAAGGGACCAATCAGGCGGGCCGTGTTGTCCACGATGCTCGCGGCAATGCCGTCTGGGACTGGTTCAAGGAGACGACGCGCGTCGCCATCGACAGCACCTCGCGCCTGCTGCGGAAGTTGGAGGTGCCGGGGCTGAAGGTGGAGGAAACCGTAGACGAGGAGCTGCGACTGGAGTCGGATCGCGATGCAGGTGGCGGGTACGATCCTTACGGGAGCAGCACCCCGACGCCGCGCGGCCCCGGTCGCACGGCCACGCCCACAGGGCGCGGCGGCGGCACGGCGGGTGTCAACAAGAACGCGGGCGGCGGCTACGACCCCTACCAGAAGAGCACGCCGGCCAAGCCGGGCCGTAAGTACTGACGCCCGGCGGTACGCCGTTCACTTCAGATGCGCGTCCAGCCACGCCAGGACGGTGTGGTACCAGAGAACACTGTTGGCCGGCTTCAGCGTCCAGTGATTCTCATCCGGGAATATCAGCAGCCTGCTCTCGATGTTGCGCCGTTGCAGAGCCGTGAACGCGCCGATGCCCTGCGAGTAGGGAATGCGGAAATCCTGCTCGCCGTGGATGAGGAGCATGGGTGTGCGCCACTGGGCCACGTGATCGATCGGGTTGAACTTCTCGTAGGCTTCCGGGTGCTCGTACTGCGGGCCGCCGTTCTCCCACTCCATGAACCACAGCTCCTCGGTCGAGTAGTACATCATCCGCTGATCGAACACGCCGTCGTGGTTGACGATGCAGCGGAACCGGTCGGGCCAGTTGCCCTCGATCCAGTTCATCATGAAGCCGCCGTACGAGGCGCCCAGGGCGCAGGCGCGCCCGCCATCCAGCCAGTCGTATCTCGCCAGCGCCGCATCCAGGCCTTTCTCGAGGTCCACCAGGGGCTTGCCGCCCCAGTCCCGGCTGATCGAATCGGTGAAGGCCTGTCCGTATCCGGGCGAGCCGTGGAAGTCGATCATCACGACGGCGTAGCCGCCACCGGCGAACGTCGCCGCGTTCCAGCGGTAGCTCCAGATGTTCTGCATGCTCGATTGCGGGCCACCGTGTACCACGAAGGCGATCGGGTAGCGTTTGCCCGGCTCGAACCCGTAGGGCTTCACGACATAGCCGTAGACGGTCTCGTCGTTCCAGCCTTTGAAGCTGAACTGCTCGAACTCGCTGCGGTAACGGGCGGCGAGCAGCGGACCGTTCACGTGAGTGAGCTGTTGCCCGGCTGCATTGCCCGAAGTCGGGATCGTGTACAGGTCGGCCGGCGAAGCGAGGTCCGCCAGGCTGTAGACGATATGGTCCCGGGTCGATGTGAAGGCTTCGACTTCACCGGTGGCGACGATCTTGTGCGGCTTGCCGGTCCTGGGGTCGATGGAGTAGAGGGCCGTCTGGCCCAGTTC
>DASZVD010000195.1:0-11481 GCA_035547375.1 Steroidobacteraceae bacterium
GGAGCGGCATCTCAACAGTCATCGCGTCTGCCACGGAGGGATTATCTTTGCGTTGGCCGATGCGGCGATCGCCTATGCAAGCTGCTCGACGAATCGGGGCGGTGTAACGATGGCGGCGAACGTGAGCTTCGTGAGAGGTGCGCAGCTCGGCGACCGCCTCAGCGCCGACGCCTTACTCGAAGCGGACGGTCGCCGGACCAGCATGGCAATCGCTCGCGTGACCGACCAGAACGGGAAGCTGGTAGCGCTAGTGCAGGGCAACAGCCTGCGGTTCGAGACTCCCGTGCTCCCCGAAGCCTGAGAGCGTAACTCGTGAGTACGCTGGCGGAATGACGGCACGCCGGCGGGTATTCGAAGTCGCGCGACGGTGACCGCTATGGAACGTATCCCGGCCCGCGCAGCACTTTCCCCGGCAGGGCGCCCGTCATCTTGCCGCCTTCGATCACCGGCACGCCGTTCACCAACACAGCCTCCATGCCCTCGGAAAGCTGATTCGGATTCTCGTAAGTGGCCTTGTCGCGAATGGTTTGCGCGTCGAACACGACGATGTCGGCCCACAGGCCCTGCTTCAAGACACCGCGGTCGGTGAGCCCGATGCGCTGCGCGGGGAGTGCCGCAAATTTTCGGATGGCGTCCTCCAGGGTCAGCTGGCTCTCCTCGCGAACGTACTTGCGTAAAATCCGCGGAAAAGTCCCGTAGGCACGCGGATGAGGGTGCTCCTGGCCCAGGATGCCCTCGGGCGAGGTTCCCGACGAGTCATTGTCGATCGAAACCCAGGGTTGTTTCAGTGCCAGCAGCACATCCGGCTCGTCCATCCCGAACACCGCCACCTGCGTAAACGCTTTATCCTTGATCAGCAGGTCGCAGAGCGCATCGATCGGGTCTTCTTTCCACATCGTTGCCACATCCGCCAGGCGCTTGCCTTCGAGTGGCAGCAGCTCGCGGTTGTGTACCAGGCCGATCAGAACGCCTTCCGGCCCTGCGATCTCCTGCCACTCGTTGTCCCAACTTTCGCCTGCCGAGTCCTTGCCGGGATCGAGCATGTCCTTGCGAATGCGCGCGCGGATCGTCGGATCCTTGAGCCGTTCCACGAGCTTGGCATCGCCACCATCATGTGCCCACGGAGGGATGAATGCGGAAAGACCGTTGTACCAGGCCGTATACGCATACGTGTCAGCACTGATGTCGATGCCGGAATCGCGCAGCTGATCGATGCGCTGGACGACGTTCCGCATTCTTCCCCAGTTTGGCTTGCCGGCGACCTTGAGGTGCCAGATCTCGACGGGAATTTGCGCCTCCTGGGCGATCCGCGCGACTTCATCAATGGACTCGAGCACCAGATCGCCTTCGCTGCGCTGATGGGTGGCGTATATGCCGCCCGCGTGAGCCGCTTCCGTTGCCAGCGCAACCAGCTCCTCCGTTTTTGCATAGGGCGCCGGCGCATATTCCAGGGCAGTCGAGAGCCCAACCGCTCCATCGCGCATGGCCTCGCGCACCAGCGCCCTCATCCGGTCGAGGTCCGATCGGGTGGGCTGCACGTCAGCATCGCCCAGCACCATGCGACGCACCGAAGTGGCGCCTACGAAGCTGGCCAGGTTGATTCCCATGCCCCGCTGTTGGATACGTGCGAAGTATTCTCTCAGCGTCCGCCAGTTAGGCGTAATACCGTAATGCTCGTACGCCGCTCGATTTGCGGCGATCATCGCCTCGTTCACAGGTGCTGCCGAGTCTCCCTCGCCGGTAATCTCGGTGGTGATGCCTTGATGTATCTTCGAGGGCAGCCGTGGATCCACCAATATCGTGAGCTCCGACTGGCCGAGCATGTCGATGAAGCCCGGCGCAACCACCTTGCCGTGCGCATCGACAACGTGCTTCGCGGACGCTCCGACCAACCTGCCGATGGCGGCAATTTTTCCATCACGGATGCCGACGTCGCCGGAGTACCAGGGCGACCCGGTGCCGTCCACGATATGGCCATGGATGATCAGAACGTCGAAAGGTCGCCCGGAGTCCGCCGAGCCGGTCGCGGCGAGGGTGCTCGAGGCACCTCCGAGGCAGCTCAAGGAAAGTGACAGAGCGGCAACGAGACATCGTGTAGTCATGTTGGTAACCGTTCCAGCGGATGTGTTGGTTGATCGTTACGGGGTCATGTGATCGGCATTGCAGGCGACCGTAGAATCAGCGAAATGTCCTCT
This sequence comes from Steroidobacteraceae bacterium, assembly GCA_035547375.1. Taxonomy (GTDB): domain Bacteria; phylum Pseudomonadota; class Gammaproteobacteria; order Steroidobacterales; family Steroidobacteraceae; genus 13-2-20CM-66-19. The sequence continues at coordinate 2,196 of DASZVD010000195.1, forward strand.
CCAATGCCGCCGTCAGCTTGCCGACACCTTCCCGGATGGGATCGACGCAGGGGAGGCCGAGCTCCGCCTCGATGGCGTCGCGGCGGCGCGCGTAATCACTCACTCCCGAGGAGTTTACCGAAACCCCGATGCAGCGGACCGCGGGGTTGGTCAGGCGTGCGGCTTCCACATACCGGGTGATGCAGACGTTGAACGGCGGTATCGGATAGCCCTCGACATCCTCGATAGCCGTCCGCGAGAGATCGTGACAGAGCACGAGCGCATCCGGTTGTGATCCGTGAATGAGCCCGAGGGTCACCGCGGCATAGCTCGGATGAAACAGCGAGCCCTGGCCTTCGATCACATCCCAGTGGGTGGGCTCGTTGGCCGGCGAGAGGGCTTCCGCCGCCCCCGCGACGAAATCGCTCACGACCGCATCGATCGGGATGCCGCCGCCGGCGATCAGGATTCCGGTCTGGCCCGTGGCCCGGAACGTCGCCTCATGGCCGCTCTTGCGCAGCGCCCGCTCGAGCGCCAGGGCGGTGTATTTCTTCCCGACCGCGCAATCGGTTCCAACCGTCAGGAGGCGCCGCCCGGGCCGCTTCGTGCCGGTGGCGATCTTGATGTCCGGCGGCGGCACGCGCACGTCGATCAGCCGCCCGCCACGCGCCCCGGCCAGCTCGGCCAGCCCGGGGATGCTGCCCAACCGGGTGTGCATGCCTGAGACGATGTCGTAGCCGAGCCGTGCCGCCTGGCGGATGAGCTCGAGCCATGCGAGCTCGAGCTGTCCGCCCATGGGCGCGACTCCGATCACGAAGCTGCGCGCGCCGCGCGCGGCCGCGGCCTCGAGTGTGAGATCGGGCAGCCCGGTGTCGGCCTCACAGCCCGGGAGCCGGAGCTGCCCGCAACACAACTCGCGACGCCAGTAGGCGATCCCCGCCGCGGTCTTCGCGTCGGTCAGCGTGCGAGCGCTGCCGAGAAACAGCAGATACGGCGCCTTGAGCGCAGAAATCATGAATCCCCCTTTGCGGTTCGCCCCGGGCACGGCCGTCCGTGCGCCAGCGGCGGTGACTGAGCTGCCGCGGAGCATATAGTTATATTGACAACAGAATCAAGTATGGTTATTTCTATAACAAACCAGGGACGATGAGGTAAGGCATACACACCAACGAGGGGGGCAGCTCAATGAGAGGCAATCGACCCGGAAAATTTCGGCCGTGGGAGGCTGACGGGGCCGGCGATATCGAGCGGGCAATTCGGCACGTCCTCTGGGGTGCCGCCGCCCCATTCGTTTCGACGCTGCTCGGCTACATGCCACTCGCGCACGCGGACGACCGGGAAGCCAGCCCGGGGCTCGCGGAAGTCGTGGTCACCGCCCAGAAGCGCGCGGAAAACCTGCAGGACGTGCCGATCAGCATCCAGGCGCTCGGCACCGAGAAGCTCGAGCAGATGAACGTCGCCAGCTTCAACGACTATGCGAAGTTGGTTCCCAGCCTGTCGTTCGAGGACTCGGGCCCGTCGTTCGAGCATTCCTACATGCGCGGCGTCGTCAGTGGCGGAGCCGGCCAGAACTCCGGCTCTCAGCCGAGCGTGGGCCTGTACCTCGATGAGCAGCCGGTCACCACCATCGACGGCGACCTCAACGTCCACATCTATGACATCGAGCGCATCGAGGCATTGGCAGGCCCGCAGGGCACGCTGTACGGGGCGAGCTCGGAGTCGGGCACCATCCGCATCATCACCAACAAGCCCGACCCGGGCGCCTTCAAGGCGGCGTACAACCTCGAAGGCAACACCGTCGCCCACGGGGGCAACGGCTACAAGCTCGAGGGATTCGTCAACCTGCCGCTCACCGCGAATGCCGCCGTGCGCCTGGTGGGCTGGGATGAGAAGGACGCGGGCTTCATCGACAACGTTCCGGGCAGCGTCACCTTTCCATCCTCCGGCATCGTCTTCAACAACGCCGGCTTGGTAAGGAAGGACTACAACGACGTCGAGACCAAGGGGGGCCGTGCCGCCGTGAAGGTCATCCTGGGTGACAACTGGACCGTCCTGCCGCAGGTCATGGGCCAGGTGACGGACGCCAACGGCAATTTCTCCTACAACCCCGCGGTGGGTGATCTGGAAACGGTGCGGTTCCTCCCGGAGACCGCGCACGACTCATGGGTGCAGGCGGCGCTGACCGTCCAGGGCAAGATCGCGGATTTCGACCTCGTTTACGCCGGTGCGTGGCTGAATCGCAACCTTCACTCGACGGAGGACTACACCGATTACTCGCTGTTCTACGACGAGGCCTACGGGCTCGGGATGTACGACAGGGACAACGCCGGCCATCTCATCAACCCGGCGCAGTGGATCGTCACCCACTTCCGCTATACCAAGCTGAGCAATGAGCTGCGGGTCACTTCACCGCAGAGCTGGCCGGTGCGTTTCACCTTGGGCCTGTTCCAGGAGCGCCAGGTCAACTACATCCTGGACCCCTACATCGTCGGCGACGGCAGCGACCAACTTGGCAGCGTACCACCCTACGACTATTCGGTTCCCGGTTGGCCCGGCAGGCTCTGGCTCACCGACCAGGTGCGCGTCGACCGCGACCATGCCGCGTTCACCGAGATCTCCTGGGATATCGTGCGGAACCTGACGTTGAACACGGGGATCCGGTATTACACTTACGACAACACGCTCGATGGCTTCTACGGGTTCAACAGCACGTACAGCACCAGCGAGGGCGTCGCCACCTGCTTCAACGATGTACCGTTCCGCGGGGCGCCGTGCTCCGACCTGGCCGGGCGCAGCACCGGCTCGGGCAATACGCCCAAGGTGAACCTGACCTACAAACTCGATGCGAACAAGCTGATCTACGCCACCTGGTCGAAGGGCTACCGGCCCGGTGGCGTCAATCGCAACGGGGGCGGGAAGCTCCCGCCCTACAAGCCCGACTACCTGACCAACTACGAGATCGGCTGGAAAACGAGCTGGCTCGATCACACCCTGCGCTGGAACGGCGCGGTGTTCGATGAGAAATGGAAGGACTTCCAGTTCTCCTACCTCGGGCCGAACTCGCTCAGCATCATCGCGAATGCCGGGCAGGCGGAGGTCCGCGGCGTGGAGTCGGATCTGGAATGGGCCATCACTCGCGGCTTCACGCTCTCGGGCGGTATCTCGCTGCTGGATCCGAAGCTCACACAGGAATATTGCGAGGATCCGACTCTGTGCGGCACCCCGGGATACGAGCAGTACGCGCCGAACGGCACGCAGCTCCCGATCACTCCGAAGGTGAAAGGCAACCTCACGGGTCGCTACAACTTCCCGATCCTCAAGTACACCGGCTATGTGCAGGGGTCGATGGAATATGTCGGCTCACGCTGGGCGGATCTGCGCCTGGTCGCGCGCGAAGCGCTAGGACAGGAGCCAGCTTACGCGGTCGCGGACTTTGCCGCGGGTTTCCAGGCGGACGGCTGGACCGCGGAGTTGTATGTGAGCAATGCGTTCGATCGGCGAGCGGCGCTCGACCGGTACGCCGAGTGCGATCCGGCCACCTGCGGAACGGTGGCGATCTACACCGTGCCGAACCAGCCGCGCACTCTGGGTCTGCGCTTTGGGCAAAAATTCTAGCATGCCGGTTATGGGTGGTGGCATTCGTCGCTGCGTTGCGCCGCCGACCGGGAAGAGCCGTCTGTCCGTGCCCAATCTGGTAGCATCCCATGATACGTCGCGTCCTACGCTGCCGAACCGATGGCCAAAGAGAGCTCCGCAGGTCCTTCCCACGCCTACCGGTATCAAGCGCTGATCCAATCCCGACTTTCGGACTTGAGCGCTGCCGAACAGACGGTCGCGAACCATCTGCTCGCGCACCCCGAGGAGTTGCCGTTCGAAACGGCGGACTCGCTTGGGAAGCGGCTACGCGTGAGTGCGATGACTGTAGGGCGTACCTTGAAGGCGCTCGGCTACCGCGGACTGGCGGAGCTACGCACGGAGATGCGGTTGGAGGTCGAGGACGTTGCTCCGTGGGTCGGCCGCCGGCCGCCTTCCCCCATACCTGCACTCAAGAGTCTCGAGCGGACGCGCACCTTGCGGGCGGAGCTGGCTGCGATCGAGGCGGTTCACGCGCTCGCCGAGACACCGGTATGGCAGGAAGCCACGCGCCTCATCGCGCGCGCGGAGCAGGTATTCGTTGCTGGTTTTCAGACCGAGCGCGGACTCGCACTGTCATTTGCAGACCAGCTCGCGTATGTTCGTCCGCGCATCCGTGTGCTGTCGGTGGAGGATCGTGGTTTCGCGGACTTGAAGACCGAAGCCACGAGCGCGAGCTGTCTGCTGCTCGTGGATTGCCGGCGCTACTCGCGGTGGTTTCGCCTCTTGGGGCAAACTGCCGTCTCGCTCGAAGTGCCGCTGGTGATCGTGACGGATGCATACTGCACGTGGGCGCGGAAACTCACGCCGTATGCTCTGATGGCGCGTACGGATGCCGGCCGCTTCTGGGACAACACCGCTCCGATCTCGAGCCTGCTCAACCTTCTCGCGGAGGACGTGATCGAGCAGCTCGGGGATGCCGTCTATCCACACCTCGATGCCGCGACCGAGTTCAGTACACGCTTTGTCGGATTCGAGAGAGTGCACCGCAAGCCGGAGGGGCGCTCACGCAACACCGGGCGAAGTCGCCGATAGCGGCTCACTCGTGTCCTGAGCAGAAACGGGCCTGACGTCCATGACCGTCTGCTCGCCAAACAATCGCTCAACGGTGCAGTATTCATGAATATCGGACGCCTGACTCTGCACGTAGCTGTAGAGAAATATCCGCTCAAGGAGCCGTTTCATATCACGGGTCACACCATGGTGGATACGGAGGTGGTTACCGTCACTCTCCAGCGGGGCGGTCATCGGGGTCGGGGTGAAGCATCCGGGGTCTACTATCGATCGGGTGATGACATACCTGGTGTCGTCAAGCAGCTCGAGGCTGTGCACGCCCGAATCGAGGCCGGAATCACACGCCAGTCCCTGCAAGAGCTGCTGCCGACCGGCGGTGCACGCAATGCAGTCGATTGCGCTCTGTGGGATCTCGAAGCCAAGGAGACGGGGTGGCCCGCTTGGCGGATCGCGGGCTTGGAGCGGCCGCACCCGCTGCTCACGACATTTACAGTGGGCGCCAACGGGCCGCAGAAGATGGCTGCCGACGCCCGTGCCTACACACATGCGAAGGCGATCAAACTCAAGCTGACGGGCGAGCCGATCGATGCCGAGCGCGTGCGTGCGGTGCGGGCGACACGTCCCGACGTGTGGTTGGGTGTCGATGCCAATCAAGGCTTCACGCGTGCGTCTCTCAACAGGTTGATGCCCGTCCTCGTCGAATCGCGTGTGGAGCTCATCGAGCAGCCATTCAAGATCGGGCAGGAAGCCGAGCTGGACGGTTTGCATTCACCGATTCCCATAGCCGCCGATGAGAGCGCGCAAGGCCTGGCCGATCTGCCGGGACTGGCGGGTCGGTTCAATGTAGTGAACATCAAACTGGATAAGTGCGGCGGGCTCACCGAAGGCCTGGCGATGGCGCGTGAAGCGCGGCGCCGCGGGCTCAATGTGATGGTGGGGAATATGGTAGGCACATCGCTCGCGATGGCGCCTTCATTCCTCGTCGGACAACTGTGTCAGGTCGTCGATCTCGACGGGCCGATCTTTCTCAAAAGCGATCGAGCCCCGTCCGTGCAGTACGAGAATGGCACCATCACCTGTCCTGACGCGCTGTGGGGAGCACCAGCCGCGTCGCCATGACCACGGGCAGGACACCATGAACCGGGCACGTGTCGGCCTGTTGGTCACGGCAAGCCAGCTCCCGGCCGCTCACGCCGGGTAGAGGTGCTGATACTGTTCCCATAGCTGCTCGAAGCGCGGCAGCAGCAGCTCCGCGAGCCCGATCAGCGCCGGGGTCTGTCCGGGCAGGATCTCCTTGACTCCCTCGGCGAATTCCTCCGGGGTCACGTGGTAGAAGGGATCGAGGTCGGTCTCGAGGCATTCGGTCACGAGCCGCAGCGCCGCGATCGTCTGGAACGCGTGGACCTCGGTCAGATGTTGTTTCATTGCGGCTGCGCTCACCGGCCCGAAGTAGTGCTCGATCGCCATGACGCACGTGGCCTCGTCGGCCTCGGCCCACATCAACATTTCGCCGAGGTCGAACAGCGGATGGCCATAGGCACCGCCGTCCCAGTCGATCAGCATGATCTCTCCGGCCGGAGTGATGATCATGTTCACGAACGCCATGTCGTTGTGGGTGAACGTCGGCAGGAACGGGCCGATGCCGCGCTCGAGGCGATCGGTGATTTCCCGGTAGCGGGGCACCTGGCCAACCCAGGCGGAGGGTTTCCAGTCCGTTGCAGCCTTGCCCTGTTCCAAGGCATCGATATAGCGGCGTACCGTGTCGAACGGCCACCAGTAGCTGATCGTCTCCCTGACCGCCCGGCGTCCGCCGTGGACGATCTTCATCCGGTCGATGATCCGGCGCATGATCGCGGGGTCCTTCATCTGCTCGAGCTGCATGCCCGAGCCAACGACGAAGTCGGTCACGGACAGGTTGGGCTCCGCGTAAACCAGCCGGGGGCCCAGGCCGAGGGCGTGGGCCGCGAGCGTGCACTGGATCACGGATGTCTGCCGTGTGCGGTACTGATCGAAGCCGACCCGGATCGCATACCGCGGCTGGCCGTCGACATACGCGAAGAAGGTACGGTTCGTCAGGCCGCCGAATTTCTGGCGGATTTCCACCGGCTCCTTCCAGATCGGCAGCGCGGCGATGTAGTCGCGGACCTCGGTCGGGGTCCACTGGCGGCGCACCCGCGAGATTTCACTGAAGATGGGCTCCTCTTCACGCATGTCAGATCCCCGTTGCTGGCTGGCCAGACGCGCAGCGGCGTCTAGTACGTTTGTACTATTTGCTCACTGTAGGAGCTAGTCAGGGGAGGTGTCAAGGAAGCGGCGGAGCAGCGTGCCCGCCGGAAACCCGCGTCGAGGCGTGACTACACGGCCGAGTGTGGCTACGGCCAAGCGCGACTACGCCGGCCGCTTCTTCGGGAGGCGCGCTCGCGCCGCGCGAGGGACGGCGGTACGTGAGGAGTGCGGTCGGGATTCGCTCGACGCCAGGCTCTCGACGGCGCGGGTGACGAGGGCGTGGAGTGCGCCGACCTTGGCTTTGGCATTCGGGAGCGTTCCGAAAAGGACGATGGATCCTTCGGACGTCACGGCCATCAGCTTGGCGATGTCCAGTGAAGCGCCTTTCGGCAAGTCAGGAAAAAGGGAGCGCAGCACTTCGGCTGCCGCCGCGACACCCTGGGCGTAAAAATCATCCATGGCCGCGGCGGCGTCCGGGAATTGCGCGGCCATGGCCCAGAGCTCCCTGAAGAGTTTCGTGGTCCGCGGGGCCACCGCATCGGTGATCAGCCATTCGAGGACGCTGGCCACGGACGTCGGGGGTTGCTCGGCCGCTTCACGCCCCTCCCGAAAGGCTTGCCAACGCCGCAGGTAGCGTTGCAACACGAAATCGACCAGGGCGCGACGAAGGTCCGACAGCGATGCAAAGTGGTAGGTCAGGTTGCCGAGGGCGATGCCCGCGCTCTCTGCGACCTTGCGGGCCGTAAAACCGGCATACCCGGCGGTGATCAGGACGTCTTCGGCCGCGACCAGAATGGCATCGATGGTTTCCCGTCCCCGGGGAGTAAAGGGACCGCGGCGCCGAGCCAAGTGTGTCCGGCGCGGAGCCGGATGTGTCCCGCTTCCCGCCGGGCTCCGCAACCGTCCCGCCATTGTAACCAATCTCCCGTCGCGCGCCGCCAGGCGGGCCGCCGTCGCAGGGAAGAGTATCGGTCTACGAGCTATCTGTACATACGATGCACGGTGATGCGGGTGGGCAGTGGATGGCGGGTCGGCGGGGCCGATGGCGGCCGTCCCGGGCCCGAGGTAATATTGCTGGACGAAATTGTAGTGCAATATTAATCGAGCGGAGCCTCCGTACTTATGGCCATTCCCCTGCCCGAGCGCGCCCGGATCGTCGTCATTGGTGGTGGCATCATCGGCGCGTCCACGCTTTATCATCTTGCGAAGAGCGGTGTCCAGGACTGCCTTCTGCTCGAGCGCGAGCGGTTTGCCTGCGGCACCACGTGGCACGCCGCCGGGCTCACGACCCGCATCCGTGATTCGCGCGGTCAATCCCGCCTGGTGCAATACACTTCCGACCTGTTCCAGTCACTCGAAGCCGAGACAGGCCAGGCGACGGGCTACCGCGAGAACGGCGCGCTTTACATCGCAACCAACCCCGTTCGGCACGAGCTTCTGCTGCGCCAGGCGTCGGCCGCGAAGCACATGGGCGTGCGGGTCGATCCTCTGACGCCCGGCGAGGTCAAGGAGCGCTGGCCGCTTCTGTACGTCGATGACGTGCTCGGTGGTGTGTTCATTCATGGCAACGGCCAGGTCAATCCGCTCGATGCGGCCATGGCGCTGCTCAAGGGTGCTCGATTGAACGGCGGCCAGGCCCTCGAGCATACGCCGGTTGAAGACGTGCTCGTGCGCGACGGTCGCGTAATCGGTGTGCGCACCGCGCGCGGCGATATCGCCTGTGAGCGTGTGCTCCTCGCCGGGGGGCTGTGGAGTCACAGGATCGCAAAGCGTCTCGGTGTTGCTCTGCCGCTGTACGCCGCTGAGCATTACTACATCGTGACCGAGCCTATACAGGGGCTCGCGCGAACGACGCCGGTGCTTGGAAACCCGGATGAAAGAACATATGTCAAGGAAGATGCCGGCAAGCTGCTGGTCGGCTTCTTCGAGGCGCTCGCGCGTCCCTGGCCTGCCCGGGGATCCGAGATTCCCACGGAGTTCTCGTTCACCGAGCTCCCAGGTGAGCTCGAGCACATCGAGCCGCAGCTCAAGCTCGCTTTCCGCCGCATTCCCGCGCTCAATGACGCCGGCATCAAGCTGTTCTTCTGTGGCCCGGAGAGCTTCACGAGCGACAGCCGGGCGTTCATGGGGCCCGCTGCCGGAGTGGAGGGACTGTTCGTCGCGGCAGGATTCAACTCCTACGGCATCCTGTCCTCGGGAGGCGCCGGCAAGGTGATGGCGGCTTGGCTGACGGAAGGGCTGCCGCCCCTGGCGATGACGGCGATGCACGCGCAAAGGGCGATGGCGTTCCAGGCGAATTCGCGTTACATGCAGGATCGCGTCGTCGAGGCGCTCGGTTTCAACATGTCGTTGCATTGGCCCGGACACCAGGTGAGGACCGCTCGCAACATCCGCCACTCACCGGTACATGACCGCCTCATCGAAGCGGGGGCCG
>DASZVD010000196.1:0-7904 GCA_035547375.1 Steroidobacteraceae bacterium
CCACCTCGCGCATGATGAATTCGACCGAGTCGAACGAGGTCAGCTCGCCCGGCTTGTAGAACATGGTGAGGAAGATACCGGTGATCAGCTGCATCACCAACACCAGCAGGGCGAGCGAGCCGAAGAAGTACCAGATGTTGAAATTCTTCGGCGCGTAGTAGCCGGTCAGCTGCGACGCAATGAAATCGTCGACGGGCATGCGCTTGTTGAGCCAGCCGAGGAAGCCCTTCTTCTTGGCCGGCGCGGCGCCCGGCGCATCGTGTGTTCCAGCCATCAGACGACCCCCTTCTCATCGGCACCGACACGCAGCGTCTTCTCGTTCGGATATTCGTACGGCGGCACGCGCAGGTTCACCGAAGCGGGCGAGCCGTTGAAGACGCGACCGGACAGGTCGAAGCGCGAGCCGTGGCAGGGGCAGAAGAATCCGCCCGGCCAGGAGGGGCCCATTTCGGCGCTGGCGGCTTCGAAACGCTGCTTCGGCAGGCAGCCCAGGTGGGTGCAGGTGCCGATCAGAACCAGGTATTCGGCCTTGCGCGCCCGCAGAACGTTCTTGGCGTAATCGGGCTGGTCGGAGCTCTTCGACTCCGGGTCCTTCAGGTCCGCATCGTGCCCCTGGAGGTGCTGCACCATCTCCGGCGTGCGCCGTACGACATAGATCGGCTGGCGGCGCCAGGTGATGATGGTCATCTGCCCCGGATCGATCTTCGTGATATCGAGCTCGGTGGGCGCACCAAGCGCCCGCGCCCGCTCGGAGGGCGCCCAGGACTCAACGAACGGCACAGCCACGAAAGCCGCACCTACGGCTCCCGTGACGATCGTCGCGTTCGTCAGAAACTTGCGTCGACTGAGGTCGGTCCCATCATCGGCGACTACAACGTTATCCGCCATCGAACGGTTCTCCCACTCTTTACCACGCGCTGCGCGCAACTTTCCTGCGGGTCGAAGCGACCCGCAGCACGCTGCGGCGCTACGCGCCGATTCAGACCAAGCACGCTGCGCGCAACTTTCCTGCGGGTCGAGACGACCCGCAACACGCTGCGGCGCTACGCGCCGATTCAGACCAGGCGCGCCCGCCAAGACCCGACCGGCCGCATCACGCACCGCGCACTCCAGGTGTGCGGCGAATAGCTTCCGGTGCTGCGCAGTTTCCGGCTTACGGGGGGCGGCGCATTATACACAAACGATCATCAGCAGCCGTGCAAGCACTCTTACCGACGCGTCTTTGCGCCGGTACTCTTGGCGGGTTGCTGCAACCGCAGAGAAGGTCGGGGTAGGGGCCCCGTAACAATATGCTGGAGCGCCTGGGTCGCGGGCTTACGTTCGTGGTGGGCTCGGTAGTGGGGGGATTGGCCCTTGCCTTCCTCATCGTCGCCCTGCGCCCCGACCTGATCCGGCGGGGGGCGGCGCCTGCGCTGCCGCCCCCCGCGTCGTCGACGATCACCCCTGCGGCCCTACCCGCTCCGGCGCGCGTAACTTATGCCGCCGCCGTGCAGCGAGCCGCCCCGGCTGTCGTGAACATCTATACGGCGCGCGTCGTCAACGAACGGGTAGCCCCCTCGTCGCTGGGTGAATTGTTCGGTGAATTCTTGCCGCGGTACAGGCCGCGGATCGAGCGCAGCCTGGGCTCCGGGGTGATCGTCGATGAGAGCGGCCACATCGTCACCAACCATCACGTCATCGCCAATGCGGATTCGATCCGGGTGCAGCTGGCCGATGGCCGGGTCGCCGACGCCCATATCGTGGGACGCGACCCCGACACCGATCTCGCCGTCCTGAAAATCGACCTCAAGCCCTTGCCGGTGGCGACCTTCGGCCGCTCCGATCAACTGAAGGTCGGTGACGTCGTGCTGGCGATCGGCAACCCCATCGGCCTGTCACAGACCGTGACCCACGGGATCGTCAGCGCCACCAGCCGTCAACAGCTCGGCATCGCGCCGCTGGAGGACTTCATCCAGACCGACGCCCCGATCAATTTCGGCAACTCCGGCGGCGCACTGGTCGATGCGAGCGGGGACCTCATTGGCATCAACACCGCCATCGTCGCGAAGAGCCTCGGCGTCGAGGGGATCGGTTTCGCGATTCCCGTGAACATGGTGCGCGGAGTGCTGAGCGACATCATCGCGCACGGCAGGGTGGTGCGCGGCTGGATCGGCATCGTCCCGGAAGACGTGTCGGACGAGCAAGCCGCGCGCCTCGGCCTGAGCCAGGGGGGCGTGCTGCTCGCCAATCTCTACGTCGGCAGCCCGGGCCAGCAGGCCGGCCTGCAGCCCGGCGACCTGCTGCTGGCCATCGACGGCAACACCTTGGAGAGCGCCCAGGATGCGCTCGCCCGGATCGCGAACGAGAAGCCGGGCGCGGTGTTGAGCATCAAAGTATTGCGCGGCCGGCGCGCGTTCGACGTCAAGGCGCACGTAAGCGAGCGCCCTAGAACGAACTAGGGGGCGAACCGGGTCATCTCCAGCGGTGCGCAGGCTCTCGTCCAGCTGTGCGCGTCCGCTCCCGGGTTGTGCCACGAGCACGGCCCGCTGTCGATGAGCTGATCCGCTTCGGCCGGCCCCCAGGTCCCCGGCGTATACGGATAGGGATCGGACTTCATTCCCAACACCGGATCGACGATCGCCCAGGCCGCCTCCACTTCGTCCTGGCGCGCGAAATGCGCCGTGTCGCCGATGAGGGCCTCACTGATGAGACGGGCGTAAGCGTCCATCTCGTCACCCTGCTGTTGCGAGACGAACAGCTCCAGCTCGCGGCCCTGCATGTGCGGCCCGATCCTCTTCGCGTGCGCACCGAGAGCGATCGCCACATCGGGGCTCACACGGAAGCGCAGGTAATTGGGCTGTTCGGGCCCGAGCCCTCCGAATACGTGCGTCGGCGGCGGTCGCAGGTCCACGACGACTTCCGTTGCCGTGACAGGGAGGTTCTTGCCCGCGCGCATATAGAAGGGCACGCCGTTCCAGCGCCACGAATCGACTTCGAAGTGCAGCGCCGCGAAGGTCTCGACCTTCGAGTCCGGCGCGACGCCCGGCTCCTGGCGATAGCCGCGGAACTGGCCACGCACCATGTTCTCCTGCCGCAGCGGCCGGATCGACTTCAACACCTTCACTTTCTCGTCGCGCAGCGCTTCGCCACTGGAGTTCACGGGGGGCTCGAGCGCGAGGAACGCGAGGATCTGCAAGAGGTGATTCTGCATGACGTCGCGGATCGTCCCGGCTTCCTCGTAGAACTTGCCGCGGCCGTTCATGCCCATCTTCTCGGCCATCGTGATCTGCACGCTGGCCACGTAGTTGCGGTTCCAGACGGGCTCGAGGAACGAGTTGGCAAACCGGAAATATAAGAGGCCCTGCACCGCCTCCTTGCCGAGGTAGTGATCGATACGAAAGATGCTGGACTCGGGGAAGCGTTTCAGCAGAATTTGATTGAGCTGCCGCGCCGAGCGCAGGTCGCGCCCGAAGGGCTTCTCGACCACGATCCGCGCATCGGGCGAGACGGCATCGCCGAGGTGCTCGATGACGACCGGAAAGACGCTCGGCGGAATTGCGAGGTAATTCAGCGGCCGCTGCGCACTTCCCAGCGCCTTGCGGAGCAAGTCGAACGTGGCGCGCTCCTTGTAGTCGCCGTCCACGTACTTCAACAGACCGATGAAGCGGGTGACGACCTCCTCATCCCGATTCGGCACGAAGTCGCTCATGCTCTTGCGCACGTGATCGACGAACTGCTCCAGTATCCAGCCGGCGCGCGCCACGCCGATCACCGGAACCGTGAGCAGGCCTCGCCGAACGAGGTCGTAGAGCGACGGGTAGATCTTGCGGTAGCACAAATCCCCGGTGGCCCCGAACAGCACCAAGGCGTCGGAATCACGGCGATCCATAGTCAGCCCTTCTTTTCGAGGTGGCCGCCAAAGCCCAGACGCATGGCCGACAGAAGCTTGTCGGCATATTCGGCACGGCCCTGGGATTCAAAGCGCGAATACAACGCAGCACTCAGCACGCTCGCCGGCACGCCGATCTCGATAGCCGCCTGCACGGTCCAGCGCCCTTCGCCCGAATCGGACACGCGGCCACCGAATTGCCCGAGCTGCGAATCCTGCGCCAGCGCCTGCGCCGTGAGATCGAGCAGGCGTGAGGAAATGATGCTGCCGTGGCGCCAGACTTCGGCGATGGCGCCGATGTCGAGCTGGTACTGATAGAGCTCGGGATCGTTGAGGGGAGCGGTCTCGGCATCCGCATCGGCTTTGTGCAGGCCCGCGTCCGCGTGCTTGAGAATATTGAGCCCCTCGGCGTAAGCGGCCATGAGGCCGTACTCGATTCCATTGTGAACCATCTTCACGAAGTGACCGGAGCCCGAGGGGCCGCAATGGATGTAGCCCATCTGCGCCGCCGTCTGCCCGGCCTTCGGCATCTGACCCCCCGGGGCCAGCGTTGCGAAGATCGGCTCCAGCGTCTTGAACGCCGGCTCGTCGCTGCCGATCATCAGGCAGTAACCCTGCTCGAATCCCAGCACGCCGCCGCTCGTACCGACATCCACGTAGTGAATACCGGCTTCGTCGCGCAGCTTCTTCGCGCGCCGGATGTCTTCGTGGTAATGGGAGTTGCCGCCGTCGATGAGGATGTCGCCCTGCTTCAGCAGGGGGCGCAACTCGGCAATTACCGAGTCGACGATGGCGGCAGGCACCATGATCCACACGGCACGCGGCGCCGTGAGACCGGCTACGAGCTCCGCCAGCGAGCTCGCCCCCTTCGCACCCTGCACGACGGACGCTTTTACCGCATCCGCGGAACGATCATAGACGACACACTCGTGACCGCCCTTGAGCAGGCGACGCACCATGTTGGCGCCCATGCGCCCGAGCCCGATCATACCTAATCGCATTGCCTTCTCCTGCTGCGAGACACGCACTCTACGCCGCCACCATGACGTCGCGCAGTCAGACGACTCCGACAGCTGACTGACCAGCCGGCAAAAAAACCGCGCTTTTTGCCGGGCGCGCCGAGCCCAGGGCGCGCAGCTCGACGACCACGTACAGGATCTCGCTCAAAGCGCCGCCCAACGCGCCGTCTGGCGCCCCCGCCACGGTAGCTGGCAAAAGTCACGCCTTTTGCCGGCGGCCGACGTGTAGCGTCTCGCGGAAAGCGCCGCCCGGCGACTTTCCGCCCAAAAAATCAGTTCGGGACTCGCCTGATCTGCGCGCCCAGCTGCGCGAGCTTCTCCTCGATGGCCTCGTAACCGCGGTCGATGTGATAGATCCGCTCCACGTCAGTCTGCCCCTCGGCCACCAGGCCAGCTAGCACAAGACTGGCGGAAGCGCGCAGATCGGTCGCCATCACGGGCGCAGCAGTAAGCTTTTCCACACCGCGGATGATGGCGGTGTTGCCCTCGAGGCGGATCTCCGCGCCGAGACGCCGCATCTCCAGCATGTGCATGAAGCGGTTCTCGAAGATGGTCTCGATGATCGTGCCGACACCGGCGGCCACGGTGTTCAGAGCGGCAAATTGCGCCTGCATATCAGTCGGAAACGCCGGGTACGGGGCAGTGCGAACGTCGACCGACTTCGGGCGCCGGCCGCGCATGTCGATGTCGATCCAGTGATCGCCGATGCCGATTTTCGCGCCTGCTTCCTCGAGCTTGGCCAGTACCGCGTCCAGATGGTCGGGGCGGACGTTCTTCACGCGAACGTGCCCCCTCGTGATCGCACCGGCAACCAGGTAGGTACCCGCTTCGATGCGGTCGGGGAGGACGTCGTACGTGGTGCCGTGCAGTCGCTCGACGCCGTGTACCACGATCTTGTCGGTGCCTGCGCCCTGGATGTTGGCACCCATGGCAATCAGGAAATTCGCCAGGTCGACGACTTCCGGCTCGCGTGCCGCATTCTCGATGACGGTTTCCCCGTCCGCGAGAGTCGCTGCCATCATCAAATTCTCGGTACCCGTGACAGTCACGGTATCGAGTACGAGGCGCGCGCCTTTCAGTCGGGATGCACGCGCCCGGATGTACCCGCCCTCGATAGTGATATCGGCACCCATGGCCTGGAGTCCGGCGACGTGAATGTTCACCGGCCTGGCCCCGATGGCGCAGCCCCCCGGCAAGGACACGTCCGCGTGCCCGAACCGGGCCACGAGCGGTCCGAGAACCAGAATGGACGCGCGCATGGTCTTCACCAGCTCGTAGGGCGCGAAGCACTCTTTCACGGTCGAGCCGTCGACCTCGATCCGCATACGCTCGTCGATGGTCACCGTCGCGCCCATGCGACCGAGGAGCTCGACCGTCGTCGTCACGTCCTTCAGGTGCGGAACATTGGCGACCATTACCGGGTCATCCGCCAGCAGCGCGCCGGCAAGGATGGGCAAAGTCGCGTTCTTGGCGCCCGAAATACGGACCTCGCCCTCGAGGGGCACGCCCCCCTGGATCTGGAGCTTGTCCATCAGCTCTGACCCGACTCGTCGGGCGTCAGCGCCTCGATGGAGAGGGCATGGATCTCGCGCCCCATCCGCTCGCCCAGGGCCTTGTAGATGAGCTGGTGGCGGGCCAGGCTGCGTTTACCAATGAATTCACGCGACACCACGCGCGCCGCGAAATGCGTGTTGTCGTCCGATTCGACCCGCACCTGCGCCTCAGGGAGGGCCGCGCGGATGAGCTGTGCAATGTGTTCGGGATTCATGCGGCGGAATATTAATCGGTAAGTGACGGGCCTGCAGGCCCGGACGAGCTCGCCGGACGCACGACCGGGGACGCACGCGCCTATAATCCTGGATGGCCGAGGAATTTCCCCAGCAGGAAGTGATCTGAAGATCGCCCCCATGAGCATTGCCGCCACCCCATCCGCCGATGATACCGAGCCCCTCCTGGCCTCGGGACGGCGTGCACTTGCCATCGAGGCTCGGGCCATCGAAGAGCTGCTGCCACGTATCGATGAGCGCTTTGCGACGACATGTCGGCTCTGCATGGGTTGCCGGGGGCGCATCGTCGTGACGGGCATGGGCAAATCGGGTCACGTGGCGCGAAAGATTGCTGCGACGCTCGCCAGCACGGGATCACCTGCGTTTTTCATGCACCCCGCGGAAGCGGGCCACGGGGACCTCGGCATGATCACCCGTACCGACGTGGTGCTCGCGCTCTCGAACTCCGGGGAAACTCCCGAGCTCGTGGTCCTGCTCCCCCACCTGAAACGCCTGGCTGTACCGCTGGTCGTCATGACGGGGAAGCCGGATTCGACGCTCGGACGAGCTGCTAGCGTGACGCTTGACGTCAGCGTCTCGGAAGAAGCCTGTCCGCTGAACCTGGCACCCACTGCGAGCACGACGGCGACGCTCGCGATGGGCGATGCGCTGGCTGTGACACTCCTCGAGGCACGCGGCTTTACGAAACAGGATTTTGCGCGCTCTCATCCCGGCGGCAGCCTGGGACGGCAGCTTCTGCTGCACGTCGAGGACCTCATGCGCACCGGGGATGCGATTCCGCGCTCCGCGGCGACCGACAGGCTCCGCGACGGCCTGCTCGAGATGTCACGCAAGGCACTGGGGATGACCGTGATCGTGGATTCGGATGAGCGGGTGCTCGGAGTGTTCACCGACGGCGACTTGCGGCGAACCCTGGACAAGCAGGTGGATGTGCACTCGACATTGATGCGCGAGGTCATGACCCCCAATGGTAAGACGATCGGTCCGCGGGAACTGGCCGCCGAGGCGGTTCACCTCATGGAGGTCCATCGCATCACCGCACTGCCCGTGACGGATGAGGGGCGCCTGGTCGGCGCACTCAACATTCACGACCTCTTCCGAGCCGGCGTCGTCTGAAGATTAAGGAGCCTGTCCGAGCCATGATCGCCTACTGCGGCCCTTTTCGCTTCGCAATCCCTGCTGCGCGAAAAGTCCAGGGCGGCCGTCCTGGCCGCCCGTGCGACGCATGCG
>DASZVD010000197.1:0-3977 GCA_035547375.1 Steroidobacteraceae bacterium
ATCGAGCCGCCGATGTCCGAAACGGCGGCCACGATCTTCTGAAACACGGGCGCCCAGGTCGGGTTGGTGACCTGACACACCAGAATATCACCCCGTTGCAGCCGCGAGATCTCCTCGACGGACCGGACGATGCGCGCAGGCCCCTCCGCCACTCCGCTGGACGCGGCAAACCCACGTACCTCGTTGCCGTTTTCACCCTCGCCCGAGGACAGCCAGGTGTCGAGGCTTTCGCGTGTGATGCCCCACAACATGACGATGGCAGGATCATCGATGACGTCGGGCACCGGCCCGAGCGCAGGCGGTGTCTCGTGCTTCGCCCACTCCTTCAGCGCCGCGCGGCGCTCGGCGACGAGCCGCGGCCAGTGCTGCGGGCCGCGCGGCGCGGAGCCGTTGGACCAGGCCGTCATGAGATCGATGAGCGCCGTTTCCAGCTCGTAGTGAGACAGATGGAACACGTCCTCGGCGTCCGGGAAGAAGCCGTGCTGTGCCAACAGAGCGCCGAACTCACGGATCTTGTTGAAGAACAGGTTCGTGTACCAATGCTCGCAATAGAACTTGTGCCCTTCGACATAGGGGAAGACGCGATGCGCGAGCGTGATCATCTGATCGTAGGCCGCGCGCTCCTCATCCGTGTCGAGAAGCTCCCTGTAGTCCTCGATGAGCTGGCGCCGCTCGGCATTGAGCTTCTCGAGCGGACGCTCGAGGGATTCCCCCGCCTTCGCCCTGCGCATGTATTCCGGCAAGCTCGCGAAGGGCATCGAGAGATCGTCGTTCCAGGCGCGGTGATAATGGTAAAACCCGTCGCCCACGTTGATGTTGAACCAGGGATCGCGCGATGCCTCCAGCTCCTTCAGCCACTCGCGCCCCGGCTCCCCCGACTGCTCCAGCGAGCGAATGATGGCCTCCGCCGGCACGCTTTCCTCGAACTTGGCGTCGACGCCCAGCTCGACTGCGCGACGCGCGAGCCGCCGCAGCTCATCGTCGGGGCGGAAGATCTCGGCCTCGATGCCCGACACCATGCGGGCGATCGTCTGGTCGGTGATCTCGGGGAAGGCCTTCTTGCAGAACGCGAAGAAGGTCAGATACGCGCCATACCCCAGGAGCAGGAACTCGAAGTGGTGGTGCCACATCCGAAAGTAGCCTTCCAGCGTCTTCTGGTACGTATCCAACAGATAATGGTTGGAGGCCACTCCCCGCCCGGCGCGCACGTGCTCCAACGGCTCGAACTCCGGCAGCGCGGGCTTCGGCAGAGACTGGGCGTCACGAATCAGCTGCTGCATCTTGCCGCGCCACTGCGCGTACAGCCGCTCCCAATTCTCGTAGTAATAGAACGCTCGTTTTTTGAATTCCTCGGTGCGGCGGGCGATCTCCGCCGGATCCGTCACCGCGTTGCCGCCGATATACACGCGTCCGTTGATGATCCGGTGATCGATCCCGAGGGTCGTCGGCAAGCAGTGCACGCGCGTGTTGGCGGAGCCGAGCGCGCAGTAGGCCGCCTCCGCCGTCACCATGTCAAAGGCCGACATCGGCTCCGGGAAGTGCATGGAGTTGTAGAACCAGAACCGCTGGTCATCCTCCGGGCCGAACTGGACGGTGTACGGATAGGCCGCCTGCGCGCGCTCGGTGCCGGGCACGACCTGCAACGAGCTGGGTACGGGAAAGGCCCTGGGTTTCATGCGTGAGCTCCGGCTATCGCCTACATTGGACAGCCTAGTCGGCCATCTGGTGCCCCGCGCGGCCGGTAGCGCAGTAGTCCTAGCTTCAGACTGCAACGTTGCGCCCTCGAGGCGCCGCCAGAGCGGCCCCCGAAAGGCGGTCGTCGTCGCAATCAGCGCTTTCGCCAGGCTTTCGCTCTCGGGCGGCGCGCGGGTCAGGTGGCGTAGCGAGCCGTTCCTGGAGTAGGGTTGAGTGCCAAAAACATCCGCCCGTGCGCACTCATGAAGAGCCTGGTCATCGAGGACGAATTCGACACCTCCCGCTATATCTGCAACGGTCTCCGTGAAGCCGGGCACGTCGTCAATCATTGCGACAATGGACTGGATGGATTGCACCTGGCGCTCTACGAGAAATGGGACGTGATCATCATGGATCGGCTCCTCCCCGGCGGCATCGACGGGCTTTCCATCGTCGGCAAGTTGCGCGACCTGGGAAAGACGACTCCCGTGCTCATCGTGAGTGCCTTGACCAGCACGGACGAAAGGGTTCGAGGATTGCGCCAGGGAGGCGACGACTACATTTCCAAACCCTTTGCATTCTCGGAGCTCCTGGCGCGCGTGGAAGCGCTGTTGCGCCGCATCTCACCCGTCGACCAGGCCTCCGTCCTCGAAGTCGAGGACCTGAAGCTCGATATGCGTACGCTCAAGGTCTCGCGCGGTGCGATGCCCATCGCATTGCAACCTCGCGAGCTGCGCCTGCTCGCCTACCTGATGCGAAACGAAGGACAGGTCGTCACGCGAACCATGCTGTTGGAAGCGGTTTGGGATTGTCACTTCGATCCCCAGACCAATGTCATCGACGTGCAGATCAGCCGCTTGCGCAGCAAGGTGGACAAGGGATTCTCCCCTTCCCTGATTCACACCATCCGCGGCGCGGGATACGTACTCGGCGTGCGTCCCTGACGCGCCGTCCGCCCGTAAGGTGCTGACATGCGCGCGCTGCGCCTGAGTAAATCCATCGCGGCGCGGCTCGCTCTCGGAAACGGGGCGCTGCTGGTCGGATTGATCGTCGTCATCTCCGGCGTGTTCTATTTCGGGACCGTCGGCGTTCTCGATCGCAGCACGGACGGCAAGATTGTCGCGATTGCGAATCGCCTCCTGTCGACTTACGGACAGCGTCCCGTGGCGGAGCTGGCACGCGAGATCGACAAGGAGCTCACCGACGGCATCGACAGTGACACCGAAATCTTCCTTGTAACGTCGCCCGAAGGAGAGCGCGTCGTAGGGAATCTCTCGCAATGGCCAACTACCGACATGCCGTCGGGGCGACTGGTCGATCGGCAGGTCGTCCGCGGCGGCCGGCCCTCCATGGCGCGTCTTTGGATGCGGCCCATGCCCCACGGCGGGCGTCTGTACGTCGGCCGCGACCTGAATGAGCAACGTGCGATCCGCGACCTGATACTGCGTGCGCTGGAAGTGGCGGCGGCGATCTCGCTCTTGCTGGTCGTGCTCGGCGCCTGGCTCTTCAAACGCCAGATCGAGAGCGGCATCGGCAACATCCGGCGGACTGCCGGAGAAATCGAGGCAGGCAACCTGGACCGGCGCATCCCGGTATCGGGAGATGACGAGTTCGCCCGGCTGAGCGTCGATATCAACCGGATGCTCGATCGGATCGAGCAGTTGATGGACGGCGTGCGCCATGTCTCCAACGCCATCGCGCACGATTTGCGCACCCCCCTGGGGCGCATTCGCGCCAGGCTCGATGAGGCCTTGACCCGACACGAGACGGTCGCGGCTCTCTCCGAAGCCGGACGTCTGGCCATCGAAGGAATCGACGACCTGATCCTGCTGCTCAACAAGCTCTTGCAGATCGCCGAGGCGGAGTCGGGCGTGCGTCCTGCATCCTTGGTCCCGGTCGATTTGAATCGCGTCGTACGCGACATGGTCGACTTGTACGATGCGGCGGCCGAAGAATCCGCCGTCACGCTAGCGGTGAAAGGCGCGGACCCGGTATGGGCCCTCGGAGACCACGATCTTCTGGCCAGCGCGGTCGCCAGCCTCATCGACAACGCCATCAAGTACGGCGGGTCGGGCTCCAGGGTGGAGGTCACGGCCGAGGCCACTCCTGATCGTGTCGCCGTCGTCGTGCGCGACTACGGCCCCGGAGTGCCGCTCGAAGAGCTGCCGAAGCTCACGGGCCGCTTCTATCGCATGGACCGGTCGCGTCATCAACCCGGTAACGGGCTCGGCCTCGCCATCGTATCCGCCATCGCCACACTGCACGGCGGGAAGCTGCTGCTCGTCAACACCGAGCCCGGGCTC
>DASZVD010000198.1:0-8783 GCA_035547375.1 Steroidobacteraceae bacterium
AGGACCCGGCCCCTGGGGCAAATTCACACTTGAAAGCACCTCTCGGGCCGGTATTATCGGGAATATAGTGACGGTGTAGACAGGCGACCAACCGCTGGGGCTACAGGGCCTCGTACCCGAGCGATCTCGACTGCTTATCCCGCGGTGCTGATCCCCCGCGGGTCCCTGACAGAAATCTTTGCCGCTCGAGCCGATTCAGGCACTGGTGCCTGCGGCCGGCGGCCACGCGCGCCTCATGAACGGGCGCCACAACTCGAGGCCACAGATGAGCTCTGCCACCCAGGGACTGTACAAAGACGCCTACGAACGCGATAGCTGCGGGTTCGGCCTGATCGCCAACCTCGACGACCAGCCGAGTCACTGGCTGGTGCGTACGGCCATTACGTCTCTCAATCGCCTCACGCACCGTGGGGCGATCGCCGGCGACGGCAAAACCGGCGACGGCTGTGGCTTGCTGCTGAAAAAACCCGAAGGGTTCCTGCGTGCCGTGGCCGCGGAAGCGGGCATTCAGCTGGCGGAGAAATTTGCCTCCGGCCTGATTTTCCTTAATCGGGACCCCGCATTGGCCGCGACGGCCCGCGCGGCCGTGGCCAGTCAGCTCGAGCGCCAGGGGCTCGAGCTCGCCGGCTGGCGCGTCGTTCCGGTGGATGCGGCAGCCTGCGGAACGCAGGCTCTGAAGACGTTGCCCCACATCGAGCAGGTCTTCGTGAATTGCCCGCCGGGCGATGATGAAGCGTCGTTCAACCGCAAGCTTTACATGGCGCGGCGCCTCTCGGAAAAGGCCGTGCAGCCCGCGGATCCGATGTTCTACGTCCCGAGCCTGTCCGCCACCACCATCGTCTTCAAGGGCATGGTGATGCCGCAGCATTTGACGCAGTTCTATCCCGATCTGAAGGACGAGCGGCTCGAAGCTTCGGTGGCTGTGTTTCACCAGCGCTTCTCCACGAACACGCTGCCGCAGTGGCGCTTGGCCCACCCGTACCGCTATCTCGCCCACAACGGGGAGATCAACACGGTGCAGGGCAACCGCAACTGGGCACTCGCGCGCGGCCCGTTGTTTCGCTCACCGCTGCTGCCGGACCTGCAGGAGGCCATGCCGCTGGTCTCGATGACGGGATCGGACTCGCAGAGCCTCGACAACATGCTCGAGGTCCTGTTGATGGGCGGTCTGGACGCCTTGCACGCCATGCGCTTGCTGGTGCCGCCGGCCTGGCACGGCCTCGATTCGATCGACTCGGACCTGCGCGCGTTCTATGAGTACTACTCAGTACACATGGAGCCCTGGGACGGCCCCGCGGGCATCGTGTTGACGGACGGTCGCTACGCTGCCTGTACCCTCGACCGGAACGGCCTGCGGCCTGCCCGCTTCGTGATCACGCGCAACCGCTTCCTCACCATCGCCTCCGAGACCGGTGTGTGGGATTACGCACCCGAGGACGTGGTGCGCAAAGGAAAGCTCGGACCGGGCGACATGATCGCGCTCGACCTGCAGACCGGCACGCTGCTCGAGTCCGCCGACATCGACCAGATGCTGAAAACGCGGCATCCCTACAAGGTCTGGCTGAAGAAGGGCGTGAAGTATCTCGAGAGCGATCTCGTGGATCCGCGCCTGGCCGCGGAGCCCTTCGATCGCGATACGCTGGCGCTCTATCAGAAGATGTTCAACGTGACTTCGGAGGAGCGCGACGAAATCATCCGTGTGCTCGCCGAGGATGAGAGCGAGGCCGTGGGCTCGATGGGCGATGACACGCCCATGCCGGTGCTGTCCCACAAGGTGCGCTCGCTGTATGACTATTTCCGGCAGCAGTTCGCGCAGGTCACGAACCCGCCGATCGACCCGCTGCGCGAGTCGATCGTGATGTCGCTGCAAACGCAGATCGGCCCGGAGTGCAACATTTTCGTGCCGGCGCCGGAGCACGCGCGCCAGATCGTGTTGGGCTCGCCCATTCTGTCGCAGCGCAAGCTGCGCCAGATCCTGGCGCTGAAGGAGGTGACGCACGAGTTCATCGATCTGCAGTACGAGCCCGGCGAGGGGCTGAAGAGCGCCATCGTGCGCATGTGCGAGCAGGCCGAGAACGCGGTTCGCGACGGCAAGCTCGTGCTGCTGCTGTCGGACCGTTACCTCGTGAAGGGCAAGCTGCCGGCGCACGCCCTGCTGGTCACGGGCGCCGTGCACCACCACCTCGTGAAGACCGGGCTGCGCTGCAAGTGCAACTTGCTCGTCGAGACCGGCACTGCGCGCGATCCCCATCACTTTGCGTGCCTGCTGGGTTATGGCGCGACGGCTGTGTACCCCTACATGGCCTACCAGGTGCTGTTCGAAATGATGCGCAAGGGCCGGGTGAAGCTCGACTTCGCCACGCGGCTCGAGCTCGGACGCAGCTACCGCGCGGGGGTGCGCAAGGGGCTGTTCAAGATCATGTCGAAGATGGGGATCTCGACGATCGCCAGCTACCGCAGCTCGCAGCTCTTCGAGATCGTCGGGCTCTCCGACGAGATCGTGAGCCTGTGCTTCGTCGGAACCGAGAGCCGCGTGCAGGGCGCCGATTTCGGCGATCTCGAGGCGGACCTCAAGTCGCTGGCGGCCCGGGCCTGGAATCCCCGCGATCCCATGGACCAGGGCGGCCTGCTGAAGTACATGCACGATGGCGAGTACCACATGTACAACCCCGACGTGGTCGCCGCGCTGCAGGCGGCCGTCACCTCGGGAGACTATGCGCACTACAAGCTGTTCTCGCGGCTGGTCAACAACCGGCCGGCGGCGACCCTGCGCGATCTGTTGACGCTGGCGCCCACGGCCAAACCCATCCCGTTGGGCGAGGTCGAGCCCGTCGAGGCCGTGCTCACACGTTTCGACAGCGCGGGCATGTCGCTTGGAGCCCTGTCTCCAGAGGCGCACGAGGCCCTGGCCATTGCCATGAACCGCCTGGGCGCCCGTTCCAACTCGGGTGAGGGCGGCGAGGATCCGGCTCGCTACCGGACCGAGAAGAACTCGAAGATCAAGCAGGTGGCCTCGGGGCGCTTCGGCGTGACGCCGGAGTACCTCATCAATGCCGAGGTGCTGCAGATCAAGATCGCCCAGGGGGCGAAGCCGGGCGAGGGCGGGCAGCTGCCCGGCCACAAGGTGAATGACATGATCGCCTCGCTGCGCTTCGCGCGGCCGGGGGTCGGTCTGATCTCCCCGCCGCCGCATCACGACATCTACTCGATCGAAGACCTTTCGCAGCTCATCTTCGACCTGAAGCAGGTGAATCCGCAGGCGTTGGTGTCGGTGAAGCTCGTCGCCGAGCCGGGTGTCGGGACGGTTGCGGCGGGTGTGGCGAAAGCGTACGCCGATCTCATCACCATCTCGGGATACGACGGCGGTACGGGCGCGAGCCCTCTGTCCTCGATCAAGTACGCCGGCACGCCGTGGGAGCTGGGTCTGTCGGAGACGCACCAGACGTTGCGCCTGAACGAAATGCGGCATCGCGTGCGGCTGCAGACGGACGGGGGACTCAAGACCGGCCTGGACGTCGTCAAGGCGGCGATTCTCGGAGCCGAGAGCTTCGGGTTCGGGACCGCGCCGATGGTGGCACTGGGCTGCAAGTACCTGCGCATCTGTCATCTCAACAATTGCGCGACGGGCGTGGCCACGCAGCACAACGTGTTGCGCTCGAAGTATTTCATCGGTTTGCCGGAGATGGTCATCAACTACTTCCGCTTCGTCGCGGAAGAGGTGCGCGAGATCCTGGCGAGCCTGGGCGTGCGCAGCATCGAGGACATCATCGGCCATACGGAATATCTGAAGATTCTGGAGGGTGAGACACCGAAACAGCGCAAGCTCGATCTGGCCCCGTTGCTGTCGACGGCTGGGCTCGCCGCGGATGCGCCGCAGTTCTGTGCGACACCTTCCAATGCGCCCTTCGACAAGGGTGAGCTCGCTGAGCGCATGGTGCGCGACATGCTGCCTGCCATCGAGGCGAAGACCGGCGGCGAATGGCGCTACGAGGTGCGTAACTTCAATCGCTCGATCGGTGCACGCGTGTCGGGCGAGATAGCGCGGCGCTGGGGTAACTACGGCATGGAGGATGCGCCGCTTTCCATCAAGCTCACCGGCAACGTCGGTCAGAGCTTCGGCGTTTGGAACGCCGGCGGCGTGCACCTCTACCTGGAGGGCGATGCCAACGACTACGTCGGCAAGGGCATGGCTGCCGGCAAGATCGTGCTGCGCCATCCGCGTAACGCGCGTTACGTGGCGAAGGACACGATCCTCATGGGTAACACCTGTCTGTACGGCGCTACCGGCGGATACCTGTTCGCGGCCGGCGTGGCGGGCGAGCGCTTTGCCGTCCGCAACTCGGGAGCGATCGCTGTCATCGAAGGGGCCGGCGATCACTGCTGCGAGTACATGACGGGTGGAGTCGTGTGTGTGTTGGGCCGCACGGGCGTCAATTTCGGAGCGGGCTTCACCGGCGGCTTCGCGTACGTGCTCGACCTCGATCGCAACTTCGTCGACCGCTACAACCATGAGCTCATCGACATCAGCCGCATTCACGCGGAGTCGATGCAATCGCATCTGCAACACCTCGAGGGGCTCCTCGAGCAGCACGTTGCGGAGACCGGCAGCGTGTGGGCCGAGGAGATCGTGAACGACCTGCGCTCCTACATCGGGAAGTTCTGGGTCGTGAAGCCGAAGGCGGCCTCGATCGACTCGCTGATCGAGAACCTGCGGCGCGCCGCTTAGTTTATGGGCGAAAAGGCGCCTGGCGGCGCTTTTCGCGAGACCCTATGCATCGGCCGCCAGCAAAAAGCGCGGTTTTTGCTGGCTACCGCGGCAGGAGGCGCCGGACGGCGCTTCGGCACGGCGCTTTCGCAAGACACAGTACAGATCGCCCGCCGGCAAGAAGAGTAGTTTTGCCGGCTGCAACATCGAGACCTCTATGGCAGACAAGAATCTACAATTCCTCGAGATTCCACGCACCGATCCGGCCAAGACGCCGGTCGAGACGCGCATCCAGAGCTTCAGTGAGATTTATGCGCACTTCGAGCCGCAGGCGGCGGCCCAGCAGGCGGGCCGCTGCCTCGCCTGCGGCAACCCCTTCTGCGAGTGGAAATGCCCGGTCCACAACTACATTCCCAACTGGCTGAAGCTCATCCAGGAAGGCAACCTGTTCGAGGCGGCGGAGCTGTCTCACAAGACCAACTCCCTGCCGGAAGTCTGCGGCCGCATCTGTCCGCAGGACCGGTTGTGCGAGGGCGCGTGTACCCTGAACGACGGGTTGGGTGCCGTTACGATCGGCTCCATCGAGAAGTACATTACCGACGAAGCATTCAAGCGCGGCTGGAAGCCCGACATGTCGAACGTGCAGCCGAACGGCAAGCGCGTCGCTATCGTCGGCGCGGGACCGGCGGGCCTCGGATGCGCGGATATCCTCGTGCGTAACGGGGTCACTCCGGTCGTGTTCGATCGCTATGCGCGCATCGGCGGCCTTCTGACATTCGGCATCCCGCCTTTCAAGCTCGAGAAGCAGGTCGTCGAGAAGCGTCGTGAGATCATGGAAGGCATGGGCGTGCAGTTCCGGCTCGGTGTCGACGTCGGCACGGACGTCTCGTTCGACTCTCTTCTCGAAGAGTACGACGCCGTGTTTCTCGGGATGGGGACGTATCGATACGTGAAAGGTGGCTTCCCCGGTGAAGACCTTCCGGGCGTGCACGAAGCGCTGCCGTATTTGATCTCCAACATCAATTACGAGCTCGGCCTGCCGGGCAGCGCGGACTCGCTCATCAGCATGCGCGGCAAGCGGGTCGTCGTGTTGGGCGGTGGCGATACCGGCATGGACTGCAATCGGACCGCGATCCGCCAGGGGGCTGAGTCGGTGATTTGCACGTACCGGCGTGACGAGCACAACATGCCCGGCTCACGCCGCGACTACAAGAACAGCAAGGAAGAGGGCGTGGAGTTCCTCTTCAATCGCCAGCCCATCGAGATCGTCGGCTCGGAGAGGGTCGAGGGCGTGAAGGTCGTCGAGACGCATCTCGGCTCACCCGACGCCCGGGGTCGCCGCATTCCCGAGCCCATTCCCGGTTCCGAGCAAGTGGTGCCGGCCGACGCGGTGATCATCGCGTTCGGATTCTTGCCGAGTCCTCCGGCGTGGTTCGAAAAGCACGATATCCGGCTGCATACCAACGGCCGTGTGCGCGTGACTGCGAGCCGCCAGACCCCGTTTCAAACAACCAACGCGAAGGTCTTTGCCGGCGGCGACATGGTGCGCGGCTCCGACCTCGTCGTCACCGCGGTGTTCGAGGGGCGCGAAGCCGCAAAGGGAATCCTGGGCTATCTGGGCATCGCCTGACCGATCGAGCTCGATCGGCTGGGTCAGTTCTTGTCGGGTGCCACGGGAATCCTATTGCTGGACCGGGTTGCTTTGGATATACTATTCTTGTCGTATATCCAAGAGGTCAGCATGCAAGTCTCCAAGTGGGGTAACAGCCTCGCCCTGCGCCTGCCCGCCTCCGTCGTCGAGGCGCTGAAGCTGAAGGAAGGCGACCACGTCGAGGTGTTCGTGGCGGGCGAGCGGATATTTGGAATCGAGCGTGATCGCAGCCGCGAGCGCGCTCTCGCACGAATCCGCAAGCTCCGCCGGGCGTTGCCGCCGGATTGGAAGTTCGATCGCGACGAAGCCAATGCCCGATGAATTCCTCGACACCAACGTGCTGGTGTACGCCTTCACGACAGACGTGCGCGCTTCGAAGGCGCAACTGTTGCTGGAGCGCGGCTGCCTCATCAACGTCCAGATCCTGAACGAGTTCGCCAACGTCGCGCGACGCAAACTCAAGATGAGTTGGGTGGAGTTGCAGGACGCGCTCGATGACATCCGCACGCTGTGCCCGACGATCGCTGCGGTAACGCTGGACACTCACTCGGCGGGGCTGGAACGCGCGCAGCGTTATGGGCTATCGGTGTTCGACGGATTGGTGGTGGCCGCGGCCCTGGAAGCGGGATGCGCGACGCTTTGGTCGGAAGACATGCATCACGGCTTGGTGATAGACGAACGCCTGAGGGTCCTGAATCCGTTTGTCGAGGGCGAGCCGGGCTCGCCCTGAGCGGCGGTCCGCTTCGGTGGCTGCCCCTCGGGGCCGCCGAGCTGCTGGGATCCGCCACGCGCCCCTATCACGGCCACTGTCCGCGTTTGATCTCTACGCAGCCCACCCTGCTGACAGCACCTCTGCCTGCTCAAGCACCAATTGCGTCGCGCGTTCTTGCTTGTCCGGCGGATACCCATAGCGGCGCAGAATACGCTTGACCAGCACGCGGAGTTGCGCACGGACATTCTCCCGCAGCGTCCAATCGATGCTGACGTTAGCGCGAACGGTCTTGACGAGCTCCTGGGCGATCGCCCTCAGCGTCGGCTCGCCGAGCACCTTGACGGCGCTGTCGTTGGTTTCGAGTGCATCGTAAAACGCGACCTCGTCATCGGTGAGCCCGAGGGATTCGCCGCGTGCGTTCGCCTGGCGCATCTCCCTGGCGAGCTCGATTAACTCCTCGATCACTTGCGCGGCTTCAATCGCACGATTCTGGTATCGGCGGATCGTTTGCTCGAGGAGCTCGGAGAATGAACGTGCCTGGACGACGTTCTTCCGGCTGCGGCTGCGGAGTTCCCCTTTCAGCAGCTTCTCGAGCAGCTCGACCGCGAGGTTGCGCTGCGGCATCCCGCGCACCTCCGCCAGAAACTGCTCCGACAGAATCGAGATGTCGGGTTTGGCGAGTCCCGCCGCGGTGAAGATGTCGACGACACCTTCAGAGGTCACGGCGCGCGAGATGATCTGGCGAACCGCGTGATCGATGTCCTCTTCGGGCCGGGAGTCGCCGGGGGCTCGCTTGGCGAGCACCGCTTGGACGGCTTGAAAGAAAGCCACCTCGTCCCGAATGTGCATGGCCGCTTCGTGAGGCACCGCGAGCGCGAAGGCCTGAGACAGCTCCCGCACGGCGCGCACGTACCGATCCTTGCCGTTCTCCTGAGCCAGGATGTGTTCCTGAGCCGGTGGCAGCAATCCGAGGCGCTCCTCTGGTGTCCCGGTAATCCACTTTGACCGGTCGAACCCGTGGAACAGCCCGGTGCAGACCTCGTATTTCTCGAGCATGACTGCCACGGCTTCTTCCTGGTTGAGTGCCGTCCGTCCTGTGCCGCCGCTTTCCGTGTAGGTGGCGAGGGCCTGTTTGAGCTCATGCGCGAGGCCGAGGTAGTCGACGACCAGGCCGCCGGGCTTGTCCCTGAAGACGCGATTGACGCGCGCGATCGCCTGCATGAGACCGTGCCCATGCATCGGCTTGTCGATGTACATCGTCGAGAGACACGGGGCATCGAAGCCCGTGAGCCACATATCGCGGACGATCACGAGCTTGAAGGGGTCTTTCGGGTCTCTAAATCGGTTGGCCAGCGCCTCGCGCCGCGGCTTGTTGCGGATGTGCGGCTGCCAGTCTGCAGGGTCGGAGGCGGAGCCCGTCATTACGATCTTCATTGCTCCGGCGTCATCGGCATCGGCGTGCCAGTACGGACGGAGGTTGGCGATCTCCCGGTATAGATCGACCGCGATACGACGGCTCATACACACGATCATCGCCTTGCCGTCCATGGCCTCGAGGCGCTTCTCGAAATGCTCGACGATGTCGCGTGCGATCAGCGCTATGCGCTTCTCGGCACCGACCACGGCTTCGAGCTGCGCCCACTTGCTTTTGAGCCGCTCTTTGCGCTCGACCTCTTCGCCTTCGGTTGCTTCTTCGAACCCGGGATCGATATGCG
>DASZVD010000199.1:0-5769 GCA_035547375.1 Steroidobacteraceae bacterium
AGTCTGCGCGCCGGCTCGGCGCGCCTGCCGCCATTGCTTCCGGCGGTCCCTTCCGCAAGAGAATGCGGCCATCGCGCGACTGGCCGGCCGCAGCGATCCGCCATGGAGCCCGCCCGTCAGCGCCGCCGACCGCGGCCGCCGGCCTGCCCGGCGGTATCTTGCGCCCGGCCTCTGGACATTCCATACAAAAGTGTAGACAATTTGTGCAGGCTTCTTATGTAGGCAAAATGGCGATGCACGCCGCGCGGCACCACCGCGCCGCAGCGTCGCACCGATAACTGGATACATGACCGATCGGGGGAGCCGCGCCGCAAGGCGCGCCGCCCCCACGCCACTATCTGCCAGAGGGGGGCACAAATGGGCGATCGAGCGAGAAGCGTTGCATTCTTCACCGGCGTAGCCATCGCCGGCATGTTGGGAATCGACCCGGCCGGAGCGCAGACGCGCACGGCGGCCGCGGATCCGCCACCGGACACCGGGCAGCTGGCGGAGGTCACGGTCACCGCCCGCTACACGACGGAAGCCCTGCAGGATGCGCCTCTTGCCATTTCCACGCTGAGCGCGGATCAGATCCAGCAGCGCGGGTTCGTCAACGTGTCGGACATCGGCACGACGGTGCCGAACGTCACTTTCCAGCCCACTGGCGACCACTACGGGAAAGGCATCTCCGCGTACATCCGCGGTGTCGGCCAAAGCGACAGCAGTCCCGCGCAATCTCCCGCCGTCGGCTTCTACATCGACGATGTCTACGTAGGCACCGTGAACGGCGCGAACACCGCGCTGTTCGATATCGATAACATCGAGGTGCTGCGCGGCCCGCAGGGCACGCTGTTCGGCGCCAACTCGGAGAGCGGCGCGGTCCGCATCTACAGCGTCAAGCCGAAGGGCGACAACTCCGGGTACGTTGAGGCCGGCTACGGCAGCTACAACCACGTGATCGGCAAAGGCGTTTTCGACGTCGCACTCGTTCCGGACAAGCTCTTCTTCCGGGCAGGCGTCACCGTCGACAAGCAGGATGGATTCGAAAGCCTCGTCGACTACGCGTGCCGCTATCCCGGCAACCCCTATACCGGCTCCCTGAAGCCGTTCACCACGGCCGCAACCGATTGTGTGTGGGGGCACGAAGGCGGCACCGACACCGTCGGGCTGAAAGCCGCGCTGCGCTGGCTGGCCGCGGACAACCTGGAGGTGAACATCAAGGCGGATTTCACCAACGACACCGGCGAAAACCCTGCCACGAAGCTGCTCGCGATCAACCAGGCGTCGCCCAGCCTGCAGCAGGCCAATTCTCTCTTCAAACAGTATTACGGCGGCTTGGGCTACGGACCGTGGTTCCAAACCAGCAACATCTATACCTCCTACGCCACGTACACGGATCCGGTCAACGGACAGCACAACAATCCCACGGCCCTGTACCGTGGCTATGGATTCTCCGGCAACGTTGCCTGGACGCCGGCGGACGGCCTCCAACTGAAGTCCATCACCGGATACCGCACGACCAACACCGCGGGGCCGGACTCCAACGCGGCGCCCGTGACGATCGTGGATTCCTATCAGGCGCACTACGCATACCAGGCGAGCGAGGAGCTCGACCTCATCGGCACGGCGCTCGCCAATGCCCTGGACTGGACCGTCGGGCTGTTCTACTTCAACAGCCGCGGCGAGCAGACAGGCAACATCGACATCCCGGTCATCGGCCTGCCGCCGAACGCCGTGATTCCTCTGGGCAACAACAGCACGCTGTACGCAAATCAGTACGGGTACCTGAATTTCATATTCAACGAGCCCGTGCACGACCTGGACAAGTCGGTCTTCCTGCACGCCATCTACCACTTCACGAACGACTTCTCCCTGGAGGCGGGCGTACGTTATACCAACCAGGCGAAGACCTTCACGCTCGAGCAGTGGGACCAGCCGGTGAACGAGCTGCAGTTCCCGGTCACCACCCAGACCTCGAGCAACAAGCGGGTCGATCCCAAGGTCGGCCTGCAATATCGCTGGAACGAGAATCTCATGACCTACGCCAGCTATGCGACCGGGTTCAAAGGCGGCGGCATCAATCCGGAAGCCACGGAAAGCGTCAAGCAGATCACCCCGTTCGGGCCGGAGACGCTGAAGAACTACGAGCTCGGCGAGAAGAGCGAGCTCCTGGACCATCGTTTGCGCGTCAATGCCGACGTGTTCCACATGATCTACACGGGACTGCAGCTCACCGCGATCAACAACAACCTGCCCGTGGAGGAGAACGTCGGCCGTGCGGTCATCGACGGCGCCGAGCTGGAGATCGAGGCGCGACCGATCCCGAGCGTGCTCCTCAACGCTTCCGGCAGCTACCTGCGCTACGATTTGAAAGACTGCGCCCCCGGCTGCCAGAGCCCCGAGAACACCGGCGGCGTGCCGCCGGGCGCCATCGCACCGCAGACGCCCAAGTGGAAGTTCAATGCCGGCCTGCAATATACGCTCAATATGGGCGACGCCGGCACGTTGACGCCGCGCATCGACTATTCCTATCAGAGCCTGGTCTACAACGACCCCACGGACGACCCGAACGCGGTCCAGCCCGGCTATTCCCTCGTCAATGCGCACCTGACCTGGGCCAGCAGCACCAACAACTGGTCGGCGGCGCTCACCGTGGCCAACTTGACGAACAAGGTCTACTACACCACCAAGTACGACTTCTACGTCAACGGCACGGTGACCGGCAACCCCGGCGCGCCCTGCGAGTGGCTGCTCACCCTCAGAAAGAATTTCTGAGGGACAGCCTTTGCGGCAGAGCAGGATCACGTGACCGCACTCGAGCACACGTCTGAGCCGTTGAGCTTGAGGCTCGAGGCCATCCGGTTCGCAGCCAAGGGCACGCTGTGCTTCGAGTTCGTCCGTACGGACGGCGCGGAGCTGCCGCCCGCGCAGGCAGGTGCGCACATCGGTGTGCACCTGCCGAACGGCATGGTGCGGCAATATTCGTTGCTGCACGCGGGTACCGGCCTCCACAGCTATCAGGTCGGCGTCAAGCGCGATGCCAACAGCAGGGGCGGCTCGCGCTACATGCACGAGGAGCTGCGCGTGGGAACGGTGCTGCCCGTCGATCCGCCGCGCAACAACTTTCCCCTGGCCGAGAACGCCGTCAACAGCCTGTTCTTCGCGGGGGGAATCGGAATAACACCGATGGTCGCCATGCTGGAGCGCCTCCACGAGGTCGGCCGCCCCGGATCCCTGTATTACGCGTGCCGCACACGCGACGAGCTCGCCTTCCTTCCCGATCTGACGCGCACGTGCCAGCCGCAGATCCACATCGATGCGGAACAAGGCGGGCGCGTCTTCGATCTCGCGGCAGTGATTTCCCGCTCTTCCAAGGAAACGCATCTCTACTGTTGCGGACCCGGACCGATGTTGGCCGCATTCGAGACCGCCACCGCCGACCGGCCGAGCGAGTGCGTCCACGTGGAGTATTTCACGCCCCGTGACCCTCCGGCCGTTTCCGGGGGATTCGAGGTGGTACTCGCACGCAGCGGACGGGAGCTCCACATCCCAGCGGGGAAAAGCATCCTCCAGGTCCTGCGCGACGCGGGAGTACCGGCACCCTCATCCTGCGAACAAGGCGTGTGCGCTGCCTGCGAGACGCGAGTGATCGAGGGCATCCCGGAGCACCGGGACTCGATCCTTTCCGCTGCCGAGCGCGCCAGCAACCGCACCATGATGATCTGTGTGTCCGGCAGTCGGACGGGTCGCCTGGTGCTGGATCTTTGAGCCGTGAGAGTCCCAAGATGATTATCGATTGTCATGGTCACGTCAGCCCACCGACGGAGTTGTGGGCCTATAAAGCTCACCTTCTGTCACACCGGGGTGAGCACGGCCGGCGCATGCCGGAGGTAACGGACGAAGAGATCCTGCATTACGCCAACAAGAAGGAAATGGCCCCCTGCGGGCACCTCGACATGCTCGAGCGCGTCGGCACGGATCTGCAACTGCTGTCGCCGCGCCCGTTCCAGATGATGCACAGTGCGAAGCCCGGCAGGCTGGTGCACTGGTTCACCGAGGAGACGAACAACATCATCGCCCGCACGTGCCGGCTGCTGCCGCAGCGTTTCGTCGGCATCGCCGGCCTCCCCCAGGTCGCCGGCGCCCCGATCGAAGGGGTGCTGCCCGAGCTCGAGCGCTGTGCGAAGCTCGGATTCCGGGGCTGCCTGCTCAATCCCGATCCGTTCGAGAACAGTGGCGCGGAGGCGCCGCCGCTCGGGGACCGGTACTGGTACCCGCTGTACGAGAAGCTGTGCGAGCTCGATCTGCCGGCCCATATCCATGCGACCGGATCGCAGTCCGACCGCACTCCCTACACGGTGCACTTCGTGAACGAGGAAACCATCGCGGTCTTCGGGCTGGTGAACTCCAGCGTGCTGCAGGACTTTCCGCAGCTGAAGATCCTGGTCTCCCATGGCGGAGGCGCGATTCCCTACCAGCTCGGCCGGTTTCAATCCGGCGGCAATCGCCGCGGGATCGACTTTCTGGAAGCCGCGCGCAAGCTGTACTACGACACCGTGTTGTATACCGCCGATGCGCTGCAGCTGCTGATCAAGACCATGGGACACGAGCGCTGCCTGTTCGGCGCGGAATGTCCGGGCGTCGGCTCGACCATCGACAAAGCGACCGGGCGCACGATGGACGACGTCCGGCCGATGATCGAGAGCCTCGAGTGGCTCACGGCGGCACAGAGAAAGGCCATTTTCGAGGACAACGCGAGGCGGCTGTTCAAGCTGTAAGACGATGGCGGAAATCGTTCTGGCAATCGGCTCCTCGCACGGTCCCATGCTGTCCACCCCGCCGGAAGGCTGGGATCTGCGCGTGCCGGATGACCGGCGCAACCGTCATTTCTTCCGCGGACGCACCTGGACATTCGACGAGCTCGTGGCCGCCCGAGGCGCCGAGCACCTGGATCGGCAGATCACCCCCGAGATGTGGCGGCAACGTCACGCGACCTGCCGGCGGGCGCTGGCAAGCCTGGCGCGGGTGTTCGAGGAGGCGCGGCCCGACATCGCGATCCTGTTCGGCGACGACCAGATGGAATGCTTCCGCCACGGTGTCGTGCCGAGCCTCGGAATCTTCTACGGCGATCGGTTCATCAACAGCGAATACGCTGCCGAGCGCATTGCGACGCTGCCTCCCGGTATTCCACAGAGCCTGCCGGGCCACATTCCACCCGGCGGCGCGACCTACCCCGGCTCGCCGCAGCTCGCGCTGCATCTGCTCACGTGCGCTCAGGCCGACGGGTTCGACCTCTGCGCGATCAAACACCTGCCGGACGACGAGACGCCGCACGCTTTCGGTTTCCTGTGCCGGCAGATCATGAACGACCAGGTCATTCCGAGCATTCCCATCTTCATCAACACCTTCTATCCCCCCAATCAGCCGACGGCCGCGCGCTGCGCACGGCTCGGCAGCTCCCTGGTCCGGGCGATCCGCAGTTGGAAATCCGACGCGCGGGTCGCACTGCTGGCTTCCGGCGGACTCACGCATTTCGTGATCGACGAGGAAGTCGACCGGCAGGTGCTCGAGGCCATCCGTGCCGGTGAGGTGGAGCCGATCACCCGGCTGCCGGAATCGGTGTTCCAGTCGGGCACGTCCGAGATCAAGAACTGGATTCCGGTCATTGCCGCGATGTCCGAGCTGGGCGTGCCCGCGCAGGTCGTCGACTACGTTCCTTGCTACCGCTCGCTCGCGGGCACGGGCAATGCAATGGGATTCGTCTACTGGCGCCCGCAGGAGCGGCAAGAC
>DASZVD010000200.1:0-2515 GCA_035547375.1 Steroidobacteraceae bacterium
TCGTACGGCCCGAGGCGCTCCAGGCACTGGCCGGCGTCGAGCGGATCATTCACGCCGGCGACGTCGGGGGACCGGAAGTGCTGGAAACGCTACGCAGCATTGCGCCGGTCGACGCGGTTCGCGGCAACAATGACAAAGACGCGTGGGGCAGTCAGCTGCCCACCTGGCTCGCTCTCGAGTTCGAGGGTATCGGCATCCACGTTTTGCACGACGTGAGCGAGCTGGACGTGAATCCAGCGGCCGCGGGGTTCCGAGTCGTCATCGCCGGACATTCTCACCAGCCGCTGATCGAAGAGCGTGACGGCGTGCTGTTTGTGAATCCCGGCAGTGCCGGACCGCGCCGCTTCAGCCTGCCCGTTGCGCTCGGCTACCTGACGATCGCGGCAGGTACAGCGCAGGCGGAAATCAAAGCGCTTTTGTGAGCTGTTCTGCGGTCTCGACATGTGGGTTCGCGGACGGTATTGCCGGCGGTCGGGGTCGCGGGTAGGCTTCGACGCCTTGGTTGCACACTCCTCGGAAACCATGATGGCGTCGTCTACACACGAGACCAACGAGCGTCGTCAGGCTATCTGGCCCTGGCTGCTCATGCCGCTGGTGGTGCTGCTGATCGCTTACACCCTGCACAGCTTCGAGTACGCGGCCAGGACCGCGGCGGCGCAGACGCACACACCGGGCAACGACGCGGACCCCACATCGGAGCCCTGATTGCCCCGCTCCAGCTGAGCGCGCGTACAGTGTGCTCGCAGGCCTGAAAGCCCCCTCAGGGCTCGATTCCCGCCTTAGTGGTAACATAGAGCCCTTTCCCGGTTCACCACGCCCGAGCCTCACCCCGCTCGCCGGCCCCTTTCCGACATCATGACCCGATCCGCGACCCGATCCGCCGCTCAGCCCAAGTCCCGCGCAAAATCCAAAGCTCCTGCCCCCGCCCAAAGCGTCGGCAAGGTGGGCTTCGTGAGCCTGGGATGCCCCAAGGCACTGGTGGACTCCGAGCGCATCCTGACGCACCTGCGAGCGGAAGGTTACGAAGTGTCGCCGACCTACGAGGCGGCCGACGTGGTCGTGGTCAATACCTGCGGCTTTATCGACGCGGCTATCGATGAGTCGCTCGATGCGATCGGCGAAGCCCTCGAGCAGAACGGCCGGGTCATCGTGACGGGCTGCCTCGGCGCGAAACCGGAGCGCATCCTCGAACGGCATCCTCGTGTACTCAAAGTAACGGGACCGCACGCGTATGAAGATGTCCTGAGCGCGGTTCACGAGCATCTCCCGCCGCAACACGATCCGTTCTTCGACCTGTTGCCACCGCAAGGGATCCGGCTGACACCCCGGCACTACGCTTACCTGAAGATCTCGGAAGGCTGCAACAACAAATGCAGCTTCTGCATCATTCCCGACCTGCGCGGAAAGCTTGCGAGCCGTCGTATCGACGATGTGCTGCGCGAGGGCGAGCGACTCGTGAAGGCGGGCGTCAAGGAACTCCTCGTCATCTCTCAGGACACGAGTGCATACGGGGCTGACATCCGCTACGCGCCCGGAACGTGGCGGGACTCGGAGTACGAGACGCGCTTCATCGATCTCGCTCGCGGCCTGGGCTCACTGGGCGCGTGGGTCCGGCTGCACTACGTCTATCCGTATCCGCACGTTGACGAAGTCATTCCCCTGATGGCGGAGCGCAAGGTCCTTCCGTATCTCGACATCCCTTTCCAACACGGGAGCCCATCGGTGTTGAAACGCATGCGCCGTCCCGCGCACGCCGTCAACACCCTGGCCCGAATCGGCGCGTGGCGGAAGGAATGCCCGGACCTCGCGATCCGCAGCACCTTCATCGTCGGCTTCCCCGGGGAAACCGAGGCCGAGTTCCAAGAGCTGCTCGACTGGCTGGAGGAGGCACAGCTCGATCGCGTCGGCTGCTTCAAGTACTCGCCCGTCGATGGCGCCACGGCCAACGCA
The DNA here is from genome assembly GCA_035547375.1 of Steroidobacteraceae bacterium. Taxonomy (GTDB): domain Bacteria; phylum Pseudomonadota; class Gammaproteobacteria; order Steroidobacterales; family Steroidobacteraceae; genus 13-2-20CM-66-19. The sequence continues at coordinate 1,951 of DASZVD010000200.1, forward strand.
CTGCCCGATCCTGTTCCGCCCGAGGTACAGGACGAACGGTATACCCGCTTCATGGAGCGTGCCGCCGAAATCAGCGCACGCCGGCTTGCCGCGCGAGTCGGCCGACGCCTGCGCGTGCTGGTGGATGCCGTAGAAGAGGATGCTGCGATTGCCCGGAGCGAGGCGGATGCGCCCGAGATCGACGGTGTCGTGCGCATCTGCGACGCCAGGAAACTGAAGACCGGCGACTGGGCTGATGTCGAAATTCTGTCGGCCGACGCGTACGACCTGCATGGCAAGCTCGTCTGACACCGTCGACGTCGCTGCGTATTTCCGGCGCATCGGCTACTCCGGTCCCGGCACGCCGACGCTGGAGACATTGGCGGCGCTGCACCTGCTCCACCCGCAAGCCATTCCGTTCGAATCGCTCGACCCGCTGCTCAAGCGCCCCATCGGCCTCACGCCCGGCGCGCTCCAGCGGAAGCTGATACACGAGGGGCGCGGAGGCTGGTGCTTCGAGCACAACCTGTTGTTGGCCGATGTGCTGCGGGCTTTGGGATTTCAGGCGACCGGCCTGGCCGCGAGG
>DASZVD010000201.1:0-10377 GCA_035547375.1 Steroidobacteraceae bacterium
GCAGTCGGGGCGTGAAGGTCTTCGAGAACTGCCGGGTGAGCGCTATTCACACAGCGGGCGGTCGCGTGACGGGAGTGCGTACGCAGGCCGGTGACGTTCGCGCGAAGGTGGTTGTCAACTGTGGCGGCATGTGGGCGCGCGACATCGCCGGGTGGGTGGAAGCGTGCGTGCCGCTGCACGCCGCGGAGCACTTCTACATCGTTACGGAGCCCGTGCCGGGTCTTGCGCCCGGATTGCCGATTCTGCGGGATGCCGACGGTTGCTCCTATTTCAAGGAGGACACCGGCAAGCTGCTCGTGGGGTGGTTCGAGCCCAAGGCGAAACCCTGGGGCATGCAGGGAATCCCCGCCAGCTTTTCCTTCGAGCACCTGCCGGAGGATCTCGCGCACATCGAGCCGCTGATCGCGAATGCCATGCGGCGCGTGCCGGCGCTGGAGTCGGTCGGCGTGCAGGTGTTCTTCAACGGGCCGGAGAGCTTCACGCCGGATGACCGCTATCTGCTCGGGGAGCAGCCCGAGGTGCAGGGCTTGTTCGTCGCCGCGGGATTCAACTCGATCGGCATCCAGTCCGCCGGCGGGGCGGGCCGCGTGCTCGCGGACTGGATCGTCGACGGCCATCCGCCGATGGATCTGTGGGACGTCGACATCCGGCGTTGTGTGCCTTTCCAGCGCAACAAGAAGTATCTCCACGATCGCACGGTCGAGACTCTGGGACTGCTGTACGACATGCACTGGCCGTTTCGCCAGGCGGCCACGGCCAGAGGGGTTCGCAAGTCGCCCCTGCACGACCGGCTCCTCGAGCGAGGCGCCTGCTTCGGCGAAGTGGCCGGGTTCGAGCGGCCCAACTGGTTCGCGCCGCCCGGTGTCGCCGCGGAGTATCGCTACAGCTACGGTCGCCAGAACTGGTTCGAACATTCCGCGGCGGAGCACCGGGCGGTGCGCGAACGGGTCGGGCTTTTCGAGCAATCGTCGTTCGCCAAGTTCGCGGTCATCGGGGCGGATGCCGAACGGGCTCTCAATCGGATTTGTGCGGCCGACGTCGCGGTCTCGCCCGGCAGGATTGTCTATACTCAATGGCTGAATGAGCGCGGTGGGATCGAGGCTGATTTGACGGTGACACGAGAAGCGGACGACCGCTATCTGGTCGTGACCGCGTGCGCAACTCAAACGAGGGATTTCCACTGGCTGCGGACCCACATTTCCCCGGACGCTCGAGCCATCGCGGTCGATGTGTCGTCGGCCTATGTCGTGTTGGGAGTCATGGGGCCCAGGAGCCGCGAGTTGCTGAGCACTCTGACGGATGCCGACTTGTCCAACGCAGCCTTCCCGTTCGGCGCTTCGCGAATCATTGACATGGGTTATGCGCGAGTGCGTGCGAGCCGCATCACCTACGTGGGCGAGCTCGGATGGGAGCTCTATGTTCCCGCGGAGTTCGCACAGGGCGTCTACGACGAAATCGTTCGTGCGGGTCCGTCGTTCGGGTTGCAGCACGTGGGCTATCACGCCATGAACTCGCTGCGGATGGAGAAAGCCTACCGGCATTGGGGTCACGACATCGCCGATGAAGACACGCCGTTGGAAGCCGGACTGGGCTTTGCCGTGGCTTGGGAAAAAGCCGGCGGATTCCTCGGCCGCGAGGCGCTGTTGCGCCAGAAGGAGGCCGGTGTGCGCCGGCGCTTGGTGAGTTTCAAGCTGGAGCGGGATGAGCCGCTGCTCTATCACAACGAGCCGGTCTGGCGTGACGGCCGCATCGTCGGGCGTGTGACCTCGGGAATGTACGGCCATACCCTCGGCAGGCCGCTGGCCCTCGGTTATGTCGCCAATCCCGACGGGTTGGCTTCTCGCGAGTGGGTCGAGGCGGGCCGCTACGAGCTCGAGATCGCGGCCGAGCGCTTTGCGGCCGAGGTCGCGCTGCGCCCGTTCTATGACCCTGCCGGTCACCGCATCAAGGCGTGAATCCGGTGCAACTCGTCTCTCCCGCAAACTCCATCGCGGCGGCCGCGGAGAGCCATGATGAGGGGCTGGAGCGCCAGGTCGGCGAGCAGATCCGCGAGCTGCGGCAGATCAAGCGCCTGACGTTGCAGCAGCTCGCCGAGATGGTCGGGGTCTCGGTGGGCTATCTCAGCCAGATCGAGCGCAATCGCTCCAAGCTGCCGATCGGCACGCTGCGCAGGATCTGCGACGTGCTCGGCGTCCACATGAGCTGGTTCTTTCCGAGCACGCCCGCCGGTCCGCCCGAGGAGCGGGCGTGCATCGTGCGCGCCCGCAACCGGCGCAGCCTGAGCTTCACCGGGCTCGGCATCAACGAGCAGCTGCTGTCGCCCAATCTGTCCGGGCCGCTCGAATTGTTGATGAGCACGATCGAGCCGGGGGCGGACAGCGGAGAGTACGCACACGAGGGCTCCGAGGCCGGTGTGGTGATTTCCGGCTGCATGGAGCTGTGGGTGAACGGCCAGTACTTCCTGCTGGAGGCGGGCGACAGCTTTTCCTTCAAGAGCACCGAGCCGCACCGGTGCCGCAATCCCGGCGAAGCGCCCGCGCAGATCGTCTGGGTGATCACTCCGCCGCACTATTGAGTGCGCGCCATTTATCAAAGGGGACCGGGAAATCATGTCCGCGCCACTGACGTCCGAATCATTGTCCGTCCTGTACAACGGCCTCGAGGAGCTCGAGGGGGGGCTGCCCGCGCAGTGGTATTACGATCCCGGCCAGTACGAGCGCGAGTTGGCGGGCATCTGGCGCAAGACCTGGATCTACGTTGGCCGCTCGAGCGAGGTCGCCGAGCGCCGTGCCTACATGACGTTTGCGCTGGCCGGGCAGCAGATCCTGCTGGTGCGCGGCGACGACGGGGTGTTGCGGGGGTTCCATAACACTTGCCGGCATCGTGGGGCGGCGCTCTGTCTGGAGCCGCGGGGCACGCTCAGGTCCTCATCGGTCGTGTGTCCTTATCACGCGTGGGTGTACAGCCTGAAGGGGGATCTCGTCCGGACTTCCTCGAAGACCGTGCCGCCAGGGTTCTCGGAGGCCGATTACCCCCTGTACGCCGTGAAGGTCCAGGAGTGGCGCGGCTTCGTCTTCATCTCGCTCGCCGACGATCCGCCCACACTCGAGGAGGCGCTGGACTTCAAGACGGGGCGCCTCGCTCGCTGGCCCCTGGAGGAGCTGGTCGTCGCACACACCGACACGAAGGTCATCCAGTGCAACTGGAAGTTGTTCTGGGAGAACTTCAGCGAGTGCCTGCACTGTCCGGGGATTCACCCGTCGCTGTGCCAGCTCGTGCCGCTGTTCGGCCGGGGTTATATCCGCGAGCGCGACGATCCGCACTGGCAGGAGCACGCGGAGGATCCGAATCCGCTCTACCGGGGCGGGCTGCGGGCCGGCGCGCAATCCTGGTCGACCGACGGCACGGCGGCGGCGCCCATCTTTCCGGGGCTCTCCGCGGAGGACCGCAAGCTCGGACAGGTGTATCTCACCAGCCTGCCGAGCGTCTTCATCGCGGCGCACGTGGACTACGTTCGCGCGGTCCGCCTGTGGCCGTTGGGACCGGAGCGGATGGAGCTGAGGGTGGAATACCTGTTCGCCCCGGAAGCCCTGGCGAGCCCCGGCTTCAATCTCCGCAAGGTCGTGGATTTCGCCGATCGCGTCATGGGCGAGGATGCCTACGCGTGTGAGATCAACCAACGCGGCCAGCGGGCATTGCCGCACCGGGCCGGCGTGGTGATGCCGGAAGAGTACATGGTTCACGCCTTCCATCAGTGGGTCCGGGCTCGTCTGTGACGCGCTCCGGCTCGATCACCAACCTGATCGAGCAGCGCTCGATCGACTACGTCCCGCTCCGCGAGCGCCACGGCAAGCTGTGGCACCTGTGGCCGGTCTGGTTTGCCGGTGGCGCGCACCTCGCGACGATCGCTACAGGGTTCGTAGGCGTTTCCCTCGGCGGGAAGCTCGCGTGGATGGCGCTCGCCGTGGTGTTGGGATGCGCCTTCGGCACCTTTTTCATGGCGTTCCACTCGACCCAGGGGCCGCAGCTCGGCCTGCCGCAGATGATTCAGTCGCGGCCGCAGTTCGGCTACCTCGGCGCGCTGCTCGTGTGGTGCGTGGCGTTGATCACCCTCGTGGGCTACTGCGCGTTCAATCAGGTCCTCGCGGCCGACACGTTGATGACGCTCGGGCGGTTCGATCGCGGGGCGACGATGCTGATTTTCGGGGCGCTCGCGATCGTGCTCGCCATTGTCGGCTACGACATCATCCACGCAGCGCAACGTCTCGTGGCGTATCTGCTGCTGGCCGCGTTCTTCGTCATGACGATCGCGGCCCGGCGCATCGCGGTGCCGTCCGCATCGCTCGATCTCCACGGCTTTGAGATGATTCCGTTCCTGACCCAACTGTTGGCGGCGGCCGCCTATCAGGTGTCGTGGTCGGTGAACGTTTCCGATTACTCGCGGTATCTGCCGCGCGATGTCGGTGTTGCGGCCTCGTTCTGGTGGACTTATGTCGGCGCCTTCGTGGGAGGCGTCTGGCCGATGTTGATCGGTGTATTCGCCGCGGCACTGTTTCCGCACCTCGAGCTGTCCGCGGCCTTGCGCGCCGCGGCGGATACCGTCTGGCCCCATTCGGGGGGAGTGTTCCTGGTTCTGTCGCTCATGGGGCTGATCACGATCACGACGATCATGTTCTACAGCGCGTCGCTCACCTTGTTGAGCGTTGCCGATTCGATCCGCCCGCTGCGCCCCACGGTGAGTCAACGACTCGCGACCCTCGTGGCGCTGCTGGCGGTCTCGAGCGCCATTGCGCTCTTTTCCTCACCGCACTTCGCCGCCGGGTTCGGTGAGTTTCTGGCCATTCTCCTGTATCTGTTCACGCCCTGGACCGCGATCAACCTGGTTGATTTTTATCTCATCCGCCGCGGACACTATTCCGTGCGGGAGATTTTCAATCCCCACGGCCTCTACGGCCGCTGGAGCTGGCGCGGCCTGGTGGCTTATTTCGGCGGCTTCGCGGCCATGGCTCCCTTCTTCAGCACGGGGCTGTATCGCGGCCCGGTGGCCAGGGCGCTCGGCGGCGCCGACATCGCCATTGTGATCGGCTTGCCCGTGTCGGCGTTGATCTATGTCGCCGCCTGCCGCTCGCTCGACCTGGAGAGCGAGCGGCGGCAGATCGCCATTGCGGACGCGGGGCTCGATCCGGAATTCCCTGCCGGCTAACAAAGTCAGCTCATCTCGTCAACTATTCCGAGGGAGGTGCCGACCCGCTACCGACGGGCGGACTCCCCCGGCCCGGCTTCGTGGCATGATGAGCCACTGCCGAGGTTCCGGCGCGCCGGTGCAAGGGGGCAACATGCACGCGACCGCTCGATTCATAGAAGCCCGGGACGTCCTGCTGCGTTCCCGGGAAGACTGGGCGAGCGCGCAGCGGGAGTTCCGCTGGCCGCAGTTCGAAGAGTTCAATTGGGTCGGCGACTACTTCGATGTGATCGCCGCCGGCAACCCCTCGTCTCCCGCGCTGCGAGTCGTCAACGACTCGGGGTACGATGAGTCGCTGTCCTTCCGGGATCTGGCGCAGCGGTCGGCGCGGGTGGCGGGTTTCCTCGCGTCCCGAGGCCTGGGGCAGGGCGACCGGGTCCTGATCATGTTGCCCAATTGTGTGGCGCTGTGGGAAACCATGCTGGCCGCCATCCGTCTGGGGGCCGTGATCATTCCCGCGACAACCCTCCTCGAGCGCGAGGACCTGCGGGACCGTCTCGATCGTGGACAGGTCAGAGCCGTCATCACGAATGCGGCCTTGAGCGCCAAGTTCGCGGGTATCCCGGGCGCGCCCATTCGTATCGCGGTGGGCTCGCCGGTCGAGGGATGGATCCCGTATGCGGAGGCTGCTACCGCCGCCGCCTTCCAGGGATCGGCACCCACGAGCGCGAGCGACCTGTTGTTCCTGTATTTCACGTCGGGGACGACGGCACGGCCCAAGCTCGTCGCCCACACGCACGTCAGCTATCCGGTCGGCCATCTCTCGACCATGTATTGGCTCGGGCTCAAGCCGGGAGACGTGCACCTGAACCTGAGCTCTCCGGGGTGGGCCAAGCATGCCTGGTCGTGTGTGTTTGCTCCGTGGAACGCGCAAGCCACCATCCTCGCGTACCAGTATGACCGTTTCGATCCGCGCGCTCTGTTGGATACGCTAGTGCGTTGCCGGGTCACTACCTTTTGTGCGCCGCCGACGGTTTGGCGGATGCTCATCCAGCAGGATCTGAGCGCGTGGCGAGTCGAGCTGCGTGAGGTGGCGAGTGCCGGCGAGCCGTTGAACCCCGAGGTCATTGCTCAAGTGCGCGATGCGTGGGGTGTGGATCTGCGCGACGGCTTCGGCCAGACCGAGACGACCGCTCAGGTCGGCAATCCTCCAGGGCAAGTCCTCAAGCCGGGCTCGATGGGGCGGCCGTTGCCCGGCTGTCCCGTCGTGTTGGTGGACGCCGACGGGAATCTCGCCGACGAAGGGGAAGTGTGCATCGATCTCTCACAGCGTCCGCTGAGCCTGATGGATGCGTATCTCGACGACCCGGAACGCACCGCGGCTGCCATGGCCGGCGGCTATTATCACACCGGCGATGTGGCCGCGCGCGATGCGGAAGGCTATCTGACCTACGTCGGCCGCATGGACGATGTCTTCAAGTCCTCGGATTACCGTATCAGTCCCTTCGAGCTCGAAAGCGTGCTCGTCGAGCACGCAGCCGTGGTCGAAGCGGCGGTCGTCCCGAGTCCGGATCCTCTGCGGCTCTCGGTGCCGAAAGCATTCATCGTGCTCGCCGCCGGTTTCCCGGCGGACGCCGCGACCGCCGCGTCCATTCTCAAACACGTGCGCGAGCGGGTCTCGCCGTACAAGCGCATCCGCCGGCTGGAGTTTGCCGAGCTGCCGAAGACGATTTCCGGCAAGATCCGCCGTGTGGACCTGCGCAACACGGAAACACAGCGCTCGCCGCAGCAGGCCCGCCGGCCCTGCGAATTCTGGGAGGAGGACCTCGTGTGACCGCGATCGCCTCGATCAGCACCGAGGCACGCGGGGAGCGCGCCGCCGCCGAGGATATCGTCGCGCAGTCGCCGCACGGGGCTCGCGGCTTCACCGTGTTGTTCTGCTCGACGCACTATGACCTGGGCAAGCTGGGGCGGGCCTTGCACAAGCTCGGCCGCACACGGGTGATCGCCGCCGCCACGAGCCGTGCCATCGGTCGAGACGGATTTCTTGCGGAAGGTATTACCGGATTCCACCTGCCCGCGGGCCGCTTCAAAGTGGCCGACGCGCTCATCGAGAGCACCAGTGCGTTCGGGCTGCCGGATGCCAGGGTGTTGGTGCGATCGCTGCGTGCGCGTTTGGCCCGAAGCCGCAACCTGCAACATCTGTTCGGGATACTGCTCGTGGACGCGGAGCCTCGCGGTGAAGAGCGTCTGATCGCGACGCTGGGCACGGAGCTGGGAGGTGTCCCAATCGCCGGCGGTTCTGCGGGGGACGTCTATTTCAATCCTGCGGGGAAGCGGCCCGGTCCCCCGAGTATTTTGTTCGGCCACCGGGCCCACCGCGGCGCCGCCGTGTTTTGTCTGGTGGCCTGCGAGCAGCCGGTGCTGGCGTTGAGCCATAATTATTACGTGCCGGGTCGCCGGCGCCTCGTCATCACCAAGGCGGACCCCGAACGGCGCCTCGTCCACGAGATCAACGGCCAGAATGCCTTGAAGGTCTACACGGCCGCCTGCCGGCTGAAACCGGGAACGCAATCCGCGGACGCGTTCGCGTCATATCCCTTGATGGTACGGATCGGTGACCATCACTTTGCGCGCGGGATGCAGCGTGTCTACGCCAATGGCACGATCGAGTTCGCCTGCGCTATGGAACCCGGCCTCGTCGTCACGGTGGCGCGGCCGACCGACATGGTCGTACGCCTGCGCGAGATGTTCACCAACATGAAGGCGACCATCGGACAACCCGAGCTCGTGATCGGCTTCGATTGCGCGGCACGCACGGCCTACATGGAGCAGCAGGGGTTGACCGGCCCCATCGCGGCGCTGCTGGCGAGCCACGGCGTGGTGGGCTTCTCGACCCTCGGCGAGCAGTTCAATACCATTCACGCCAATAACTCGTTTACGTGCCTGGGAGTGGCGGCCCCGAAATAGCATGCCGGCGAAGCGCAAATCGCGGTCACCCACTACGGCGGCGCAGCTGCGGCGGCTGCGGGACGAGAACGTGGCGTTGCGCAAGACCGTGCGCGCCCTCATGGACCGGGTCGAACGCGCTGTCGACGATCAAGGCACGCCGTTCTCGTGGTTCCAGGCCGCGGCGAAGCTCGAGGAAACCGTTCGGCTGCGGACGCGGCAGTCCGAGCAGCTCAACGACCGCCTGAAGCGCGAGTTGGAATCCCGTCGCGAGATCGAGCTGGCCCTGAAGCACGCGAAGCAGCAGGCGGAGCTCGCCAACCAGAGCAAGACGCGCTTCCTCGCGGCCGCGAGCCACGACCTGCGGCAGCCGTTGAACTCGGCGCTCCTGTTTCTCGAGTCGATGAACGAGCACGCCATGGCCGCGAGCGATCGCGACCTCGTGCGCCGCTCACGGGTGGCGCTGGCGGCGCTCAACAATCTCCTCGGCACTTTGCTCGACGTCGCGCGCCTCGACTCGGGGGACATCGAGCCGAACCTGGTCGATTTTCCGGTGGCCGCGCTGCTTGAGCGGCTGGGACCGGAGTTCCAGGCGGTGGCTCGGGCGGCGGGGATCGAGCTCACGTTCCGCCTGAGCGACACCTGGGTGCGGACCGATGTGCACCTGCTGGAGACGGTGTTGCGGAACCTGATCAGCAATGCGATCCGCTACACGCCACGGGGGCGGGTGCTCATCGGCTGCCGGCGCCGGGCGCAGGGCCTGATGATCTGTGTTTACGATACGGGTGTGGGTATCGAGAGCGCCCATCTCGAGGCCATCTTCGACGCCTACTATCAGGTGCCCTCCGCGGCTCGACGCCACAACACCGGCATCGGCCTGGGATTGTCGATCGTCAGCCGCATTGCGACCTTGTTATCACTGGCGAGGGTCGTGCGCTCGCGGCCGGGAAAGGGCTCTCTGTTCGCGGTCATCGTGCCGTACGGCAGCGCGGGCCGGGATGCGCCTCGGCCCTGGCAGCCAGCCACCCTGGATAGCCATTCGCGCCGCTCGCACCCGTCTCTCGTCGTCGTCATAGACGACAATCCGGATGCTCTGGTGGGAATGTCCGCGGTGCTCGAGAAATGGGGGTGTCGGACGGTGAGCGCGGCGGCCGCCACCGATGCCGTGGTTCAGCTCATCTCCGCGGACGTCGCCCCCGATCTGATCGTCTCGGACTACCATCTCGCCGATGGAACCAAGGGGGACGAGGCCATCGCCGAGATCCAGCGCGAGCTGGATCGACAGGCGCCCGCCGCGATCATGACGAGCGACCCCGATCCGGCACTGCGCAAGCGCCTGCAAGCCCGCGGCTTCACGGTGCTGGACAAGCCGGTCAATCTGGCGAAGCTGCGCGCATTACTGGCACGACTTCCTTAGGAGCGTCTGACCAAAGGGCCCTTCCCGGGGGACGGCAGCAAGTACGTCCCTGTAAGCCTCTGGCGCGGTTCCCGACCGCGCAAGCCCCCAGGAAGGGCCCTTTGGTCAGACGCTCCTCCTACTCGTGGAGCAGCTTTCGCGCCTTCATGGCGGCCTGTACACGATTAGATACTCCGAGCTTCTGGAGTATGAGCGACACGTGGGCCTTCACCGTGATCTCGCTGATTTGCAGCTCCCGGGCGATGTGCTTGTTTGACAGGCCTTCGGCCAGGAGCTTCAGTACGCGTATTTGCCGGGAGGTGAGCTCGTTCGGTGCAGGTGCCTTCGCGGAGGGAGTGTCTGGTGTCTGTGCGCGTCGGAGAGCGATGACCGCGGCAGCCGGCAGATACGTCCCGCCATTCATGATGGCTTTGATCGCGTCCACCAGAACCTGGCGGGGGGAAGATTTGGGCACGTACCCGGTGGCGCCTGCCAGAACCACATCGCTCATGGTGGCGGGCTCGTCATTGCCGGAGACGACGATGATGGGGGTGAGCGGGGCTGTCTCGCGCACGTGCCGCAAACAGGACAACCCTTCCGCGCCGGGCAGATTCAGGTCGAGAACGATGAGATCGAAAGCTGCGTCAGAAGTGACACAGGCGATCACTTCGCTCTGGCAGCCCGCTTCACTCACCGAGGCGTTGGGTAAAGCTTGCGGCACGATAGCGCGCAGCGCGTCCCGATATAGCGGATGGTCGTCTGCGATCAGTACGCGCTTGGCGGATGCTTCGGTAGCTTCGCTGGCGGTCATCATCTTTGGCATCGTACGTCAGCAGCAGGGGGGCGGACT
>DASZVD010000202.1:0-6592 GCA_035547375.1 Steroidobacteraceae bacterium
CAGCTCCGCCATCGCGAGGTGATAGCGGATCACCTTGGCCTCCGGCGCACGAGTCACCGCACGCTCGAGGATCGGGATGGCATCCTGAATCTCGCCGCGCATGAAGTGCACCCAGCCGTTGGTGTCGAGCAACACGCCGTCGTCGGATGATGCGAACGAGGCACTCAGATCCCGTGCGCGATCCAGGCTTGCCTTATCGCGTTTGTAGGTGGCGAGAAGCATCGCGAGGTTGTTCGCGGCGATTCGCGAACGCGGATTGCTCTGATAGAGCGTGTTGTAGATCGCAATCGCGTCGTCGATACGACCTTTTCTTTCATAGTACGCCCCAAGCTCGACAACGAGCTCCGGCTGCCCGGGTGCAACCTTCACTCCTGCCTCGTAGGCCGCTTCCGCACCGGCGTTGTCACCCGACGCCGCTTTGGCGACGCCGAGGTTGCGGTACGCCTGCCAGCGGTTGGGCTGAAGCTCGATAACACGCGAGAGCGCGCTGATGGCGCGCGGGAAGTCCCGCATGGCGATCGAGACCTCTCCGACCATCTCAAGCGTTGGAACATCCTGGGGATTGGCGTCGAGTGCGGTCTGCAGGCGCGCCAGGGCTTTTGTGCCTTGACCGCGAGCAAGTTGCAATCGTGTCAGCGCCGTCAGAGGCTCGATCGCGTGCGGCTGGAGCTGCAGAGCGCGGTCGAATGCTTTCTCCGCGTCATCGGGCTTCTTCTCCGCGAGAAAGACTTCCCCGGCGAGGAACGGACCGACGGCGTTATCCGGAGCCAGAGTCTGCAGATCCTCGACCGCCTTGCGCGCATCGGCCACGTTATGTGCCGCCAGATAGGTCTGGACCAGCACCTCCCGCGCCTGCAGGTCTTTCGGTGCGCCGCGGACGGTTTCTTCCAGAAGCGATACTGCCTGTTCGGTACGCTGCGTCTGCAACAGCACGCGTGCTAGCTCGAGGCGCACGCTCATGTCGGCGGGCGCAACGTCCATTGCGGCACGAAGCTCTTCCTCGGCAAGACCCGGTTCGCCGTTCGACAGATAAGCCTGGGCCAGGAGGCGACGCACGGGCACGGCACGTGGCTGATCGCGAATAACGGCGCGCAGGTCCGCAATTGCAGCCGTCGAGTCTCGATGTACGAGCGCCAGCCGCGCGCGCAGCAGCAACGCCTCGTCATCACGCGGGCTTTTTTCCAGGACTTCGCCTACCAGCTTGCGCGCGTCCTCGAATCGATTCTGACCAAGGTAAATTTCCGCCAGGCGATCACGTGCCGCGAGCCCGGTCGGTCCTTTCGGGTCGCGCTCGATGACATCCTTGTACGCAGTGATCGCTTCCTGAGTGGCGCCGGAGCGCTGCAAGAGCTGACCGAGCCCCAAGCGCAGCACGTATTTGTCCGGATCGCGCGCGATGAAGCTCCGCAGCGTCTGCTCGCCCTGAGCGCGGGTACGCTGTGTGGTAATGAAGTTGACGAGCGCGAGTTTCGCGTCGTCATCATCGGGCATGTCGGTTACGGCCTTTTCGAAAGTCTTCTGTGCGCCGTCCAAATTTCCCGAGCGGGCGTAGAACTGAGCGAGTTGATAGCGGTAGCCCAGGTTGCGCGGCTTGAGCTCGATGAGCTTCTGCAACTGCGCCTCGGTTTTCGCCGGATCGCCCGTCAGGGCGTAGAGGCTGGCCAGCACTTCCCGCAGATCCGCGGAATTCGGATTCTTCTGCAGGGCTCCCGTCAGCAGCGCAATGGCTCCCGCCGTGTCACCGTCCTGGCGATCGATACCCGCCAGCAGCGCGATGGTGTTCTCGTTCGACGGCGAAGCACGGTAAGCGCGCTCGGCATCCTCACGAGCGCCCTTGGCGTCCTTTTGCTCGAGGCGCGCGGCTGCTCGAACGGTCAGCAGGTCCGCATCGTCCGGGTGTTTCTCCAGGACGGGCTGCACCAGGGCAAGCGCCTTGTCGGGCTGATGCGCCATGGCATACATCCTGCCCATGTTGGCACGCGCTTCCACATTATCGGGCGCCGCATCGACGACACCCTGGTAGAGGCCGGCGGCTTCCCGCAGCTTGCCGAGCTTTTCGGCAGTCCGGCCGGCCATCAGCATGACTTGGGGATTCTTCGGCGCGATCTGCATCGCGTTGCGGAATTCGATGCTGGCGTGAGCGAAGTCGCCCTTGGCGAAATAGCTCTTGCCGCGCTCCATGTGGCTGGCGAGGCGCGACGCCGCGCCGCCGCAGCCAGCAATCAGGAGGACGCCGGCCAGTATGGCCACGGAGCACGCTCCTCGCCCACCGCGGCTGAACGCTTCCTTCATCGTATATCCCACTGATTGACGTTATTCGAAGTCGGGCGGCGAATGTATGCACTGCGCGTTACGAACGCATGACAACAGGCGGGAAGCCCTCCCCGGCGCGGGCAGCACCGATCAGATGCCGACGCTGAGGAGCGCTCGGCCCGCGATCAACGCGAGCGTAAAGCCCAGAAACAGGCGAGGCACGAGACGACGGAAGTCGATGGTCAGCAACATCTCGACCACATACAGGAGTATGACGGCCTTGGCGATTCCCGCCGGCAGCGCCGCGGGCAAAGCGGCGCCGCCAGGCAGATTGGGCATGACCAGCGCGATGAATATCACCAACAGGTCGAGCGCCGTGACCTCGAAGCGACGCGTCGGCGACAGCCAAAAGCGGATCAACGCCGCCCCGCCCGTGATGCCGATGAGGGTCCAGGCGAGCGTGGTGAGGAAGGGGGGCTTGTCCGCGGAAGTCTGGTCGAGGTACACCAACAGGACGACGCTGATATAAGCCGCCGCCCGCTCGAACCAGCGCAGCGACTGTTCGGCCTTCCAGGAGCTCAGGAGCAGCAGCACCGCGAGCATCGCCATGGACATGACACCGAGATCGATGCCGACATGACGGCTGGAGACGAGAACCGTCATGGCATAGATCGCCAGACAGGTCGTCATCACACCGAGTGCGAGCGCAGGCACGCGTGTGGCAGGCGAGAAGCCGTTGATATAGCGGCGAAAGACACCCGTACCCTCCAGAGCGGGCAAGCGCCATCCGGAGAGCGTCGCGTGGCGCAGAAGGCCAAGCACGAACCCGGCGAACACGCAGAAAGCGAGCGCCACGTCGGAATCGGACTCGAAGCGGAGGAAATACGCGAGGAGAACCAAGGCGACCTGCATGGCGTAGACCAGCAGCACCGCCTCGCGGTGTGCGAACCCCAGCGCCAGCAACCGGTGGTGCAGGTGATTCTTGTCCGCCGAGAACGGCGAGCGCCCCGCGCGAATACGCGTGAGCATCACCGTCAAGGTGTCCATGATCGGCAGGCCCAGCAGCAAGAGAGGCAAAGCGGCACTCAGGGGGCAGGTCTCACCCTGCGTCGCCAGCAGGGCCAGGGCACCGACGCTGAAGCCGAGCATCTGGCTACCTGCGTCTCCCATGAAAATGCGGGCCGGATGGGTGTTGAACCGCAGGAACCCGAGAACTGCTCCGGCCTCGACGAGCGCAACGGCGGTGACGGTCGCATGACCGCTCATGGCGGCGAACAGCGCGATGGCGCACAGGCACAAGAGCACCATCCCGCCGGCGAGACCGTCGAGTCCGTCAGCCAGATTCACAGCGTTGGTGATACCGACCAGAAAAAGGAAGGTGATGATCAGGGACAGCGGCTCGGGCAGCACATAGAGGCCGCCGATCATCAAGGTTCCGACGTGCACGTTTCCCACGTACATGCACAAGCCGACCGCAATGACCTGGCCGGCGAACTTCATCCGATAACCGAGAGTGGCGCGGTCGTCCCACACGCCAAAAAAAAGGAGTACGCCCAATCCAAGGAGCAGTCCCCGTACCATGGGCGTCATGTCGAGCGTCAGCAGCACTCCCGCCAGAACCCCGGCCGCCATGGCCAAGCCGCCTACGCGCGGCACAGGCGCCGAGTGCACTTTGCGTGGACCCGGCGCGTCAGTCAGCCCGACAACAGGCGCCCACCGCGACAGCAATGGGATCAAAGCCGCGGTGACGGACAGCGCAACGACGAATGCCAGGAACAGCTGCACGGAATCCCCAAAGATTTTGGGGGAGCGTAACGACGGCTCAAGACAGTTTGGTGAAACGTCGCTGTCCTCAGACCTTCGGCCAACTTTCCTCGGGGTCGAAGCGACCCCGAATCGATGGCGGCGCTGCGCGCCGGTCAGAGCTTTACGCGGTCACGAGGGCCGGCTTGCCGGACTCCACCACGTAAGACGCCAGGGTGTGACGGCCGGAATCAGGTGTCTTTACCGTATCTACGGCTATGAGATCGGCTCGCAGATGGTCCTTCGTGATGTCGAGACTCACGTAGCCGCGATACAGGCCGGTGGCGGTCAGGAGATTCGGGTTGAGCTTGCGGGCATTCTCGAAATAAGTCTCGGGCACGGCGTCCGAGCTGATGGAGGTGGTCACGAACTCGGGCGCCACCATCGGGGAATCCAAATCGGCGGCCTTCAGGTGCAGATCGCTCACGACGAACGCGTGGATATCACCTGACAGAACCACTGGATTGGCGATGTGGCGCTCCGCCAGGAATCTCATCAGCCGCTCGCGCGCCGCCGGATAGCCATTCCAGGCGTCGGTCCAGTAGCGATGCTCCGGCAGCGCCGCCTCGTTGTTGTGCCCCATGAGCGTCCCCTGGGCCAGCAGATTCCAGCGCGATGCGCTCGTCAGCAGCTGGCCCTGTGCCCAGGCCTCCTGGCGCCCTCCCAACATGGTGCGGGCCGGATCGTCGAGCTCCGGGCACTTCGCCTCGTCCACGCGGTGTCCGCCGGCGCGCCCCAGCGGAGGGCAGGCTTCAGGCGAGCGGTACTGGCGCTGATCGAGAAGGACGATGGTCGCGAGATCGCCAAAACTCCGCTGCGCATACAGACGCATTGCAGGTCCCGACGGGACCGCCCAACGAGGAAGGGGTAGATGCTCGTAGTAGGCCTGGTATGCGGCCGCGCGGCGAGCAAGGAAGAGCTGTGGATCGTCGTCCTCTTCCGAGACATCGTCCGCGTAGTCGTTCGCCACATCGTGATCGTCCCAGATAACGAGCCACGGGGCCGCCGCGTGCGCGTTCGCGAGATCGCGGTCGGTGCGATACAGAGCGTGGCGTGCACGATAATCATCAAGCGTGTAGGCGACGGGCATGTTGTGATTCCGCACTTTCTTGACGGAATTGCCCTCGTAAATGTAGTCGCCGACGTGCACGATCAGATCGAGATTGTCGGCGAGCATGTGGCGGTAGGCCGTGTAGTAGCCCTGCTCGTAGTGCTGGCAGCACACCAACCCGAGCTTCAGCCGGTCCAACGAGGCGCCGTATGCCGGAGCCGTCCGGGTGTGCCCGACCGGACTGCGCACGCCGCCCGCTTCGAAGCGATACCAATACTCACGCCCCGGATCCAGGCCTGACGGCTCGACGTGAATGGAGTGAGCCCAGTCGGGTGTCGCGTAGTCGGTGCCGTGTTGTACGACATTTCGCATACGTTCGTCGGTCGCGACCGCCCAGTCGACCGCCACGACCGCAGGCGGCATCCCGCCATCCGGCTCGAGGGGCGATGGCGCCAGACGGGTCCACAACACAACGGAGTCCGGCGTCGGGTAGCCCGAGGCGACCCCCAGCGAGAAGGGATTCTCGGAAAAACGGAAGTATTCAGCCGCGCGCAACCCGCGCGACACCATCAAGCTGGCGCCCGTGAGCGCGAGAAATTTCCTGCGGGTCGTCATCTTTTCCACTCCGTGCGACCAAGGTAGCAAGTCACTTCAACCTGGGACGACATCATATCCGTAAGTGCGTGAAAGCCTTGGGAACGCCCATCCCGCGCCGGCGCCGAGCGGTGTCACCGGAATTTCGTACGGCTGTCATAATGCCCGGGCTATCTTGTCCAGGCCAAGGTGCGCCGTGCACCGGAAGTATGACGTGCTCACCCCTGGGCGCAACGGGAAGATCTCAATGCGTATCAAGATGAAAGTAGCCGGGACGCTGGCTGCGACCGCGGCAATCTGCTGCTTCGCTCAGATCGGAACAGCCTCGGCTGCAAGCATTACGCTCCCCATGTCCGTCACCGCGGAAAGTCTGGCCACCGGCGTTGCCGGGGGTGCCTCCGTGGGGGGTGGGACGAGCTTCAGCCAGCTTCCGGCCACAGGCATCTTCGGCAACGGGTTCAGCTGTTCGTCGTGCGCTTCCAGCGTGCTGCTGTCCGACGGTGGCAACAACTACAATTACTACGACGACTACGTTTTCACGGTGGCTGCGTCGACGATCGATGCCGTATCTTCGACGATCGACCTGGGTCAGTCCCTGTCGCTCGACAATCTGCAGATGCGCCTGTACTCGGCTCCTGCTGACAACAGCAGCCTCAATATCCCCGTCCTGACGGGCACGCCGCCGGGGCTGCTGAGCGGCTCAGCTGCCACGGGTGGCTGGAGCACCCCCCTTGATTTCAACGCCGGGGGATCCTCTGGCCAGATTTCGGTACTCAATAACATCATGCTGGGCACGGGCACGTACGTCCTGGAGATCCGAGGTGATGTCACCGGCGCCTCCGGCGGCAGCTACTCCGGCACCCTGAATCTCACGCCCGTCCCGCTGCCGGC
>DASZVD010000203.1:0-16261 GCA_035547375.1 Steroidobacteraceae bacterium
TGCGAATATACGCACTTTACTGTGAAAAGAGAACAGCCGGTGGGTATGAAATCTGTGCGACGCGCCGCGATGGAGGCCGTGATGCCGACTCCCCGTGATCAGGTCAACGACACGACCAGCTTGGCCGAATGACTGCGCCAGTTGATCGGGATCACGAAGGAGCGTGACCCGGGCTTCTGCGGGATCTCCGGGCGCTCGCCCGCCAGCACGCTCGGCACCGAGATCACGAAATCGCGACCGAAGTCGCGGCGCGCGTTGCCGGAAATCGTGTTCGCCACCTCGCCCACGAGGTCGCGCATGGTCTCGTGGCTGAAGTCGTTCTCCTGCATTTTCATCAACAGCACCGTCAGCATCGCCCGCGGCGCGGTGAAGTAGACGACGCCTTCGCGCTTGCCGGAGATGTTGATGACACCGGTGTAGTCGTGGACCGCGGGCGGAGTCTCGGACAGGTACGGCGAGCCGATCGAAGCGGGCTGCTGTGCCGCGATCTCGAAGTAATTCGTCGTCCCCTCGACGAAAGTCTTCAGCTCCTGTTCCTGCAACATGGCTCTAATCTCTCTTGCCGCCCGCCGCTTACCGCATCAGCTCGGCGATGGCTTCGTTGAGCTGCCGGTCGGTGAAGGGCTTGTTGAGGAAGCCGTTGGCGCCCTTCTCCATGGCCTCCACCGCCGTTGCCTTGTCCGCCAAGGCCGAGATCACCAGGATCCGGATGGCGGGCTTGAGAGCCACGAGCTGGGAGATGCATTCTATGCCGTCCATCTGCGGCATGGTGAGGTCCATGGTCACGACATCCGGGTCCATTTTCCGGAAGATCTCCAGAGCCTCCACGCCATTGCCCGCCGTACCGACAAGCTCCAGCTCTTCGAACTGATTCGAGCGCTCGATGCGGCGCCGCATGATGTTCGAATCGTCCACGATCATCAGCTTGTAGGTTTTCCCGTTCATAGGCTTCCTGCGCTGCGCCGATCCGTGAAATCCCGCGATGCCATGTCAGGCCACCGCCGTGCTGCTGGCCTCGACGGCCGGCAGGACGATCTTGAACCGGGTGAACTTGCCCGGGTTGGTGCTGACGCCGATCTTGCCTCCCAGCGCATAGACGGCGCGCGCGACGACGTCCATGCCCACTCCGCGCCCCGCATCCAGGGACACTTCTTCCTGAGTCGAGAACCCCGGCCGGAAGATGAGAGCCATCGTCGCCCGGGTATCCAGGCCGGCGGCTTCGGCCTCGGTGATGAGTTGCTTGCGAACGGCTGCCGACTTGAGGATATCGGGGGAAATCCCGGCGCCGTCGTCTTCGAAGACCAGCTCATAGCCCTCGCCGGCCCTACGGAAGTCCGCCCGCACGACCCCGACGTCGCCCTTCGTTTGCGCCTTGCGGACGTCGCTCGGCTCGATGCCATGGACGGCCGCGTTGCGCAGCATCTGAATGACGCAGTCCTTGATGGTCGCGAGATAGGGGGCGGGAATCTCCCCGAAGCCCGTCATCTGCAGCTTGAAGCGCTTGTGGTGGTCGTGCGCCAGGCGCTCGGCCATGGAGTGCAGGGTGGGAGAGAGCTCGTCGGCCGGTTTTCCGGGCGCCCGGTGCTCGGCCGCTGTGCCCTGTTTCGAGGCGCTTGCCGCGACGGCAGCCGGTGGGACCGTGTCCTTGAGCGCCGCGAGGCGCGACGCCATTTCCCGAACGTTGCGCAGGTGAGCCAACAGGTCGTCGAGCTTCAGCACCATGGGGAGGAAGTCGTTGCCCGACAGCTCGGCTTTCTTTTTCAGCTCGCTGACCATGTCCTCGAGGGTGTGCACACGTTGCGCGATGCTCATCAGGTTCAGGGCCGACGCCTCGCCCTTGATGGAGTGCAGCTCGCGGAACAGGCCGTTGAGCTTCTTGCGGAATTCCGCGTCGGCGCGCGCCGGCTCCTTCAGGATCGCGTTGATGAGCTGCAGGCCCGTCTCGGTGGTGTCGAGGAACGAGGTCAGCTGCAGCGGATCGACGTGCATCATGCCGAGCATCATGTCGAGCTGCGCGTTCGCGCTCTCCTGCGACTCCTGCAGCTCCTTGGCGAGAAGCACGCTGGACGTGATGTCGCCCACGGAGCACAGCACATGCTTGACCCCTTTGGGACCCATGACGCGGTGGAAGTCGAACTGCAGATAACGGGTCTCCTTGCCGCCGTGCCCGTTGTCCATGCTGATCTCGAGCTGGCCCAGCGGATTGATGCTCTTCATCAGGTTCTCGTGAGCGCGATCGCCCCACAGGAGCTTGATGTACTTCATTGCCGTGGTGAGCGTGCTGGAAGGCACCAGATCCTTCAACAGATCCTCGAAGCTCAGGCCCGCGAAGTCGTTGCGGCTGAACATGCGGGTCAGCGCTTCGGACCACACCGAGCCGATCCTGTAATCGGCGTCGAGCAGGAAGAAACCCTCGCGCACGGTCTTCAGGATGTCCCGAGTCTGTTCCTGGGCTTCCTTCGCGGCGCGTTCGTGGCGTGAGCGGGTCAGCTGGAAGTATCCGGCCGCGACGGCCAGGACGAGCGTGGCGAACACACCCGCGAACAGCAGCGAGCGAAGCTGCGTGGCGGCGTCGGTTGACATCTGTTGCAGGGCGGTGGCGACTGCCGCCAGCTGGACCTGCAGCCGGCGGCCTTTTTCGGCCGCAACGGCCTGTGCGTGTTTGACGTTGTTGTAATGGGCCTTGCCCTCCTTCGAGAAAGAGCTGCCCGATTCGTCGGAGTCGATGTAGGGCTGTCCGGAGAAGCTCACCACCGGGTTGAGGTCCGGCAGATACTCGTGCCAGAGGGTGAGCGCCTGGTCGAGGTCGGCGGACTGCAGGTAGCCGCCGGCGCCGAGCTGCTCGAGCGCCTGGTCGAAGTGCTTCACCGTGCTCTTCAGATCGGACAGCGCCTGGCCCGAGTAGGCGCGCGCCTCCAGACGGTCACGCAACGAGCCGAGCTGCTGCGTGATGGTGTCCGGATAAGTCTGCAGCATGCTCGCCGTCTGCAGCCCGACGACGCTCGCGCGTGTCTTGGTGGCCAGCCGGAAGCCAAAGATGAGCACGATGGCCATGACTGTCGTCAACACCGCGGCGACCGCGTATGTGACGAGCTGGCGGCCGCGATCTGCGCCTGCGACGTTCATTGAGGATTCTCCTGTCCTATGGGGGCGGCAGTTCGAAGCGGATCGCGGTGCGCACGGGCACCTCGACCGGGCTGCCGTTGACGACGACCGGGTCGTAGCGCCAGCGTTTCACAGCACTGACGGCGGAGTGATCGAACATGCCGGGCGGATTCGCCTCGATCACGCGCACGTCGTGTGTTTCCCCATTCGTGCCGACGGTGTACTCGACCGTCACCAGGCCGCCGACGTGCTGCGCCAGCGCCTTTGACGGGAATTCAGGCGCCACGTACTTCGTTCGCTTCAGGCGGGACGCCAGCTGCTGCGCAGTGAGTCCGGCAGTTGCCGAGCGAGCCGATCCCGCTGCAGGGGTCGCTGCGGGTTTCGCGGCCTGGAGCTGCTGGATCGCGAGAATGTCCTTGGCGTCCGCCCCCCAACGTTTGGCCTGGGTGAGGTCCGGCTCGACCAGCGTGGCCTTTCCGGCCAACGCGGCGGTCTTTGCACGATCGAGAAGCCTTTGCGCGAGGTCGTGACTGGCGGGCAGCAACGCCGGATTGGAGGGGTCGCTCGTCTGCAGCTGAGTCAGGTAATACACGGCGCTGTCTTGGGCGGGGTCGGTCAGCTTGCCGTCGCGCATGCGGTCGCGAGCGGCTTGGACGAGACGGTCGGCCTCGGCCTGCGCCGCCCTCAGCCGCGCAGAGGCCAAGTCGCGCTGGAAGCCGGCGATCTCCGCGGGGGTGACACCAACCCCTCGCGCCTCGGCCATCCAGTGATCCTCATCGACGTTGTTCTTCGCCAGTGCGGCGTCACGGGCCCTGCGCAAATACGCAGCGCCGAGGTCGCGCAAGGCGCGCTGCGTGGTCGGGTTTGCGGGAGCCAAGTCGTGTAGCTGCTGCGCATACGCCTTAGCGTCGTCATCCGCTGGCTCTGTCAGCCTGCCTTCGCGGATGCGGTCGGCAACCAGGTTAGAGAGACGTTGAACCTTCACGTCTTCCTGGCGGCGCGCGATGTCGGTCCGCCACCGGGCGAGCTGGTCGGCCGGAATGTTGGGAGACTGTTGCGCTTGGCGTACCAGGGCCGCTGCACGGTCGAGGTTCCCATCGGCGAGCGCCTTGGAGATCTGCGCCGTGGCCAGCTTGAGCTCAAACGGGCCAACACGCGAGTCGGTGGGGCTTGCAAGCTTGAGGTTAGCCAAAGCAAGTGAGGCCTCCTCGTACTTGGCAGCGTTCAGGGACTCCTCGAAGCGGTTCGCGGCGACGCCGGCGACCCGCTGCAGTCCGTCGAGCGCTTCGCCGTTGTTCGGGTCCGCCGCGGCGGCAGAACGGTAATAAAGGAGTGCGTTATCACCCGTGGGGTCGAGATACCGCCGCTCGCGCATGGCGAGGCGCGCTTTCTCGAGGAGGTCGTCGACCTTACCGTTCACGATGCTGGTGTCTACGACCGGCTGCGGTTCCAGCGTCTCTGTCGTCGTGTTGTCACCCTTCGTGCCTGCGGCAGCCGTGGCGGTAGCCTTCGGCGCCTTGACAGCCGGTGCGGCTCCATTCTTATCCTGGTTCACAAACCAGTAGCCGCCGCCCGCCAGGGCTACGGTCACGATACCAAGGGCGGCCCAAAGCGGTGCTTTGCTCTTCTCGCGCTCGGGAGGCTCGGTCGCGCCCGCTGCCCTCTTGGGCAACTGAAAAGGCTCGACCGTGATGCCTGGACTCGGCGTCGGCGCCATCCGCGCCGCGCTTTTCTTCGCAACGGCCTCGGTGATCGCGCCTTCGAGCACCGCGCTGGTCTTGCGCTTGTCGATCGGAATGGGCAGGACCGCGAAGACGTTCGAGCCTTTCACGGTCGTGCCGAGTTGTTTTTCGGCGTCACTGTTCGCGAACAACAGAGCCACCGTGTGTGGCGCTTGCGCGAGAGCTTGCTCGACGTCGCCGCGTACGTCCGCTATGTCGCGGGTGTCGACGACCAACAACTGGGCCCGCTTCGTGCCCGTCAAATGTTCGATCGCCGCCGCGATCGAATCAACGGGGCGGACCGACGCCTGTCCGCCGAGCGATTCTCCCAACTCCAGCAGGAAGTCGTCGCGCGTGGTGAGGGCGATCAGGTCGACCGTCGGTTTTGATGCGGGCGAGGTCCCGCTGGTCTGGGACGTGGTCCCTGTCTCAGGGCCCTGAGAGGCGTTTGCTGCTGAACTGGCCACTGAACCTGTCTCCATCCATAAAGGGGGCGGCACGGAATCGAGCGGCGCGCGTCCTCGCCGGGAGTCAGACAGGCTCCCGGAAGTGACGCTCACCTGTTTGCAACGCACGTAAGAAGTCTGAGTCTGCAGCATATGCGGCTGCTGTAGCACCGCAGTGCGTCAGTTCACATTAATGAGAGGCCTGCGTCTCTGGATGGCGACGCAGGCGAAAAATACGCTGCCATCGCTTTACACCGCGAATGGGACATGCCCGCAGGTCGGACGCCTGTTGGCCGTAGCCGTCTTTCGAGGACTGTTGGTTGCATTTTCCGGCGCCCGCCGCATCGGAGCGCCCAAGTGCGACGTGCGCACTTGCGCGGTGAGGTCGATGTGTGCTGGGTCGATGTGTGCTGACAGGTGACATCGGTATGTGCTCACACGATGACCATCGACGTGTGCCCGCTCGCTCCATGTGACGCCCAGGGGATCACGCCCGGCACCGTTGAGGCGCAAAGGAGGTGCACCCGCACCGGTTCGGAGCGTTGAGGGGCCCAATCGGGGCCGTGCGCAGCAGGCGCGCGCCGCGCACGCCATGCCCGCGCATGCTGCGCTGGCCGCTTCGCGGCACGCCCGGCGCGTCCACCACCGGATCGAGACTGTATATCCGTATGAAGATTCGGACTTTCCTCCGGCGCCCCGCTGGAGGTAGGCTGGAACAATGAAATCCCGGCCGGGAGAGCCGGAAGGAGCTGAAAGGGGGGCAGCTTCGTGCGCCAGGCCGGACGAGAGCGGCACCGGAATCAGCGACTTGGGCGGACCAGGGACGCGAGCGCGACAGGCATGCATTTTGCTTTGTCATCACAGGCGCGGCAGTGCAAGCTTGAGTGAACAATTCCGCGCTGTGAACGTCTTAACGTATTAGCCGGGTCGGGAGTAGAGGGCCGTCACGCACTGTGCAAAGCGTTGGGTTTATGTTGAGAGCGACGCTGGCATCACCGGCAGCCCGGCCGAGACTTTTGCACTCAACGGGAGGGAAGGACGATGCGACCGCTCTCTGCTGATTCCGGTTCCGAGCACCACTCCGCGTTCATCGAGTCCCTGAGCTCGTTCAGCAAGCTGCACCGCGCGCAGCGCTGGGAGGGCACTTTCGGCGATTTTCTCGCCAACATCGTGCCGGCCAATCCCGCGGCCATGGCACGCAGCAGTCACGAATACATCTGGGACATGCTGCGCTGGCACGGGCGGAATGGTCCTGCCGATGCTACGGAGAGCACGCGGGCCCGCGAGCTGTTCAAGCGCGAGCTGTTCGGCATCGACGAGCCGCTGTCGCGCGTCGTCGATTATTTCAAGGCGGCCGCCGCGGGCTCCGATGTCGGCCGTCGGCTGCTGCTGCTGCTGGGGCCTCCGTCCGGCGGCAAGTCCACGCTGGCCATTCTGATGAAGCGCGGCCTGGAGGAGTTCAGCCGCACGGAAGAGGGTGCGCTCTATGCCATCAAAGGCTCGCCGCTGCGCGAGAACCCTTTGAACCTCATTCCCTCGAGCCTGCGGGCCGAGTTCCGCGACCGTTACGGCGTTGATGTTCCGGGTGAGTTGTCACCGTGGGCGCGCGACTTCGTCGAGCGCGAGTTCGATGGTGACTTCGTACGGGTTCCCGTAGAGCGGATCTTCCTATCGGAAGCATCGAGATTCGGCATCGGTACTTACGCTCCACATGATCCCACTACCGCGGACATAGCGGATCTCGTCGGATCGGTGGACCTCGCGAAAGTCGCACAGATCGGCGATGAAGGCGATCCGCGCGCCTGGTCGTGGTCCGGCGCCGTATACGCCGCGAGCCGCGGCGTGCTCGAGATGATCGAGATCCTGAAGGTGAAGCGCGAGTTCCTCTACCTGCTGCTCACCATGACGCAGGAAAAGAACGTCAAGGTAT
The DNA here is from genome assembly GCA_035547375.1 of Steroidobacteraceae bacterium. Classification (GTDB taxonomy): domain Bacteria; phylum Pseudomonadota; class Gammaproteobacteria; order Steroidobacterales; family Steroidobacteraceae; genus 13-2-20CM-66-19. Next base: position 7,203 of record DASZVD010000203.1, read on the forward strand.
CGCGCTTTCCCCTCATTCACCTGGACGAGACCATTCTCGCGCACACCAACCTCGCGGAATTCCACAAGTTTCTGCAGGAAAAGGAGAACGAGGCGCTGCTCGATCGCATGGTGATCATTCGCGTCCCCTACGCGTTGTCCTATCGCGACGAGTCGCGCATTTATCAGAAGCTGGTCTCCGGAGCGCCGGCCTTCCGCAACGTGCACCTCGACCCGCACGTTCTCAATCTTGCCGCGGTGTTTGCCATCCTCACCCGCCTGACGAAGCCCGAGCGCGAGGGTCTCGACATGGCGAAGAAGTTGCGCCTGTATGCCGGTGAAGCCGTAGAGGGGGTGCCCGAGACCGAAGCCGCGCGCTTGCACTCCGAGTCGAGCGAAGAGGGCATGACAGGCGTGAGCCCCCGCTTTGTGATCAACGCGATCTCGAACGCCATCACTCGGGGGAACACTCATAGCCTCACGAGCATGGAGCTGCTGCTCGCCATCAAGGATGCGATCGAGAGTGATGCGCGCATGGACGCCAAGCACAAGAAGGCGTGGGTCGATCACCTCGTGACGGCGCGCAAGGAGTTTTACAACCGCTGGGTGAAGGAAGACGTGCACCGCGCCATGTTTGCCTCGTTCGAGGAGGAGGCGCAGCAGTTGCTGGAGAAGTACCTGGACGAGGTCGAGGCCTCGCTGGATCACCGCCAGGTGACGGACCCCATCACGGGCGAGACGCGGCCGGCCGACGAGCGCTTCCTTCGGTCCGTTGAGGAAAAGATCAAGGTCTCCGACTCCGGCAAGCTCTCCTTCCGCCAGGAAGTGGTGCGCAAGGCGATGGTTGCCTTCAAGACGGGCGAGAAGTTCAAGCTCGCCAGCCACGCGCGCATGCGTGAGGCGATCGAGCAGTACTTATTCGAGGAGCGTCGCGACGTACTGCGTCTCGTGACCTCCACCGCGCGCCCCGACGAAGACGCACGTCAAAAGATCTCGGTCGTGCAGCAGCGACTCGTGACCGAGTACGGCTATGACGAACACAGCGCCAAGGAAGCGCTGAGCTACGTTACCACTCTTCTGGCGCAGGAGTAATCACGACGCCGAACGAAGCTATCTCTTCTCACGCTCTTCACGCGCGAAGCGCAGGGGAAGAGATAGTTGCACTCCGCGCCCGAAGAGAGTACGAGTAGTGATTATGGGCGAAAGCACTGATCCAGGCATTGCCCCCGCAGCGGGTGGCGGCGGCGATAAGACGGGTGCGGATGCCGCGAAATGGTACGACTTGTTTTCTCGCGGCGCGCGCGACTGGTTGCGGCACGATGAGAAAGTTCGCGAGTCGGTCCGCAAACACTTGCCGCAGATCGTTGCCGGCGGGGATGTCATGAACGACACCGCGCGCACCGTGCGAGTGCCGGTAAGGATGCTCGAGCACTACCACTTCCGGCTGCGGCGTCCGGAAGAGCAGCAAGGGGCCGGCCAGGGCAAAGCGAAGCCCGGTGACGTCTTCTCCGATCCGTCGAAGCAGCGGGGGCCGGGCGAGAAAGGCCCGGGCGGCCAGGACGAAGGCGAGGTGCAGCTGCTGTTGGAATTCAAGGTCGACGACATCGTCGACTGGCTCTGGGAAGAGATGCAGCTTCCCAACTTGAAGGCCCGGGTCGGTCCCTCGGAAGAGTCCGAGTGGGTTCGTGAAGGGTATGATCGTCGCGGCGCGCGCTCCCGGCTGGATCGGCGCCGCTCCTTCAAGGAGATGGTGAAGCGCCGCGGCAACCCGGGCGCCACGCCGACCTTCATCGATGACGACTTGCGTTTCCGGCAGCTGGCGCGGCGTCGGCAGCCCGCGATTCACGCGGTGGTGTTCTTCCTCCTCGACGTGTCGGGCAGCATGTCCGACCGCGACCGGAAGCTGGCGAAGACTTTCTTTTTCTGGGTGGTGCAGGGCTTGCGCCGGGAATACCGCTCGCTCGAGACGGTGTTCGTCGGTCACACCACCGAAGCCTGGGAGTTCTCCGAAAACGAGTTCTTCCAGGTGAGCGGCACGGGCGGCACGGTGTCTTCCACCGGATTCAACAAGGTGCGGGAGATCATCGACGAGCGCTACAACCCGGCCCGTTGCAACATTTATCTTTTCTATGCCTCCGACGGCGACAACTCGGTGAGTGACGCGGCCGATGCGCGCGAATCGCTCTCGGCAATCGCCGAAGACGCATGCTTTACCGGTTATGTGGAAGTGTCCTCAGGCCTGTCACGGCAACTCGCGACCGAGACGGGACGCCTATACGCGGAGCTGGCCTCGGGAGGCCTGGCTGCCGGGAGCTATGCCCTGAACGACTTCGACGACGTCTGGGGCGCGGTCCGACATTTCTTCACGGCGGAAAGCAAGGCGCTCGACGGGGGTGGGTAGTCAAACCGGATACACCGCGTGGTGAAGCGCCCATGACCGACGAATGGAAAGACTACGTCCAGCGTATCGAAGACCTTGCGGGCCGCTCCGGCCTGTCCTTCCACCCGGTCGATTTCGAGGCGGTTCCCGACTCTTTCATGATGGAGATCGCCGTCTACGGCCTGCCGGTGCGGATGCCGCACTGGTCGTTCGGTGTGCGGTACATCTATCAGCTCATTCAACGCCACATGGGGAACTCGCGGCTGTTCGAGGTCGTGTTTCCCGGTAATCCCGGTCACGCCTATCTCGCGGCGAGCAATGGACTGTCGGAGAACATCCTCGTGACGGCTCACGTCCTGGGGCACGCCGATTTCTCGAAGAACAACCTGTTGTTCCGGCGCTGTCAGGAGCAGGTGAGCAACAAGATCGTCGAGCACGCCGCGAATCATGCGCGGCAGATCCAACAGGCGATCGAGTCCTATGGAATGCAGCGGGTGGAGCTGGTGCTGGATGCCGCACTGGCGCTCGAGCAGCACATCGATGTCGATCAATCGTTGCGTCGTGATCGCTACCCGGAATACCTCGCTCCGGCGAAGACTTTGGTGGATGACGAGTTCCGTAAGCGTTTCGCCTCCCTGGACCCCGGCGAGGCCAGTGCCGCGGTGGAGCCGAAGAAGCGGGCGCCCGTGCCGCCGCACCCGGAGCGCGACCTACTGTGGTTCATCGCGAACTATGCCCCTGAAATGGAGAGCTGGGAGCGCGATATCTTTCTCGCGGTGCGTGAAGAGTCGTTCTATTTCTATCCGGTGTTTGCGACGCAGATCATGAACGAAGGGTGGGCGTCCTATTGGCACGCTCGCCTGTTACGTGAAGCGAGCTTCATCCCGCAGCAGGCCTATGTCGACGCCATCAAGTGCCACTCGGACGTGGTCCGGCCCGTCGCGGCGGATCAGCAGGTGGCGCTCAACATCAATCCCTATCATCTTGGATTCTCGATGTGGGAGAAGATTGTCGAGAGCGAGGGGCTGGATGCGGCTCGCGCCATCATGCAGCAGGACGATGACTTCGGCTTCATCCGCAACCACCTCACGCGCGAGCTCGCGGACGAGCTGGGCCTGTTCAGGTTCAGTGCCCGCAACGATGGGCAGGTGAAAGTGCTCGAGCACGACCTCACCGCTTTGCACGAGGCCGTGCTGAGCCCGAAATACAACTTCGGCGCGCCCATGGTCTCCGCGACCCACGTCAGGAACGATGGCACGCTCGAGCTCTCGCATGACAGCAGCGTGGACGGTCGCGGCCTCGACCTCGAGCGCAGCCGCAAAGTCCTGGACTATGTCCAGCGCGTTTGGCGCCGCCCGATCGTGCTCACCACCGTGAATCAGGCAGGATCGACGCTGGAGCTGACGGCGCCTTAGTTTATTGGCCGAAAGTCGCCTGCGGCGCTTTCGGCGGATAAAGGCCCTGCCTCCGATCATACGGCCGGCAAAAGGCGTGACTTTTGCCGGCAGAACGCAGCCACTCGGCGTGGCGATGGCGTTCGAAAGTCACTTTCGGCGAGACCTGCACGCCCGCGATCAACGCATGGGCGTTAGGTCTTCTCCGCGGGTGACTTGGCGGGCGCGTCGCCCCAGTCTTCCTCTTCGTTTGAGGTCACGATCGAGACCGGGTCGCTGGCCGGAAAGCTGTCTGCCAGCGCCTCGTCGAGCTGGCGCTGGACCTTCTGTCTGCGTTGCTGGCTCGCTTTGTCCTGCTGAGTGTCGCCCACGTGCTTTCTCCCGGCTCTCACGCTATCGCGCTCTCCTCGAATATTACTCTCTCCTTGCCGGTGTCAGGCGGCGAGTGCGGTGTCCACGGATCGAGATCGTCGTCAAGGTCGCCCTGTTCCGGCGGCATCGCCATTTGGGCCTTTTCCTCGCCGGGAGGAGGGTCCTGCTCGGGATAGGCGGGGACGTCGTGTGCAGGCTCTTCCTGGGGAACCGGCTTGGTGGGCTCCGTTTGCGCAGCCTGCCCGGAGTGCAACGTGCTCGAACGTAGCGGGTTCATCCTGCTCTCCCGATGAATGCTGGGGCGTTTCACAAGCAATGCACGTGCCCCGACGCAGGAGTAGTCTGTGGCCACGGTCCGTCCCTGCCTGGAGAGCGTCAACCATGCGGTACACGACACAGGACATCCGGAACATTGCGCTCGTCGGGTCGGCCGGCGGGGGCAAGACCCTGCTGCTGGAGGCGCTGCTGCTGCAGGCGGGTGCGATCCGCAGCAAGGGGAGCCTGCAGCGCGGCGGCACGGTTTCCGACTTCGACCCGCAGGAGAAGCGCCTGCACCATTCCCTCGATCCCGCCCTGTGCGGCTTCGATTTCGACAACACGCACCTCAACGTCCTCGATACGCCCGGCTATCCCGATTTTCTCGGCCGTACGCTCTCGGTTCTCGAAGCCGTGGAGGCGGTGGCCATCGTCGTGAGCGCCGTCGATGGGGTAGACCTGCTCACCCAGCGGCTCATGGACTTCGCGCGTGACCGGGAGCTGTGCCGTCTCGTGGTCGTCAACAAGATCGACAGCCCCGATGCGCGCCCCGCGGAAGTGTTGGATCAGTTGCGGACCACCTTCGGTCCCGAATGTCTCCCCCTGAACCTGCCGGCGCGGGCGGGAACGGCGGTGACCGACTGTTTTTTTCGGCCGGCGGCCGGGACGGAGGCCGCCACGCCTGACTTCTCCTCGGTGGCGGCCGCGCACACGCAGATCATCGATCAGGTCGTGGAGGTCGATGAGCAGCTGATGGCGGTGTATCTCGAGCAGGGCGCCGAGCTGTCCCCGGAGCAATTGCACAACCCTTTTGAGCAGGCGCTGCGCGAAGGGCACCTGGTGCCGGTGTGTTTCGTCTCGGCCGAGACCGGAGTGGGAGTGCCCGAGCTGCTGCGGATTTTCGCGCAGCTCATGCCTAATCCGGCGGAAGGCAATCCGCCTCCTTTCTTCAAAGGAGAGGGCCCGGACGCGCAACGGGTCGCTGTCAGGCCGGACCCGAACGAGCATGTCATTGCGCACGTCTTCAAGACGACCATCGATCCCTACGTCGGCAAGCTCGGCGTTCTGCGGGTGCACCAGGGGACCATTCGCCCGGGAAGCCAGCTTTTCGTGGGGGATGCGCGCAAGCCCATCAAGGTCGCGCACCTCCTGAAGCTCATGGGCAAGGAGACGGCGGAGATGCCTGTGGCGATTCCCGGCGACATCTGCGCGCTCGCGAAGGTCGATGAGCTGCACCTGGACGCCGTGCTGCACGACTCGCACGACGAGGACCACTATCACCTCAAGCCCGTCTCCTTCCCGCCGCCGATGTTGGGTGTTGCAATCGAGCCCGAGAAGCGCGGCGACGAGCAGCGGCTCGCCGACACGTTGCACAAGATCATGGCGGAGGACCCTTGTGTCCGCATCGAGCACCATCCGGCGCTGAATGAGACGGTCATCTACGGCATGGGCGAGTTGCACTTGCGTGTCCTGTTGGAGCGCATGACCGAGCGGTACGGCGTGCGCATCAAGACCCACCCGCCGAGCGTGCCCTATCGCGAAACCATTACCCGCCGTGCCGAAGGCCATTGCCGTCACAGGAAGCAGACCGGCGGCGCCGGGCAATTCGGTGAGGTGTTCCTGCGCGTCGAGGCCCTCGGGCGCGGCGCGGGTTTCGAATTCGTCGACGAGGTGGTCGGCGGCGCCATTCCCGGCCAGTTCATTCCGGCGGTCGAGAAAGGCGTGCGCCAGGTGTTGACGGAGGGCGCGGTGGCGGGCTTTCCGCTGCAGGATCTGCGCGTGACCGTCTACGACGGCAAGCATCATCCGGTCGACTCGAAGGAGGTGGCGTTTGCCTCGGCGGGCCGCAAGGCGTTTCTGGATGCCATCCAGAAAGCCAATCCCATCGTGCTGGAGCCGGTCATGCGCCTGGAGATCACCGCGCCCGCGAGGGCCATAGGCGACATCACGGGCGACCTCGCCACGCGCCGCGCGAGGATCAATGGCAACAGCACGTTGCCGGGGCAGAGGGCGACGCTGCAGGCGTTGGTGCCGCTGGCGGAGATTTTCGAGTATCAGCTGCGTTTGAAGGCGCTGACGGGCGGGGAAGGCGCCTATGCAATGGAGCTGAGCCATTACGATCCGGTGCCCAGCCGCCGGCAACAGCAGCTCGTGCAACAGTGGCGTCCCCGCGCCGAGGCGGAATAACCTGCGATCTGCATCAACTGCGACGGAGTTCCTCCCCCTGGCGGCTCGGCGTGGACTACGGTCGGCCGCCATGAAAGCTCTCGCGATCTGCCTGTCGTGCGCCTTTACGGCCGTATCCGCTGCGGCGCTCGCCGACACCCATCCGCCGCTCAACCCTCCGAAGGTGTACACGCCCAGCGGGCCGCCGCCAAAGACTCGGTGGAAGTCCTCGAGCTCGTTCGCGCCGCGGCCGGGCGGCACGAAGCAGCGGGTGTATGGGGCGCCGATTCAAGGCAAGATTCTCAGAATGCAGCCGAAGAAGGCCGGCGGGAAGCCGGTTCCGCCGAAATCCTGATACCTCAGGGCAGCGCTTCCTTGAATTGCGGCCTTTCCCCTGCGCGTGTGTCGTCTATTCGAGGCGTCGGTCGACGGTTGCCGGCGGCGCTGGGAAACGCCGCCCGATCCTGCGATGATCCCCGGCCTCGACGGCCTCGCTCAATCAACACCGGCACGTGGCAAAGACTCTACCTTTCCTGCTGTTGATGACATTGGGTGTCGCTGTGGGCTCCGCTCACGCGCAAAGCCTGCCAGCGAGTGTGAGTGCCTGTGCAAAGGTGTCGGACGCCACTGCGCGGCTCGCCTGCTTCGACAGGGAAGTGGCGCGTTACTCGGAATCCGCACGCGGTGCGGCTGCACCGGCTCCGACCGTCGCAGCGACTCCAGCTGTGCCAGTGGCTCCGCCTGCGGCAGCAGCTCTCCCTGCGACGGAGACCCCCTCGGCCGAATCGCCGGAGCAGCGCTTTGGCATGACCGAGCAACTCAGGAGGAGGGAAGGGACGCCGCAGCCGCTGCGGCTCGGTCAATTGCAGGCGTCGATCGCGTCGGTCAGCTATCAGCCCACCGGCAGGGCCATCATTGGTTTGGACAACGGCCAGGTGTGGGAGGAAACCGAGACGCGGACCGACTTGGATCTGCACAAGGGCGAGACTGTGAGCATCACGCCTGGCGTTCTGGGGGCTTTCTTCCTCAGCGGCAACGGCAGCAACAAATCGGTGAAGGTGAAGCGGACGCGCTGACTACTGTCGTTCGAGGGCGCGGAACTGCACTTCGCGATGCTGGTAATCGATGGCGAGGGTATCGAGCTCGCCGAGCAGGTCCATCCCGATCACCAGCGTCGGCGTACTTTCCAGGTTCCAGAGCTTGAAGACGTAGAACTTGCCGAAGGCGACTGTCCAGCGTTTCACGCGCACGTCACCGATATTGATCTCAGAAACGGCGCGCCGCTCTCCGGGTTGTCGGGCTAGAGTCTCTCCTATGACGTCGATGACACTAGGAGTCGTCGTATAGTCCCGTTTCAGGTCGAGGGCTTCGAGCAGCGATTCATTCCCGAGCGTGTACTGGCTGCCGGTGTCGATCACAGCCTGTGCACGGACGTGGCCGACGCGGCAGTTGACGAGTATGAGTCGGCCGAAGCGAAATCGCGCAGGGATCCGCTTGACGTCGCGGAGGGGCGGCACCTCGCCAGCCAGGCGGACTTGGACGTGCTGCTGGCGAAAATTTACGAGAACGCGCATGTCGGCGAGACCATCGACTCCCAGTATGCCGTCGATGTCGCTGGACAGCCCGTTGGCAACGGGAAACGTCTGCTGCACGAGCGTGATGTCGCCGACTGCGAGCCGGTCGATGTACGCGGTGGGCACTATCGCGGCCCCCGTCACGCCGTTCATCTCCACAGTGTCCCCGGTGTTCAGTTTCAGGCCGAGCGCGGTTATCAGCTGTGCCGTCAGTACGGTGCGGTTCGCCCCGGTATCGAGAACGAATGAAAAGGGCCCGCGTCCGTCAACCATCACCGGCACGACGATCCGGCCGATCCGATCGCGCCGGGTGGCGGCGTCGTAGTCGGGCTGAGGTCCGCTCCACGAGGCCGGCGGCGGAGGGGTTGGCGGCGATGGGATGGCCGCCGAGGCGAAAGGGATGCAACCCAGTACGACACTGACCAGCCAGGGCCTGCGGGATTGCAGAAAATGCGAGTGGCCTCCCAGGGGGAGGCCACTCGATGTCACTCGAACGATCAGAGCTTTGCGGTGAATGCGATGAACAGCTGCCGACCCATCAGGTCATAAGTCGGATAAGTGTTCGGCGCGCCAGTTGCGGCAATCAGGGAGCTGACCAGCGGCGGATCCTTGTCGAGCACGTTGTTCACGCCGGCCCGGATGCTGATCTGGCGGGTGACGTCCCAGATCGCGCTCAGGTCGAGGTAGCTCATGTTAGGCAGGCGCGCATCGAACGCGTCGTACACGAAACTCGAGCCGTAGACCGACGCCAATAACTCCGGATTGGCTGTGTTGTTGTCCAGCTTGACGGACCCGATGAAACGCCACTGTGCCGAGAACAGCACGTTGAACGGCGTCTCGTAATTGATGCGCAGATTGTGGCGCCAGCGCGGATTCACCGTCTGACAGGTGGGCCCGTAGAGCCCGGCGCAGTTGTAACGCTCCGCACTCGGTATCGGCT
>DASZVD010000204.1:0-11344 GCA_035547375.1 Steroidobacteraceae bacterium
ACTCCGTTGAAGTTTTCATTGCAGAGCCGCGCGAGCGGCACGCCCAGCACCGTGATGTCCTCGCGCTTCAGCAGGGCGGGGCGCGGCCAGGTCGAGTCATACAGGAGGTAGCCGCCCGGCGAGACCTCTTTGACGTCCTTCGCGTAGGTTTCCGCGTTCATGGCGACCATGAGGTCGACACGACCCGAGCGGGCGACGTAACCCTCCTTCGTCACGCGGATCTCGTACCAGGTCGGCAGCCCCTGGATGTTCGACGGGAAGTAGTTCTTCCCCATCACCGGAATGCCGCTCCTGAAGATGGCTTTCATCAACAGGGTGTTGGCGCTCGCGGAGCCGGTGCCGTTGACGGTGGCGATCTTGATGGCAAAGTCGTTGACGCGGGCGCTGGATACGCGCGCCGCCTGCACGCGGCCGGCGTTGGGATCTTTCGATGTCGTCATGCGATTTTCGGTTCCTTGGCCCTCAGCACGCGCGCTTCATCGTCCGCGTGGGGCCAGTGTACGTAGGATTTCTGCATATCCCAGGCAGCGGTGGGGCAGCGCTCCGCGCACAGTCCGCAGTGAACGCAGAGATCTTCGTCCTTCACCATCACGCGGGCGGTCTGCGGCAGCGGCGCAGACACCAGGAGCGGCTGGGCCAGGTTTTTCGCGGGCGCTTTCAAGCGTGTCCGCAAGTCGGCTTCGTCGCCGTTATCGGTGATGGTCAGACAGTCGACCGGGCAGATGTCGATGCAGGCATCGCACTCGATGCACAGCTTCGCGGTGAACACCGTCTGCACGTCGCAGTTGAGGCAGCGCTGCACCTCCTGCGCCGCCTGCTCCGCCGTGAAGCCGAGCTCCACCTCGATGTTGAGTTTCTTGAAGCGCTCCTTCAGCGAGACGTGCGGCACCAGGCGCCGCTCGACCGGGGTGTAGTCGTTCGAATACGACCACTCGTGCATGCCCATCTTGCGGCTTTGCAGATTCACTCCCGGAGCCAGCCGATCGGTCACCGGCTCGCCCTGGCAGTAGCGGTGGATGGAGATCGCCGCCTGATGACCGTGCTCGACGGCCCAGATGATGTTCTTCGGGCCGAACGCCGCATCGCCGCCGAAGAACACGCCGGAGCGAGTCGACTGGTAGGTCGTGGTATCGACGACGGGCACGTCCCACTTGTCGAACTCGATGCCCAGATCGCGCTCGATCCACGGAAAGGCGTTCTCCTGGCCAATGGCGAGGATCACATCGTCGGCGGGAATGAGCTCCTCCCCGACTATGCGCTCGGCGGTGATGCGGCCGTGCGCGTCGATGTCATATTCCAACTTGTCGAACAGCATGCCGGTCAACTTCCCGCCGGCGACCACGAACGCTTTCGGCGAGTGGTTGATGACGATCTCGACACTCTCCTCCTCGGCGTCCTCCAGCTCCCAGACGGAAGCCTTGAAGAAGCCGCGCGGCTTGCGCGCCATCACCTTCACGTTGCGCGCGCCGAGCCGCAAGCTCGTGCGGCAGCAGTCCATGGCAGTGTTACCCACCCCGATGATGAGCACGCGCTCGCCGATTTTCTCCGTATGACCGAAGGCAACCGACTCGAGCCACGCGATACCGATGTGCACGTTGGCCGCGGCTTCGGCACGGTTGGGCAACCGCAGTTCCTTCCCCTTCGGCGCGCCGGAGCCGACGAACACCGCATCGAAGCCCTCCTTGTCGAGAAGCTCACGGAGGCTTGCGATCGGATGGTTGAGCTTCAGCTCGACGCCCATGCCGAGGATCTGACCGATCTCGTCGTCGAGCACCGCCTGGGGCAGGCGGAAGGAGGGGATGTTGCTGCGCATCAGCCCACCCGGTGTCGCGGCCTGCTCGAAGATCGTGACTTCATAGCCGAGCGGCATGAGATCGTTCGCGACGGTCAAGGAGGCACAGCCCGCGCCGATCAGCGCCACCCGCTTCCCGTTCTTCAACTGTGGGATCTTCGGCAGGCGGCTCTTGATGTCGTCACGGTGGTCGGCGGCGACGCGTTTCAACCGGCAGATCGCCACCGGCTTCTCTTCGACCCGGCCGCGCCGGCAGGCGGGCTCGCAGGGCCGGTCGCACACCCGGCCGAGGATGCCGGGGAAGACGTTCGAGTGCCGGTTCACCAGGTAGGCGTCGGTGAAGCGGCCTTGTGCGATCAAGCGGATGTATTCAGGAACATCGGTGTGGGCCGGGCAGGCCCACTGACAATCCACGACACGATGATAGTAGTCGGGATGCGCAGTATTGGTCGGTTCCATTCAATGCCCGCGTCGTGCGGGAAGCCCTCATGTAGTGCAAGGGACCTTGAGTATAGGCGCCGCGGCCCGAATGTCACCGCATCGTGACGATCTTATTGCTATGCAGCATTTCCCTGCTCATGCAGTAAATGAGCGATCAAGGTTCGCAATCGGGCTGGATTCAATGGCTTATGCAAAATCGGCAGACCGCTGGCTTCGGCGTCGCGCAACCGGTCGGGGGCCGTGTCGCCGGTGACCAGAAGGGCAGGGATGTCGACGTTGAACTCGTTGCGCAGCATTTCAACGACCTCGATACCGTTCTCGCCGCCGGACAGCCGGTAATCCGACACGATGAGATCAGGGAGACGCTGCACGCTGACGAGCTGTTGGAGCATCTCTTTGCCGGAGCCCGCGGTCAGCACCTCGCATTTCCACTTGCGCAGCAAAGCGGCCATGCCCTCCTGGACGACCCCTTCGTCGTCGACCACCAGAACGAGGGCATCCGTCAGATCGAAGACACCGGCGGTGTCAGGATGGGCCGTGCTGGGCACGTAGTTCTCGCGTGCGCCGAGCGGGACCGTGACGGCAAACATCGATCCTTTTCCGACCGTGGAGCGCAGCTCGATGGGATGGGCCAGCAATTTGCACAACCGTTCAACAATGGCCAGGCCGAGGCCCAGGCCTTTACGGCGGTCGCGCTCCGGGTTCTCCAATTGATAGAACTCGCGAAAAATCTCGCCCTGCCGCTCGACCGGGATGCCGCGGCCCGAATCCCACACCTCGATTCTCACCGTGTTACCCCGTCGCCGGCATCCCAGCACCACGCCGCCCCGATCCGTATACCGCACGGCATTCGCCAGCAGGTTGCGGATCACCCGGGCGAGCAACGAAGGATCGCTCACCACGTGGATCGAAGTCTTCATGACAGTCAGCGAGACGCGCTTCTGACGCGCGATCGGCGCGTATTCGAAGCGCACACGATCGAATACCACCGACAGCGGTATCGTTGCCACGCACGGCTGCACCACTCCCGCATCGAGGCGGGAGATGTCGAGCAGGGCGTTGAAGAGATCCTCCATCGCGTCGACGGAATGACGAATGTTGCCTATGACCTGGCGCTCGCGACTGGCCAGCGGCGACTCCTCCAGCGCCTGCACGAACAACCCCAGGGCGTGCAACGGCTGGCGCAGATCATGGCTGGCCGCGGCGAGGAAGCGGGACTTGGCGATGCTGGCCTCCTCGGCGGCTTCCTTACGTTGGCGCAGCTCCTCGACCAGACCGGAATTCTCGAAGCGCAGGCTGATGAACTCGGCGATCGAGCCATAAACCCGGTGCGCGAACAGGGTCATGAGCACCACGTAGAGGATCATCATCGCGCTCGTCGTCTGGTGCAGGAGGTCGTCCTGCCGCATGAACAGGAAGGCCGCGGGGAGGATCGCCGGGTACATGAAGGCGAAAAACGCCGGCATCACCGAGCCGGAGGCGTAAACACAGCCCGACCCCATCCCCAGCAGCCCCATCACGAGGAAGAGCTGAAAGGCGAGCGCGTGCGGCACGTACAGGGCCAGCGCGCCCGCGCCCCAGATCACGCCCGCGAGCCCCGAGCCCGCGATCGCGAGCAGCCGCCAGGGCCGGATGTCCTGCGGCCTCGGGTCGCACTTGCCGAAGGCGCGCCACTGAACGAAGCGCGCCGCCGTCCAGCCGTAGACGCAGGTCACCCACACCAACACCTTCCAGGTCGCGACACCCTTGACGAGCGCCGCGCCCATCAAGGTGGCGATCAGGCAGCTGCCGACCATCGCGATCGGCATGTTCAGGTACTGAATCCGGACTTTCTCGCTTTCGACGAGCAGATCACGCACGGCCTGCCGCTCGGCCGGCAACGGCTCGACCGGTACGGCCGGGGTTTCGACCTGTGGCGCTGCTGCATCGGTCGGCATGACACGAGCGTATTCTATTTGGCTCAAAGCCGCCTGCGGCGCTTTGGGCGAGGCCCTACACGTCGACCGCCGGCAAAGAGCGCGGTGCTGCGCGAGCAGCCGCTCGCTCACTTTTGCCGGCTGCCGCGCCAGGCACACGGAACGCCCGCCGTCGCGATCGCACGAGCGTCGCCGTCCAGGCGCGCGTAAGATCCGCATTTGGACACCCGTAAAGCAGCGAACTCCGGGTAATAAGTAAAAGGACGGGCGCGGCTCCCGGCGAGCCCGAGCCGAAGTACATTCAAACTGGCTATTTTCCAGGTGGCATTCCCGCGCCAGCGCCGTCAAGCTCCTGGCGCCACGACGGCGCGACCAAGGTCCACTTGGCGCAAAGCGACGCGTTCACGCAGACTGTTTGGATAATCCTGCAGACCAATGCCCCTGAAAGTACTCGTCATCGACGACCATCCTCTCGTGCAGGAAGGGGTCGCAGCAGCGCTTGCGTCGCTCGGACACGACACGAAAGTCTCGTCCGCCCGCGATGCCGAGCAGGGCATGGCCATGGCGGCGGCCGATCCCGACCTCGATCTGGTGTTGCTCGATCTGGCCCTGCCCGGGATGAGCGGATTCGGCTTGATCGGCCGGCTTCACGAGCGGTTTCCCTCGTTGCCGGTCGTGGTGCTGTCCGCGCTCGACGATCCCGAGAACGTCCGCCAGGCCCTCAACTCGGGCGCGATGGGCTTCGTGCCGAAATCAGCGCCGACCCGCGTGCTGCTCGAAGTGCTGCGGCAGGTACTCGAAGGCAATGTCAGTGTGCCCGACCATCTGCAGGGAGCCTTGGGCCTCTCGACCGACACCGCGGGTGCCGGGGCGACGGACTCGCCCCAGCAGCCCGTGCCGGACATCAGCTTGCTCACGCAGCGCCAGGTCGAGGTGCTTTCGCGGGTGTGCCAGGGCAAGACGAACAAGCAGATCGCCACCGAGCTCGGCCTGTCCGAGAAAACCGTGAAGGCGCACGTCACGGCGATTTTCAAGGTGTTGGGTGTGGTCAACCGCACGCAGGCGGTGCTCGTCGCCCGGCGTGTCGGGATGATGACGGCCTGAGATGACGGCCTGATTAGACATCCCCGGTCCACCTGGCGCAGGATGAGCCGGCGTCCTTGCGCTGCCGTGTGTCCCGTTGAGTCTCCATGCCTGAGCATCCCACCCCTGCCGAAATCAAGTTGCGCAAAGCCTCGCGCGTGCTCGAAGTGAGCTTCGACGACGGCAGCTGTTTCCAGCTGCCATTCGAATACCTGCGCGTGCACTCACCCTCCGCGGAAGTGAAGGGGCACGGCCCGGGACAGGAAGTGCTGGTTCTCGGAAAGGAGAACGTCGGCATCCGAGCCGTCGAACCGGTGGGCCAGTACGCCGTGAAGCTCGTCTTCGACGACGGGCACGACACTGGCCTCTTTACCTGGAAATACCTGTACGAGCTCGGCCGCGACCGCGAAACGAAGTGGGCCCACTACCTCGCCCGCAAGGCCGCCGCCGGGCGCTGAAGCGCCCGCAAAAAAAGAAGGCCGAGCGCCTTGGCGCCCGGCCTGTCTTAGCTCAAGACCCCCGTACCCGTGCCGATTCTGCGCAGCACCCGCTACAAATTGCAACAGAAACTGGTGGCCGGCCATTTCGACTACACTTGCCGGCGCACCGATCCCGATCCCGAGCCTGTTTTCCATGAGTGACGAGCGATCCACCGATTTTGGCTTCGAGCAGGTGGCCTGGGCCGACAAGGCGCGCCGCGTGCGCGGCGTCTTCGACTCGGTCGCGGGCAATTACGACCTGATGAACGACCTCATGTCGGGCGGCGCGCACCGTCTGTGGAAGCGATTCACCTTGTCGCTCACGAACCTGCGGCCCGGACAGCGCGCCCTGGATGTTGCCGGCGGCACGGGTGACCTCGCAGCCGGCCTCGCCAGGCAGGTGGGCGAGCGGGGCCTGGTGGTGCTCACCGACATCAACGCCGCGATGCTCGCCAACGGCCGTGACCGTCTGACGAATGACGGCCTCGTCGGCAACATCCGTTATGTCCAGGCGAATGCGGAGCGCCTGCCGTTCGCGCCCGGCACTTTCGACTGCATCACCATAGGATTTGGACTGCGGAACGTGACGGACAAAGCCGCGGCGCTGGCCTCGATGCGCGCGGCGCTGAAGCCGGGCGGCCAACTGCTGGTGCTCGAGTTCTCCCGGCCGGTGGCGCCGGGACTGAAGCCTTTGTACGATGCCTATTCCTTCCGCATCCTGCCCTTGTTGGGAAAGCTCGTGGCGCGCGATGAGGCGAGCTATCGTTATCTCGCCGAGTCCATCCGCATGCACCCCGACCAGGAAAAGCTTCTTGCGCTCATGCGGGACGCAGGTCTCGAGGGCTGCAGCTATCACAATCTTTCGGGCGGCATCGTCGCCGTCCATCGCGGCTACAAGTACTGACGCGCCTCGTTCCTCGGGCTCATCGGCCTTGCTTCCGCAGACTTGCCGGGAATCCGCACCTGACGACTGCGGCTAACGTCTCAAGCGCGCATCAAACATAACGCGCTGCCGTCAATATAACAGCGCGGTGCTTGCCGCGCTCGCCGCTGTCGGCGGAAAATACTGTTATCGGCGCCATCAATCACACCGCCCACGTCATGACCGAGGAAGTAAGGACCAAAGTATCGGCACTCGATACCATCGGCCGCCTGCGCCGGGTGCGCAATCGTTATGACGACCACAACCTCGATGACGTGTCCTGGGAGCTGCTGCTCGAGTTGCTGCGCGCCGAGCACAGCCAGCAGCGGCTGTCGGTCTCCGCCTTGACGATTTCCATTCCCGGCGTGTCCGCGACGACGTCGCTGCGCCGGATCGGTGAGCTCACCACGGGTGGATACGTGGACCGTACCCCGGATGCGAGTGACGGCCGCCGCGATTTCGTCAGCCTGACGATGAAGGCGCGCAGGCTGCTGGCCGACTATCTCGCAAGCATCGACAGCTGCCTGGCCGAGCCCGAAGCACACAGGCTCTAGCCCGCCCTCGAAGCGCAGTATAGGATCGGCGCGCACCGGAGCCGACCCATGCTGACTGCCACCCTGGAAAACGTACTGAATCGCGGCCTGCCGCGCTCCCCGCGCGCGCAGCAGCTGTGCGCCGAGCTTTCCGGGCGCAGCGTGACCGTCGAGGTTCGCGAAATCACCCGCCTGCGCGTGGAGTCCAACGGCAGCACATTGCGGGTCACGCGTGCGGCGACGGATGCGGACGCCGAGATCGTAGGTGGCCCGTTCAGCCTGCTGGCCCTGGGGGGCGCGACGCCGGAAGCCGTCCTTTCGCGCGGCGACGTCCAGATTCGGGGCGACACCGAGCTGGCGCAGAAATTTCGCGAGCTGGTCCTGCTCCTCAAGCCCGATCTCGAGGAGGAGCTGTCCAGCGTGGTGAGCGACGTGCCCGCTCACCAGATCGGCCGCTTCGCCCGCAGCGCATTCGGCTGGACGCGCCGGGCGGTGCGGACCACGGTGCAGAATGTAGCGGAGTACCTGGCCCATGAGCGCCGCGACCTCGTGTCACGCAATGAGGCGGACCCGTTTCTACGTGGCGTAGACGCTCTCCGGGAGGATGTCGATCGCCTCGAAGCCCGGCTCGAGCTCCTCTCGCGGCAGCGCGGCCTGCAGTGAAGCCGGTGGCACCTAAGTGAAGCTGCGCGTCATCGCGCGGCTGCTGCAGATCCAGCGCGTTCTTCTGAAGCATGGGCTGGACGACTTCGTCCGCGCCACGCACCTTTACAGGCCGCTGCGTTTCCTGTTCTTCCTCTCGCCCGGCGTCTGGTTCGAGCGCCGCCGCAGGGCGAGCCGGGGTGAGCGGCTCCGACTGGCGCTGGAGGAGCTCGGCCCCATCTTCGTCAAGTTCGGCCAGGCCGTCTCCACGCGCCGCGACCTCCTGCCACAGGACATCGCGGACGAGCTCGCAAAGCTGCAGGATCGTGTCCCTCCATTTCCGGGCCCGGTCGCGCGCGAGACGATCGAGCGCGCCTACGGCCGTCCAGTGACGAAGGCCTTCGCGGAATTCGACGAGACACCGCTGGCGGCTGCTTCGATCGCGCAGGTGCACGTCGCGCGCCTGTTGGATGGCAAGGAGGTCGTGGTGAAAGTGCTGCGACCCGGAATGCGCGAGCGGATCGAGCGTGACCTGGAGGTCCTCTACGCGCTCGCAGGCCTCGCGCAATCCTATTGGGCCGAAGCGCGGCGGTTGCGGCCGGTCGAAATCGTGGCGGAGTACGAGAAGACCATTCTCGATGAGCTCGACCTGATGCGCGAAGCGGCCAACGCGGCGCAGCTGAAACGGAATTTCGCCGGATCGGACCTGCTGTACGTGCCCGAGGTCCACTGGGACTACTGCCGCATCGACGTCATGGTGATGGAGCGCATCCACGGAGTACCCATCTCCGACATGGAACGCCTGCGCAGCGTGAACACCGACATCGCGCGCCTGGCCGAGAACGGCGTGCGCATCTTCTTCACGCAGGTGTTCCGACACAACTTCTTCCACGCCGACATGCACCCCGGCAACATCTTCGTGCTCCTCACCGACCCCCGCAAGCCACGCTACGCGGCGGTGGACTTCGGCATCATGGGCACGCTCGATCCCAGCGACCAACACTACCTGGCCGAAAACTTCCTCGCCGTCTTCGACCGCGATTACCGCCGCGTGGCCCTGCTGCACGTCGAGTCAGGTTGGGTGCCCGCCTCCACCCGCATCGACGAGATGGAATCGGCGATCCGCACGGTGCTCGAGCCGATCTTCAACCGTCCATTGAAGGACGTGTCGTTCGGGAACATCCTGGTGCGCCTGTTCGAGATCTCGCGGCGCTTCAACATGGAAGTGCAACCGCAGCTCATCCTGCTGCAAAAGACGTTGTTGAACGTCGAGGGACTGGGCCGCGATCTCTACCCCGACCTCGACATCTGGCACACGGCGAGCCCCATCCTGCGAGAATGGATGCGTGAGCGGCTGAGCCTGCGTCAAGTGGCCAAGGATCTGCGGCGGCAGATGCCCGAGCTCATCGAAGTGGTGCGCTCCATGCCCACTCTGTTGAAGGGCGCCGTGCAGCGTGCGCGCGGGGGCGTCTTGAGAATGGAGGTCGAATCACAAGCCATCGAAGCCCTCCGGGAGGAGATCCGTCGCGCGAGTCGGCGCCGCGACTCCATCACCGTCGCAGCGGCGATCCTCGTCGGCGGGCTCGTCTGGCTGGCGGCGAGCGCGGCTGAAGGCTGGATTCCCTGGGGCTTGACCGCCTGGGGCGCCATCTGGCTCACGGTCGCCTGGCGGCGGCGCTGACACGGGGCCCGGCCCCCCGGGCGGGCGTTTACGCCATAATCGCGCCCCCATGAACGCACCCCGCAAACTCACGGAGGGCTCGATCAGCGGCGGGATGCTGCGCTTTGCGATCCCGATCCTGCTCTCGAACATCCTGCAGTCACTGAACGGCTCGGTGAACGCCATCTGGGTAGGACGTTACCTCGGCGAAGCGGCGCTCACGGCCACGTCGAACGCCAACACCGTGATGTTCCTGCTGATCGGAGCCGCGTTCGGCATTGCCATGGCGGCCACGATCCTGATCGGACAGTGCATCGGCGCCAACGACATGGCCGAGGCGAAGCGGGTGGTGGGCACGAGCGCCACCTTTTTTACCGTGCTTTCGGTCGCCATGGCGATCGCCGGGACGGTGCTGTGCGAGCCGCTGTTGGCGGCCATGAGCACGCCACCGGATTCACTACCGCTGGCCGTGGCCTACATGCGGGTGATCTTCCTCGCGCTCCCTTTCATATACATGTACGCCTTCGTGATGTCGGTGTTGCGCGGCGCCGGGGACTCGAAGACCCCGTTTTATTTCATGTTGCTGTCGGTCGGGATCGACATCGCGCTCAACCCCCTGTTCATCTTCGGGTGGGGCCCGGTGCCGCGACTCGGCATCGCCGGCTCCGCACTCGCCACCTTCGTGGCGCAGGCCGTCAGCCTCATCGCGCTCGTGAGCCACCTGTACCGGCGCCGCCACCTGCTGGTGCTCCACAAGGAGGAGATCCGGCATCTGCGGGTCGATTGGCCCATTGTCGGCACGCTGGTGCGGAAAGGCATCCCCATGTGCGCCCAGATGCTGGTCATTTCACTGAGCGCGGTGTTGATGATCGCCATCGTCAACAATTTCGGCGTCGACACGACCGCAGCGTTCGGTGCCGCCATGCAGCTGTGGAACTACATTCAGATGCCGGCATTCGCGGTCGGCATGACCGTTTCGGCGATGGCCGCGCAGAACGTGGGCGCGCGCAAATGGGATCGAGTCGCCTCCATCGCACGCGTGGGCGTGGTTTTCAGCGTGACGCTGACCGGCTCCATGGTGCTGGTGATCGAGCTGCTGGATACCCACGCCTTCAAGATATTCCTGCCGGCGGGCTCGGCAGCCTTGCAGGTGGCATCGCACCTGAACCACATCGTCACGTGGTCGTTCGTCTTCTTCGGCGTATCGATGGTGCTGTTCGGCGTAGTCCGAGCCACCGGCGCGGTCATGGTTCCTTTGTTCGTGCTCGCCTTTTCTCTCCTGGTCGTACGCTTTCCGCTGGCCGAGACACTGCAAGGCCGTTACCACCTCGACGCCGTGTGGTGGAGCTTTCCGATTTCCTCGGCGCTTGCCGCAGTCCTTGCCGTCATCTACTACAAGTACGGTGGCTGGCGCACGGCGCGGATGATCGGCGGGCCCACGCAGCCAGTGGCGGCGCCCTCGCCCGAGAGCTAGGCGCCCATCCGACTCGTGATCAACCCGCCGCCGCACGCGAGTGATGCGCTCCCGGCTGGTAGGTGCCGGGTACCGCCCGGAAGGCGATCGACAGGCGGTTCCACGCGTTGATGGTGGTGATGGCCAGCGTGAGATTGACCAGGTCGTCACCCTGGAAATGTTTGCGGACCGCATCATAGACGGCGTCCGGAACATGTCCCTCGGTGACGAGGGTCACCGCCTCGGTCCACTCGAGCGCCGCTCGCTCCCGCTCCGTATAGAAAGGCGTTTCCCGCCACGCATCGAGGGCGTAGAGACGCTGCTCGCTTTCCCCGGCCGCGCGGGCGTCCTTGCTGTGCATGTCGATGCAGTAGGCGCAACCGTTGATCTGCGAGGCCCGTAACTTGATCAAGTGCAACAATC
>DASZVD010000205.1:0-4866 GCA_035547375.1 Steroidobacteraceae bacterium
CTCCTGTGGGCGCTGGTCATACTGCTGATCCGCGAGCCCCCGCGACGCCAGTCCGACAGCACGGCGGAGGCCGGCGCAACCTCCGGCCGCCTCGGCAAGGCAATCTGGCTGCGCGCGGCGCCCATCTACCTGGTGGTGGCGATGGCCTCGCTGGTGGACAACGCAGTGGGCGCTTGGTCACCCAGCCTGTTCATCCGCAGCTTCGCCAAGGACCCCGCGCAGGTGGGGATGCAACTCGGCCTGCTGTTGACGGCGGGTTTCGGCGCCGGAGTGCTCATTGGCGGCTGGCTTGCCGATCGGGCCGGCGTGCGCGGCGGCTGGTCCGCCAAGCTGGGGATCTGCCTGGCCTGCGGCCTGTTGCTGGTCCCGGAGTCACTGTTGATCAACGCGAGCGAGTTCGCCGTCGCGCTCTACTCCATCCCGCTGTACTTCGCCTTGTCGGGCGCCGTGACCGCTTGCGGTTTCTCGGCAATCCTCGACATCGTGCCGAATACGCGCCGTGGGCTGGCCATGGCGGTGAGCTTCTTCCTCAATGTGGCGCTCGGCGGCGGCCTGGGGCCGCCGGCTGTGACGTTCGCCAGCCAGCACGTCTTCGGCGAGGCGGCGGGGTTGGGGCCGGCGATCGCGTTGACGGTTGGCGGCTGCTACGCCCTGGTGGCGCTCATCTGCACGTTCACACTCCTCTCACAGCGACGCAGGAATCACTTGGTGGCGATCTAGTGTCAGGCGCAGCCATCATCCTGGTGCTGACGCTGGGCGTCAGTCTCATCGGGCTCTTTTCCCCCAAGGTCATCCAAAGAACCGTGCTGCGGCCGTACGCAATCGCGCACGGAACGGACTACGTGACGCTGCTGACGAGCGGCTTCGTTCACGCCGATGCGACACACCTGCTGTTCAATCTCATCACGTTCTATTCGTTCGCCTTTCCACTCGAGCGCGCGATCGGCACCACACCTTTCGTCGCCCTGTATTTCTCCGGGCTGCTGCTGAGCGGTATCGGGACCTGTGTAAAGCATCGTAACGAGCCGACCTACGCCTCGCTCGGCGCTTCGGGTGCGATTCTCGCTGTGCTGTTCGCGTCGATCGTCTACTTTCCCCGGCAGAGCCTGTTCATTCTTCCCATCCCGCTACCGATTCCCGCGCCCTTGTTCGCCCTCGCCTATCTCGCGTTCAGCTATTACTCCTCACGGCAAAACGCCGCCGGCCGCTCCCAGGACCGCATCAATCACGACGCGCACATTTTCGGAGCCTTGACCGGCCTCGCGTTCGTGCTGGTGACGGACCCGCGCCAATTCAGCGCGCTGCTGCACAATCTCTTCGGCTAGATGAGTGCCTCTTCGGGTAGATACGTGCCTCTTCGGCTAGATGCGGGCGCGCTTCGGCATTGTTAACCTGCGCGCATGAGAGCAGGTATCTGGCTAGCCGCAACGCTGACGCTGCTGTGCGCGACTCCCACGCCCAGCGAAAGTTCCACCACCCCCTCCCCCTATACTGAGGTCCGTAAGGCCTTTCAGGAGGCGTACGCACGCGCCAGTGCCAATATCGCCGACTCGGGCGCGAATGACAGCGAGAGCCTCAAGAGCTACCCCCTTTATCCCTATTTGCAGTCCGCGCGAATTCAGCAGGCGCTCGCAAGTGGCACCGATCCCCAGTCCATGGTGCAAGTCGATCAGCGCGCGGCGGACTTCATTGCCGCTTACGGCCAGCAGCCCGTCGCGCGCAACCTGCGTCGTGCATGGCTCGAAAGCCTCGCGCGGCGAACCCAGTGGAACCAGTTTCTGGCTGTCTATCGCGACACGGGGGCAAGTGATGCCGCACGCTGCGCGAGCTTCGTCGCCCGAATCGAGCTCGGCAAAACCGAGGGCCTCGCCGCCGATATCACGAAGGCATGGCTCACCCCTCGCAGCCTTCCCGAATGTGACCGTCCCTTCGCCTGGTTGAAGGAGAACGGCTTGCTCACCACAGCGCTCATCGAGGAGCGCGCGCGTCTGGCGCTTGACAACAACAATCCCGCTTTCGCACGGCAGTTCATCCAGCAACTGCCCGCCGAACGGGCCGGGCCGCTCTATCAGTGGAGCGGCCTGCTTGAAAGCCCAGCGCGCAGCATTGACGCGCTCATTGCATCTCCGGGTACGTCGGTGAACTCCACGGCTCTACTTGCCGGTTGGAGACGCCTGACACGCACGGATCGTGACGGAGCGGAAGAGCGCTACCCGAAGCTCGTACGCGCGCGCGGGCTGAGCCGCGAGGCGGCCAGCCCCTATGCATTGGCGCTCGCCCTCGCGCTCGCCTGGAATCGTGATCCGGCGGCGCTCGACTATTTCGAGAAGGCGGTGCCCACCGATTTCGACGAAGTCGCCCGTGAGTGGTGGGTGCGCGCCGCACTCTGGTCCAAGGACTGGAGCCTCGCTCAGCGCGTCATTGCCACCCTCTCCGAGTCGAACAGGCAATCGGCCCGCTGGCGCTATTGGTCAGCCCGGGCCGCTGAGCAGCTGCACGACGCGCAGCGGGCACAGCCTCTCTACGAAGCCATCCTCCCTGACGACAATTACTACTCGGCGATGGCGGCGGTGCACCTGAGCCGCGCGGTTCTGCCGCACCCTCAGGCACTGCCGGTCAACGCGGAAGTGCTGGCGACTCTCGATAGCATCCCGGGGCTGGTGCGGGCTCGCGAGCTGCTCTATTGCGGCATGCGCCCCGAGGCGGCCGCCGAATGGCAAGCTGCGTTCGAATCGCTTTCTCCCGAAGCACGTATTCAGTCGATACGGCTTGCCGCGGATTGGGGGTGGTACGATCAAGCGGTCACCGTCGCGACATCCCAACACGTCTTCAATGACTACGCCTTGCTCTACCCCCGGCCTTACGATGCACAGGTGAACGCGGCCGCGCGCCTCACACAGCTCCCACCGGAGATCGTTTACGGCGTAGTGAGACAGGAGAGTCTGTACCGCATCGACGCCGTCTCGAGCGCTGGAGCGCGTGGTCTGATGCAGTTGCAACCTGCGACGGCGCGCAGCACCGCTCGTTACTATAAGCGCCCCGCCCCGGCGATCACGGACCTCTTCGACCCGTACATCAACACCGCTCTCGGTGCCGGACGGCTGCGGATGCTTCTCGACGAGTTCGACGACCAGATCCCCGTGGCGCTGGCGGGCTATAACGCCGGACCCAACGCAGTCTCCCGCTGGTTGCCGCAAGAGCCGCTGGATTCCGACATCTGGATCGAGAACATTCCATACAACGAGACGCGGGGTTACGTGCAGAGAATTCTCTGGCACAGCCTGATGTTCACCTGGCTGCGCACCCAGGGCGAAGCGCTGCACGCGGACTCGTGGCTCACACCCATTTTGCCGGTGAGCCGCTCGGAGAAAGGTGACCGGGTGGCCGCGAGCGACCGCGCCACGGGGGCCGACTCGAAGCGGAAAAAATGAGCACGCCGTCTGAACCGGTGCGCAGCGCATGACAAGTCCTCTCCTCGCCGGTATCGAAATGGGTGGGACGAAATGCGTCTGCACCCTGGGAACCGGCCCGAACGACGTGCGCGCACAAGTGACCGTCCCGACGAGCGACCCTGCCGCCACGCTGGAAGCGCTTGCGGCGGTCATTGACGGTTGGGGCTCGGGCGCGGGCTCGCCCGCAGTCCTGGGAGTGGCGGCCTTCGGACCGATCGACTTACGGAGGGACTCCCCGACCTACGGGCGGATGGGCGCCACACCGAAACACGGTTGGCCGAACGCCGACATCGCCGGATTTTTCTCACAGCGCCTGTCGATCCCGGTGGTACTGACGACCGACGTCATCGGCGCGGCTCGGGCGGAAGGCCGGTGGGGCGATGCGCGGGGGCTGACGGACTTCGCCTACGTTACTGTCGGAACCGGCATTGGCGCCGGCGTCATCGTGGCCGGAAAGTCAAGCTTCGGGACGCACCATTCCGAGCTCGGGCACCTCCGGATCGTGCGCGCTCCCGGCGATACCTGGCCCGGCCATTGCCCCTTCCACGGCGACTGCCTGGAGGGGCTTGCCTCGGGCCCGGCGATCGAAGCTCGCGCCGGCGTAACGGCTGCCTCGCTCCCGGCGTCCAGCCCGGTATGGGATACGGTCGCTCACGGCCTGGCGCAGCTCGCTCATGTGTTGATCGTAACCGTCGCTCCGCAGCGCATTCTCATCGGCGGCGGGGTCGTCAGCGCCCAGCCGCAGCTCTTTCCGCGCGTCCGGCGCGCGGTGCTGCAGAGCCTGAACGGCTATCTGCGGATCCCAGAGATGCTGGACGATATCGAGCACTTCATTGCTCCTCCCGGCCTGGGAAGGCGCGCGGGACCGCTCGGGGCCCTGGCCATTGCCGCGGATGCCTGGGACGAGCTGGGCAATTGAGCGCAGCACCGTGAGATCGCGCGCTTACCGCACGTAGCGACCCGCTTCGTCACGGCTTTGGTGGTATCGTTTGGAGTTCGCACCGCACGCAATTTTGGATTCGGCAGGAGAGCAATGGCCGCAAAGATTATCGATGGCAGGCAGGTCGCCGCGAGCATCCGGCAGGAGTGCAAGGCACGGGTGGCGGCCCTGCGCGAGCACCGGGGGGTCACTCCAGGGCTGGCGGTCATTCTGGTCGGCGACAATCCGGCGTCCGCGGTCTACGTGGGCAGCAAAATCAAGGCCTGCGCGGAAGTCGGCATCCGCTCGTTCAAAAAGCAATATCCGGCCTCGATCGACGAAGACACCCTCATTACCGCCATCGAAGGCTTCAACCGCGACCCGAACGTGCACGGCATTCTCGTGCAGCTGCCGCTCCCCCCGCACATCGATATGCGTCGCGTGCTCAAGACCATCGATGCCAGCAAGGATGTCGACGGCTTCCACCTCTACAAC
>DASZVD010000206.1:0-12728 GCA_035547375.1 Steroidobacteraceae bacterium
ATAAAAAGACGAGCGGCGCTCGCTGAGCGCCGTTTCACTGATCGGCGTTGCCACTCACCGGAAAGACCGCCAATGGCCAAGTACCAGGCAAGACTGCAGCTCGACGAGTTGATCGCGATCGACGTTCACACTCACGCCAACATCTCGCAGCGGCAGCCGCGTGATCCGTGCTCGATCATTTTCGACGAGGCCATGGCGAAATACTTCAAATCCGCCGTGCCGCCGACGATCCCCGAGGTCGCGCAGTACTATCGCGAGCGCAAGATTGCCGCCGTGATCTTTCCGGTCGACAGCGAAGCGGAGATGGGGCATACGCGTATCGCCAACGAGGAGGTCGCGGAAGTCGCGGCGGAGCACGCCGACGTGTTGATTCCTTTCGCCAGCATCGATCCCGCCAAGGGGAAGATGGGGGCGCGCGAAGCCCGCCGCCTCATCAACGACTTCGGCGTGCGCGGCTTCAAGTTTCATCCGTCGATGCAGGGGTTCTATCCCAACGACCGCAAGGCGTACGTCCTCTACGAGGCCATTGCGGAGGCCGGCCTGCCGGCGCTGTTCCATACGGGACAGACGGGTGCGGGGGCGGGCGCGCCCGGCGGCATGGGGGTGCGGCTGAAGTTCTCGAACCCCCTGTTCCTCGACGACGTCGCCGCGGATTTTCCCGACATGCCCATCATCCTGGCGCACCCTTCCTTCCCGTGGCAGGATGAGGCGCTTGCCGTGGCGACTCACAAGCCGAATGTTCACATCGACCTGTCCGGCTGGTCGCCGAAGTACTTTCCGTCGAATCTCGTGCAGTACACCAACACGCTGCTGAAGGACCGGATCCTGTTCGGCTCGGACTATCCGGTCATCACGCCCGACCGGTGGCTGGCGGATTTCGACAAGCTGCCGATCAAGCCCGAAGTGAGGCCGCGCGTCCTGAAGGACAACGCCGTGCGCTTGCTGAAGCTCGCGGGCTGAGGGTTTTCGCATGACTGCTTCCGATGTTCCGGCCGTAAAGACGACGCCCGACGTTCCAGCCGTGATGACTGCCATCGAGATCCGCGAGCCCGGCGGCCCGCAGGTGCTGCAGCCCGTGCCACGGCCGGTCCCGAATATCGGACCGCGCGAGGTTCTGGTTCGCACGGTCGCGGCGGGCGTCAACCGACCCGACCTTCTGCAACGGGCCGGACATTACCCGCCGCCCGCGGGCGCGTCCGATATCCCGGGCCTCGAGCTGTCGGGAGAGGTGGTACGGATCGGCGCGGAGGTGAGCGAGGTCGCGCTCGGCGACAAGGTGTGTGCCTTGGTGGCGGGAGGGGGGTATGCCGAGTACGCCGCGGTCCCGGCCGTGCAGTGTTTACCGGTGCCCGCGACCCTCGCGGTCGAGGACGCGGCTGCTCTGCCGGAAACCTTCTTCACGGTTTACTACAACGTCTTTCAGCGCGCCGGACTCCGAGCGGGCGAAACCTTCCTCGTCCATGGCGGTGCCTCCGGCATCGGCACGACGGCGATACTTCTCGGTAAAGCCTTCGGCGCGCGTGTCATTGTCACCGCGGGAACCCCTGACAAGTGCGCGGCGTGTCTGCGGCTCGGGGCCGACGTTGCGATCAACTACAAAGAAGAGGATTTCGTCGCCCTTACGCTGCGGGCCACGGACGGGAAGGGCGTCGATGTCATTCTCGACATGGTGGGAGGAAGCTACACGCAGCGGAACATCAACGCTGCGGCGGTAAGCGGCCGCATCGCCCTGATCGCCACCCAGGGGGGCTCGAAGGCCGAGGTCGATTTGCGCGCGATGATGCACAAGCGGCTGACGCTCACGGCGTCCACCTTGCGCGCGCAGCCGGTCGAGAGCAAGGGGCGCATCGCGGCGGCGTTGCGGGAGAATGTGTGGCCGCTGTTCGCCACGAAAGGCTTGCGGCCGCACATTTTCGCGCGCTTTGCGCTGAAGGAGGCGTCCATGGCGCACGAGTTGATGCAATCCGACCGGCACATAGGCAAGATCATCCTGTTGGCTTGAGCCGGGACCCGCCGAATGACCGAGTTGTTTCCGTATGGCTTGTTCGAGCTGTCCTTCTGGGGCTACGTGGCGGTGACCTTCACCACGATTCAGGTGATGTTCCTGGGGGTGACGCTCTATCTGCACCGGGACCAGTCGCACGGCGGCCTCGCACTGCACCCGTCGTTGCGTCATCTGTTCCGATTCTGGCTGTGGTTCAGCTCCGGCGTCGTCACGAAAGAATGGGTTGCCGTCCATCGCCGCCATCACGCGTACGCGGATCAGCCCGGCGACCCCCACAGCCCCGTGATCTTCGGGTTGAAGCGGGTCGTGCTTGAGGGCTACGAGCTCTACAGCGCGGCGGCCCGCGATCCGCTCATCCTGAAGAACTACGCCAAGGGCACTCCGGACGACTGGATCGAGCGCCATCTCTACAGCCGCCATCCGAATCTCGGCATCGTGTTGTTTGCGGCGACGATGCTGCTGTTGTTCGGGATTCCGGCGATCGTCATGGTCGCGGTGCACCTCATCGCACAGCCGTTCTTCGCCGGTGGCGTGGTGAACGGCTTGGGACACGCCGTAGGCTATCGCAGCTTCGAGATGCCCTCGACGGCGACGAATCTCGTGCCGTGGGGGCTTCTCCTGGGCGGCGAGGAGCTGCACAACAACCACCATGCTTTCCCACGCTCCGCGCGCTTTGCCGTGCAACGCTGGGAATTCGACATGGGCTGGCTCTGGATCTGCGTGTTCCGGCTCGCAGGCTTGGCGAAGGTGCGCTACGTGGCGCCGCGGCCGCACCTCGAGCGCAGGCGTAGTGAGCTCGACGCGAACACGGTCATTGCGTTGTTCAAGAACCGCATGCACGTGCAACGCGAGTACGCGCGTCGCGTCGTGCTGCCCGTCTGCCGGGAGCTCGCCCGGCGGGAGCCGCGGGGTTGCGTTCCGGCGATGACGGCGAAGCTGCTGATCCGCCACCCCACGCTGTTGGCCGAAGAGGCTCGGCGCGCTTTGCGCGAGCTCCTGGAGCGCTACGAGGTGCTGCGCCGGGTCGTCGAATATCGCGAAAGCCTGCAGCATCTCTGGAGCGACGCCTCGGCCAATCAAGCCCGCGCGGTTCACCAGCTGCGCGAGTGGTGCGCCCGGGCGGAGGCGAGTGGGATTCGCGCGCTGCGGGAGTTCTCTCGCGAGCTTGCGGCCTATACCGCTGCGAGCTGACCGCTCCGCCGCGGGCGCTTTGCGAGGATCGGGCGGCTAACGGACCGGCAGGATCGTCGAGCGGGTCACCGTCCGCATCGCGAAGCTCGACTGCACCCGGACGACGCTCGGCAGCCGCGTGAGGTGCTGGCTGTGCAGCCGCTCGAAGTCGGCCATGTCGGCCACCACCAGCCGCAGCAGATAGTCGTGCTCCCCGGTCATCAGATAGCACTCCCTGACCTCGGGGATCTTGCGTACCGCATTCTCGAAGGTCTCCAGCCCCGATTGGCTCTGCCGGTCGAGGGTGATGCTCACGAACACGTTCACCGGGTAGCCGGCCTTGTGTTGGTCGATGAGGGCCGTATAGCCCTGGATCAGGCCCGACTCCTCCAGGGCCCGTACCCGTCTGAGACAGGCGGACTCCGACAGGCTGACCTTCTCGGCCAGCGAGGTATTCGTGATCCGGGCATCCTGCTGGAGCAGGCGCAGAATGGCGCGATCGTAGCGGTCGAGCTCCATTGGCGCAAAATTCCTTCGTGATAAGGTCTGAGTGAGGCAGATTCTGCCATATCCTCCCCTCGAAGCGGGACCATTACGCAAGTCCCCGCCGGCTTGCGGCGCCTACGCTGCGCCCACTGGTGCAGCTTTCTCCATTTCCATCATTCGAGGGCGGTCGCATGCGTATCGGTGTTCCCAAAGAGATCAAAGTCCATGAGTACCGGGTGGGGCTGGTGCCCGCCGGGGTGCGCGAGCTCGTCGGAGCCGGTCACCAGGTGACGGTCGAGACGGGTGCCGGGAACGGCATCGGCGTGGACGATGCGGCATACCGCGCCGCCGGGGCCACCATTGCGGCCAAGGCGGCCGACGTATTCGCGGGCTCCGACCTCATCGTGAAGGTGAAGGAGCCGCAGCTGGTCGAGTGCCAGATGCTGCGCCCGGGCCAGGTCCTGTTCACCTATCTGCACCTCGCGGCCGACCCCGCGCAGGCTGAGGCGTTGAAGAAGTCCGGTGCGACCGCCATTGCCTACGAGACGGTGACGGCCCCGAATGGCTCGCTGCCGTTGCTCACGCCGATGAGCGAGGTGGCTGGCCGTATGTCCATCCAGGTGGGCGCCGCCAGCCTGCAGAAGGCGAATGGCGGCTACGGCGTGTTGCTGGGTGGCGTGCCGGGAGTGCCGCCGGCGAAGGTCGTGATTCTGGGTGGCGGCGTCGCCGGAACCCATGCTGCGGAAATCGCTGTCGGCATGCGCGCCGACGTGACGATTGTCGACCGGTCGGTGAGCCGTCTCCGCGAGCTGTCGGCTCTGTTCGGATCGTCGCTGAAGACGGTTTATTCGACCGCGGAAGCGATCGATCGTCTGGTCCGCGACGCCGATGTGGTTGTCGGTGCCGTGCTCATCGCGGGTGCCGCGGCGCCGAAGCTGGTGACGCGTGCGATGCTGGGAACCATGAAGCCGGGCACCGTGCTCGTCGACATCTCCATCGACCAGGGCGGTTGCTTCGAGACCAGTAAGCCCACCACTCACGCGGATCCGACGTTCGTGGTGGATGGCGTGATCCATTACTGCGTTGCCAACATGCCTGGCGCGGTACCGCGTACCTCCACGTTTGCGCTCACCAACGCGACACTTCCGTATGTGCGCGCTCTGGCCGATTTGGGCTGGAAAGAGGCGTTGAAGCGCGATGCGGGTCTGGCGGGAGGGCTCAACGTGCACGCCGGCGAGATCACTCATGACGTCGTCGCTCGCGCGCTGGGAATGAAGGCTCATCCGGTGTCGCTCGCCGCCTGATCCGGCTTACGATCGGCTCGTTTATCCGGGCCGCGTTGAGTTCGGTAATCGGCCGTGCGCAGGTTGCCCTCGTGTGGCCTGCCTGCGCATTTCCTCCAACGGGCAGATTCAGGCAACGGGCACATTCAGGTGCTCAGCCAAAGGGGGCTGGCTACGGCCGGCCCCCTGCCGTTACGCTAGAGCCCGTCTTCGTTTGCCCTACCTTGGAGGATTCGAGAATGAAGATCGCCCTGTCGGCCGCCCTGCTGGCGCTAGTCGCGGGTTCCGCGTCGGCCGCCCCTGTCACGTACCAGATCGATCCCAGCCACACCTACCCGAGCTTCGCGGCGGACCACATGGGTGGGCTGTCGGTTTGGCGCGGCAAGTTCGACAAGAGCTCCGGCACTGTCGTGCTGGACAAGGAGAGCGGCACGGGCACCGTCGACGTCACCGTCGATACGAGCTCGGTCGATTTCGGTCACGAGAAGCTGAATGAGCACGCGAAGGGCCCCGACCTGTTCGACGTGACGAAGTATCCGACCGCGACCTACAAGGGCAAGCTGGTGAAGTTCAAGAACGGCGCGCCCACGGAAGTGGAGGGCGAGTTCACGCTGCACGGGGTCACGAAGCCGCTCAACCTGAGGATCGACCAGTTCCTGTGCAAGCCAAATCCCATGACGAAGAAGGAGACCTGCGGCGCCGATGCCACCGCGAGCTTCAACCGCAAGGATTACGGCATGAGCTTCGGTGAGGCCTATGGCTTCAAGATGGAAGTGAAGCTGGCGATCCAGGTGGAAGCCGTCCGCCAGGACTGACGTCGTCCGCCAGGACTGACGCCGTCCACCCGGGGCGGCGCCATTCGCGCGGGCCCGGGCGCCGTCCGCCGGACTGCGCCCGGACTGGCGAAACCGAGGGCCTGCCTGAAAGGCGGGCCCTTCAATCCAGGCACCTTCTAAGCACATTCCCAGGAATTCTGGTGCCGCCGGCCCCGCCGCACGGACTGGGCCGCCTGATTGTGTAGACTCCCCGGCCTTACAGGGGTCCACACGTGTCCGACCAGACGACTTTTCCTCCCTTACTGGAAGCCATGGTTCTCGCCTCCCTGGAGGCAGGGCGTGCCGCGCACGAGATCTATCTCAGGGGCTTCGACGTCCAGCAGAAGGCTGACAAGACGCCGGTAACGGCGGCCGACCACGCTTCCGAGGCTATCATTCTGCGGCACCTCGCCAAGATTGCGCCGGGCGTGCCTGCGGTGGCGGAAGAAGAGGTGGCTGCCGGCCGCCTGCCTGCCTTCGGCAGTGAGTTCTTTCTCGTGGACCCGCTCGACGGCACCAAGGAATTCGTCCAACGTCGGGGCGACTTCACGGTCAACATCGCGCTCGTTCGTGATCGGGCGCCTGTGCTCGGTGTGGTCTACGCACCAGTGACGGGCGGTCTCTACATCGGCGATGTGACGGCCCGCCGCGCGGCTCGCGGTCATCAACCCACCGATGCGAAGGACGCGGCACCGCGGACGGCGATCCGGGTCAGGCAGGCCCCGGAACAGGGACTCACGGTCGCGGTATCGCGATCGCACGACACACCCGAAACAGAAGCCTATCTGGCGCAGTACAAGGTGGCGGAGCGGGTGTCCGTCGGCTCCTCGCTGAAGTTCTGCCTCGTCGCGGCGGGGGAGGCGGACTTGTATCCGCGCCTCGGCCCCACCATGGAGTGGGACACGGCGGCCGGTCAGGCGGTGTTGGTTGCTGCCGGCGGCAGTGTGACGGCGCCCGGCGGCGTACCGCTCGCGTATGGTAAGCCTGGCTTGCGCAATCCCTTTTTCATCGCGGGCGGCGCGCTGCGCACCGTGCCGCTGGCGGCTTGATGCAACGATGACGAGTACTGATCTGCGTCCGGCCCTGTCGGCACACCTGAAACGTCTCGAGGCCGAGTCGATCGGCATCATCCGGGAGGTCGCGGCGGAGTTCCGCAATCCCGTGATGTTGTACTCGATCGGCAAGGACTCCGGTGTCATGCTGCACCTGGCCATGAAGGCGTTCTACCCGTCGAAGCCGCCGTTCCCGTTGCTGCACGTCGATACCGGTTGGAAATTTAGCGACATGATCAAGCACCGTGACAGCATCGTCGCCCGTTACGGCGTGAAGCTGTTGGTGTACACGAACGTGGAAGGGGCCGCACGCGGCATCAATCCGATCAGCTCCGGGTCGCAGCTGCACACGCAGGTCATGAAAACCGAGGCGCTCAAGCAGGCGCTCGACAAATGGGAGTTCGATGCTGCGTTCGGCGGCGCACGGCGTGATGAGGAGAAAAGCCGGGCGAAGGAGCGCGTATTCTCGTTCCGTTCCGCCGGCCACGTCTGGGACCCGCGCAATCAGCGGCCCGAGCTGTGGAACCTGTACAACACGCGCATTGCAAAGGGCGAGACCATCCGCGTCTTTCCGCTTTCCAACTGGACCGAGCTGGACATCTGGCAGTATACCCGGGCCGAGGATATTCCCATCGTGCCGCTGTATCTGGCGGCCCCCCGACCGGTCGTGCGGCGGGATGGCCTGCTCATCATGCGCGATGACGCGCGGATGCCGTTGTTGCCGGGCGAGGTGGAAGAAACGCTGACCGTGCGTTTCCGCTCGCTCGGCTGCTATCCGCTCTCCGCCGCCATTGAAAGTGATGCGGTGACGCTGGACGACATCATCGATGAGATGTTGGTGACGCGGACGTCCGAGCGGTCGGGCCGGCTCATCGACAACGACGAAGCCGCTTCCATGGAGAAGAAAAAGCGCGAGGGGTATTTCTGATGATCACCTACGCGCCGAAACACGTCACCGTGAGCTCCGGCGGGCCCGGCGGGCCGACCAGGAGCCTGTTGCGCTTCCTCACCTGCGGCTCGGTCGACGACGGCAAGTCGACGCTGATCGGCCGTCTGTTGTACGACACGAAGCTCATTCTGGAGGACCAGCTCGCGGCCCTGGAACGCGACAGCCGCAAGCACGGCACCACCGGGGACGACATCGATTTCGCACTGCTGGTGGACGGCCTGGAGGCCGAGCGGGAGCAGGGCATCACGATCGATGTCGCCTACCGCTTCTTCGCGACTCCGCGCCGCTCGTTCATCGTCGCCGACACCCCCGGCCACGAGCAGTACACGCGCAACATGGCGACCGGGGCATCTAACTCCGACGCCGCCGTCATTCTCATTGACGCGCGCAAGGGCCTTCTGACGCAGACGCGCCGGCACAGCTACATTTGCTCCCTGTTGGGTATCCGGCACGTCATCGTGGCGGTCAACAAAATCGATCTCGTCGATTTCTCCGGCGAGCGCTTCCACCACATCGTGGGCGACTACCTCGGCTTCGCGCAGTCGCTGGATTTCGCCTCGATCACCACGATTCCCGTCTCGGCCCGCTACGGCGACAACATCACGCAGCGCTCGGACCGGATGCGCTGGTACGACGGCCCGAGCCTGCTGGAGCATCTCGAGAGTCTCGACGTGGATCGGGGCCTGGAGGAGCAGCCGTTCCGCTTCCCCGTGCAGTGGGTGAACCGTCCGAATCTCGACTTCCGCGGCTTTTCCGGCACGGTTGCCTCCGGTACGGTCAAGCCGGGCGATCGCATCGTCGTTGCCGCTTCCGGCAAGGAATCGACAGTCTCGCGCATCGTCACGTCCGACGGTGACCTGCCCGAAGCCCGCCCCGGCGATGCCGTGACACTGACATTGGCGGACGAAGTCGATATCGCGCGCGGCGACCTGATCGCCCAGGCCGACTCGCGCCCCGAGGTCGTGGATCAGTTCGCGGCGCACGTCCTATGGATGACCGAGGACGCAATGCTGCCGGGACGGTCGTACCTCATGCGCATCGGCACGAAGTATCTGCCGGCGCGGGTCACGAGCCTCAAGCACAAGGTCGACGTCAACACCCTGGAGCACATTGCCGCCAAGACGCTCGGCTTGAATGAGATCGGGCTGTGCAACCTGGCCACCTCGACACCGGTGGCCTTCGATCCTTACGCGGAGAATCGCGAGACCGGCGCCTTCATTCTCATCGACCGCTTCACGAATGCGACGGCCGGTGCCGGCATGATCGCCTTCGGCCTGCGGCGCGCAACCAATATCCACCGTCAGAGCGTGCTGGTGGATAAAGTTGCGCGTGTCCAGTTGAACGGCCATCGTCCCGCGATCTTGTGGTTTACCGGTCTGTCGGGCTCGGGCAAGAGCACGATTGCCAACATCGTGGAGCGCGAGCTGCACTCACTGGGCGCGCACACCTACATGCTCGACGGCGACAACGTTCGCCATGGCTTGAACCGGGACCTCGGCTTCACCGACGCGGATCGTGTGGAGAACGTCCGGCGTGTAGGTGAAGTGGCGAAGCTGTTCGTCGACGCG
This sequence comes from Steroidobacteraceae bacterium, assembly GCA_035547375.1. Classification (GTDB taxonomy): domain Bacteria; phylum Pseudomonadota; class Gammaproteobacteria; order Steroidobacterales; family Steroidobacteraceae; genus 13-2-20CM-66-19. Next base: position 9,329 of record DASZVD010000206.1, read on the forward strand.
GGGACCATCGTGCTCTGCTCGTTCATCTCGCCGTTCCGCGCGGAGCGGCAGATGGTGCGGGAGCTCGTCGGCTCTGACGAGTTCATCGAGGTCTTCGTCGATACTCCCATCGAGGAGTGTATGCGCCGCGACCCGAAGGGCCTGTATGCCCGGGCGAAGGAGGGCAAGATCAAGAACTTCACCGGCATCGATTCGCCGTATGAGGCGCCCGAGAACGCGGAGATCGTCGTGCACGCCGGCGAGGGCACGCCTGAGGAGATCGCGAAGCGGATCGTCGAGACGCTAAGGGAACGCGCGATCGTCGTCTGACCACGACGTTTTGCGTGGGGCTGACGGTGTTGTGTGCGGAGCTGTCAGCTTACTACGTGATCCGCCAAGGCAAGCGAGGCTGTCAGTCCCGGTGATTCGATGCCGAACAGGTTCACGAGTCCCGCGACACCGTGCACCTCGGGGCCGTCGATCCTGAAATCCGCGGCCGCCTCCGTGGGCCCGGAGATCTTCGGCCGGATTCCGGCGTAGGCCGGCTGCAACGCGCCGTCCGCGAGATCGGGCCAGTAGGCGCGGATTGCGGCATAGAAGCGCTCGGCGCGCCGCGGGTCCACCGCGTAGTCGCAGCTTTCCACCCATTCGACGTCCGGACCAAATCGCGCCCGGCCCGCGAGATCCAGCGTCAGGTGTACGCCGAGTCCGCCCGGTTCCGGTATCGGATACACGAGCCGCTCGAACGGCGAGCGGTTCGTCAGGGAGAAGTAGTTTCCCTTGGCGAAGTAGGCTTTCGGTAGATGTTGCCGCGGAAAGTCTTCCAGAAGTCCAGCTACCTGGGGGGCGTGGAGCCCGGCGCTGTTGATGACCGTGTTGGCTCGCAGGGCCGGCTCTTCACCGTTCACCGCGACGAGCAGGCCGCCTCCGCCGTCGCGTCGTATGCCAGTTACGCGGCTCCCGGTCACGAGAGTGGCGCCGTGCCCTTCGGCCTGTCCCAGCAGGGCGAGCATGAGCGCGTGCGAATCGACGATCCCGGTCGCCGGCGAGTGCAGGGCGGCTTCGCAGACCAGCCGGGGCTCGAGCGCAAGCGCCTGCGCACGGCTGAGCCATTCGAGATCGACGCCGTTGTCCCGCGCGGCCCCCTGGATCTTCTTCAGTTGCGCAAGTTGCGCTTCCGAGGTTGCGACAATCAGCTTGCCGCAGCGTCGATGGGGGACGCCGTGCTCCGCGCAGAAGGCGTAGAGCCGCTCGCGGCCGGCCACGCAAAGACGCGCTTTCAGGGAGCCTTTCGGGTAATAGATTCCGGCGTGAATGACCTCGCTGTTGCGCGAGCTGGTGCCCGTGCCAAAGCTGTCCTCGGCTTCGAGGATCAGAGTCTCGCGCCCGCGTAAGCCAAGCGCTCGAGCCACGGCGAGTCCCACGACTCCCGCGCCAATGACGATCGCATCGACATCGTCCATAGCCTTCTGTTTCTTCCAGCTCGCCGCCGCTTGTCACGAATATCATGCCAGTGCGCGTGACGGTGGCATAGTGCTTGCTACAACCGGGAATTTCAGGAGTGGCGATCATGACCTCGACTGCGAACGCCAAGGCTGCCGGCGAGATCACGCTGGGCGGCGATCTCAGCGTCCATCGCCTCGGCTTCGGAGCGATGCGGATCACGGGGCGGGGCATCTGGGGCCCGCCGCCGGACGTGCCGGGCGCGGTCCGTGTGTTGCAGCGGGCGGTGGAGCTCGGCGTGAACTTCATCGATACGGCTGACTCGTATGGACCGGAGGTCAGCGAGAATCTGATCGCGCAGGCGCTTTACCCCTATCCGGCGGACCTCGTGATCGCGACGAAGGGAGGATTGGTTCGGCCCGGGCCGGATGTCTGGAATCGCGACGGTCACCCGAAACACCTGCGTGCCGCCTGCGAGGGAAGCCTGCGTCGTCTGCGTCGCGAGCGGCTCGATCTCTACCAGCTGCACGCACCCGATCCGCGCGTGCCGCTTGGCGACTCCATCGGCGAGCTGGTGCGCCTGAAGCAGGAGGGGAAGATCCGCCACATCGGGGTCTCCAATGTGACTCTCGATGAGCTGCGGCAGGCCGAGCGACTGACGACCATCGTCTCCGTCCAGAATCGCTTCAATCTGGAAGACCGGCGCTCCGACGGCGTGCTGGAGTATTGCGCGAGCCACGCCATCGCTTTCATTCCGTGGGCGCCGCTCGACTCGGGGCATCACGCGGTGGAGTCGCGTTCCCTGGCTGCGCTGGCCAGCATTGCCAGGCGGCACAACGTGTCTGTCGGAGCGGCGGCGCTTGCCTGGCTCCTGCGTCACTCGCCGGCGATGTTGCCCATTCCCGGCACGGGCTCGGTGGCGCACCTCGAGGAGAACGTCGCGGCCGCCTCGATAAAACTCACGGCCGAGGATGTTCAGGCGCTGGGCGGTAGTTGAGAAGGCAGCCCGTGGTTGACGGAGCGTCTTTCAACGGCCTGTTACACAACGGGTAGCCGAGTGGTCGATTTCTTCGTGCGCAGCACGAAGCTGGTGTTGACCGAGCGCACGGCCGACTGCTGCAGCAGTTGCGTCGAGAGAAAATGCTCGTACGCTTCCATGCTCGCCGCGACGATCCGCAGCAGATAGTCGTTGGCGCCGCTCATGGAGTGGCACTCCAACACTTCCGGCCGCTCCTGGATCAGCCGGTCGAAGAGGCGCACCGTCTCGGGGTGATGGTTTTCCAGCGACACGAGGGCATACGCCAGGATGGGCAGCCCGATGGCGGAGCTGTTCAACAGCGTCGCATATCCCAGGATGAATCCGTCCTCTTCGAGACGCCGCAGGCGCCGCCAGCACGGGGCCGGCGATAGCCCGACGCGCTTGGCGAGCTCCTGATTCGAGATCCGGGCGTCCGCCTGCAAGGTATCGAGAATGCGCCGATCGACACGGTCCAGCGTCTTGGACATGGAGAAGGTTCCCAGGGAAGCAATAATATTGCCAAGATGACCATAAAACGGGCAATCAGAGCAAGCTCATTGCAGAGGGCTGAGCATAAGCTGTGCGCACGTCCTCATCCGGAGCCTCCGCCTCATGGCCGTTCCCGCTGCATCGGTTGCCCCTGCCTCGAGCGCCGCGCACCAGTCCGATCAACAGCCGGACTGGCGCCGGGTCGCCTACCTGCTGCACGTCTCACGCGCTCTCGATGACATCGAGGAGTCGAAGCTGTTGCCGGAGCGCAAGGTGCTGTATCAGTTTTCGGCGCGCGGCCATGACTTCGCGCAGATCCTGCTCGGCTTGCGCCTCAACGACCCGCACGACGGCGTGACCGTCTATTACCGCTCCCGTCCCATCATGCTCGCGCTCGGTGTTGCCCTCGAGGACGCCGCGGCGGGCCCGTTGGCGCGTGCAGGCTCTTTCAGCGGTGGTCGCGACATCGGC
>DASZVD010000207.1:0-2674 GCA_035547375.1 Steroidobacteraceae bacterium
CGCTGGTGCGTCTACCTGTGTTGCGAGAGCTGAAGTGCCCGACGACGCCGGACCTGGCCTGCAAGCTCACGGGGAGCAATCTGTTCCTGGTGGAGTCGGTCTCGAGCGATCCGAAGTTCACGCATCCCGTGCAGGTTCCGGACGGCTTCCCGGGCTATTCGATGCCCGTGCCGCATCCGGTGGACGGCAATCTCTACGTGAAGCTGCGAGACAATCCGAGCGTGATCAACTTGACCGTGTTGGGTGCGCAGCAACTGCCGGCGAGTACCGACGAGGCTGCTCGCGCGCCCGAGCGACATGCGGCGCACGCGGAGCCCGAGCCCGCGCCGGCTCCGGTCCCGGACGCGAACAAGTCGACGGTGTTGAGCAGCAGCGCAAAAGAGAATACGACGGCGTTGCCGCCGCCCGGCGTGACGGCGCCGACCGCGGCCGCTAAACAGCAGCCGGCCAGTCAGCCGGCCACGGTCGCACAACCGCCAGCGACCGCCCAGACAACGCCTCTGGGGCAAACAACACCCGTGGTGCCCAGTCAGGCGCAGCCCTCGGCGAGTCAGGCATCGCCCGCGGCGGCCAACACCCAGGCGCTGCCTGCGGCCGAAACGCAGGTGCCGCCGGCATCGACAACGGCGCCGGCAGCGACCGAAGCGCCGGTCGCGCACGGGGCCACGCCTACCGGTTGAGGGCGGAAGGCACGCACCGGAGGAGCCATGAGCTTCAAAGACTGGATCCTGAAAGCACGTAAGCTGGGCGCGAGCGACGTCCATATGGAGGCTTCCACCCCACCCGTCGCCCGGGTCCGGGGCGAGCTCATGCCGATCGGGGAGCCGCTTTCGGGGGCTCAGCTCGCCGAGCTCACCAAGGATCTGCTGACGGGCGAGGAGTGGCGGGTCTTCGACGAGCGCGGCTCCGCGGACATCTCGCTGGTCGTCGGCGGCACCCGCTGCAGGATCAATTTCTACAAGACCATCCATGGTCTCGCCCTCGCTGTCCGGCTGCTAGCGCCCGCTGTCGGCGATCTACGGACGTGCAATCTGAATCCGGAATTGCGCCGCCTGGTGTCGGCGCCGACGGGTCTCGTCATCGTTTCCGGGCCGACGGGCTCCGGCAAGTCGACGACACTCGCCGCCCTGCTCGAAGAGGTGAACGCTTCTCGCGCGCAGAACATCATCACGTTGGAAAGTCCTCTCGAGTACGTCTACACGAACCGCAGGTCCTTCATCCGGCAGCGTGAGATTCCTACTCACTCGCCGAGCTTCGAGCAGGCGATCGTCGATGCGCTGCGCGAGAATCCCGACGTGTTGGTCATTAGCGAGATGCGCACACCGGAAGTGATGCGCCTCACGCTGGGCGCCGCGGAAACCGGCCACCTCGTGCTCGCCACCCTGCACTCGGCCACTTGCGCGGAGGCCTTGAGCCGGATCTGCATGTCCTTCCCGGCCGAGCTCCAGGGCAACATCCGGGCCCAGCTGGCGGATTGTCTGGTCGGGGTCGTCTGTCAACGGCTGGAATATCTCGAGAGCGTGCAGCTGCGCGTGCCGCGTTGTGAGATTCTCCTGGCCAGCTCCGGGGCCAAGGGCACGATCCGTGCCGGACAGCTCGGCGGTATCACGAATGTGATCCAGTCGGGCGGCGATGAAGGGATGTGGACCTTCGACCGGTACCAGCGCTGGATGGAGCAGAAACGGGACTGGGTGCGACCGGTGACGCCGGTGGCCGGTGCGCCCGAGCCCGAGGCGCCGCGGCCGGTCATGAGGCCGCAGATCCCGCGTGCGTCCCAACCGGCGCGCGGGCCGGCCGCCGGAAGCGGTTCCAGGGCTCCCACGGTGCGATCCGAGGCGGCGGCGGGCGCTCCCGATGAGATCACCATCGATGAGGACATGGATCTTGCGGAGCTCGCCGAGCTGGCCCGGCGCATCGAGCAGCGCACGCCCTAGTCCATTGGCCGCAAGTCGCCAGGCGCCGGTCATGGTTCGACATAAGGAAGGCACCCGGCGTCGCCCGCGGCGGCGCTGCTAGCGGGAATTCCCTACGAGGCGCTGTGCTCCAGGTCTCGCTCCCCGGACCCGGCCGCGCTCTGCTTGTATCTATTTAGGCCCAGGCTGGCGGGTTTTGTGTGAACTCCGTGGCAAACGGGCCGTGCAGTGCACTAAACGTCTCAAGAACCCTTTCCGGACTGTCGATATCCCCACCGCGGTGCCGCAAATAGGGGCACCTCGGATTATGGCTAGAGGCTTGAGCTTTGATGACTTCAAGTGCGCTCGCTGTGGATGAGGCCGGGCTGGACTCCACCGATACGGTGCGGGGCAGCGTGTTCGCCGAAACGCTGCCCATCTGGGCCAAACAAATCGAGTCTGCCCGTCGCCAGAGTGAAGAGGCGGTGGTCGCCCTGACGAAACGCTTCGAGGGCATCGTGACCCGCCTGGACCGGGCGCTCGGCGCCGCCGGCGACTCGGGCGTCGGCGGCATCAGCGAGGACGCCCAGGAAGGCGAGCGGCATCTCGCCGAGGTCATCCAGGCTCTGCGCCTCATCCAGCAAAGCCGTGACGCGCTCGCGCAGGACATCCGCGCCCTCGTCAGCCACACGGAAGAGCTGCGCAAGATGTCGAGCGACGTGGAGTCGATCGCGTTCCAGACCAACAGGCTGGCCCTGAACGCGGCGATCGAGGCGGCCCGC
>DASZVD010000208.1:0-3118 GCA_035547375.1 Steroidobacteraceae bacterium
CAATGAGTATCCGGTCGATTTCTTCCTGGCGCTGCCGGATGAGGCGGCGGTGCAGGGGGCTCGCGTGAAGCTCGAAGCCGACGGGTTCGGCGTGGACGTGAAGCCGATGGAGAACGATCCCGAGCTGCATTTCAGCCTGCACGCCACGAAGACGATGCGGCTCATCGTGCCGGACATGCAGGACATCGGGCGGCGCATGACCGCGCTCGCGACCGAGTACCGCGGCCGCTACGACGGCTGGGCCGCGTAGGCTTCCCGTGCGCTGCGCGCCGGTAGGAGAAGCGGCGGCCGGTTAGCTCTTTGGCTTTTCCGTCTGCCGTCGGACGGCTTCGGCCGCCGCCGCGATCGCGGCGGGGTCGCCCATGTAGCGGCTCTGAACGGGCTTCAATTCGGCATCGAGCTCATAGAGCAGCGGCACCCCCGTGGGGATGTTGAGCTCCACGATCTCGCTCTCCGGCACGTTGTCGAGCATCTTCACCATGGCGCGCAGGCTGTTGCCGTGCGCCACCACGAGCACGTTGCGGCCGCAGCGCAGCTCGGGCGCGATCCGGCTGTTCCAGAAGGGCAGCACCCGCGCCAGGGTATCCTTGAGTGACTCGGTCGCGGGGAGCTCGGCAGGATCGACCCCGGCGTAGCGGGGATCGAAGCGCGGATGGCGCGGATCATCGAGATCCAGTTTCGGGGGCGGGGTGTCGTAGCTGCGCCGCCAGATCTTCACCTGGGCCTCGCCGTGCTTCTCGACGGTCTGCGCCTTGTTCAGGCCCTGCAGCGCGCCGTAGTGACGCTCGTTCAGGCGCCAGGAGCGCTCCACCGGGATCCACATGCGGTCCATCTGGTCGAGCGCGATCCACAAAGTGCGGATCGCACGCTTCAACACCGACGTGAAGGCGATGTCGATCGCGAGCTTCTCGTGCAGCAGCTCGCGTCCCGACTGGGCCGCCTCTTCGCGGCCCTGTTCGGAGAGATCGACGTCGTGCCAGCCGGTGAACAGGTTTTCCATGTTCCAGATGCTCTGGCCGTGGCGCAGGAGAATCAGTTTTCCAGGCATTGCCCCAACACCCCTATCGTTAATCCGCAAGCTTGCGGACGGACTCTACGCCCACGGTGAGAGTCGCGAAATCGCTCGCGCCGGCGGCGCGCATGTCCGTCAGCGTGCGCTGCCAGTGAGACAGCTCCTCTCCGACCGACTCGAGCCACACGGTCACGCGCGATTGCGCGGTACCCTTGCCCTTGCGGGCCAGGATCCTCTCGGCGAGGCGCCGATGGATCCGCAACGCTCCGTCGCGCAGTCCGCTACGGGCAATAGCTTGCCACGGACCGTCGACGGACAGGCGCTCGATTTGATCGCGCAGCCAGTCGAGCCCGATCCGTGTGCCCACCTCAAAGTAAACCCGCGCGGCATCGACAACACTCACGTGGTGGGAGAGGGACAGCTCGACGATGTCCAGCGCGGCGTTGTGCGCTTCCAGGCTTGCCACGCGGGTGGCCAGGTCCTGCGGCAGGCCGCCGGTGACATACTGTTTGCGGTTCTCCTCGAACCGCTCCTGCGCGGAGCCCGTGAGGACCTGCGCGATCTCGGCTTCGAGCTCGCGCACGCCATCCTGGAACTCGGCGACCGCCGCGTCGACCTGCAACTCCCGCTTGCGGTGCGCGAGCAGCCAGTACGTCATGTGCCGGAGCAGGCGGCTCGTCTGGAAGGCGCTCTCGTACTGGAGTCTGGCCGGCACCTTGTTATCGAGCGCTTCGATTTGCGCCCACAGGTCGCGCATGCCGAAGATTTCACGCGCGGCAGTGTAGGCACGCGCGATCTGCGCCGGCTCGGCGCCGGTGTCCTCTTGTGCCCGGGGCACGAACGTCGGACCCATGCGGTTCACGAGGCTGTTGGTCGTCGCCGTGGCGATGATCTCGCGGCGCAGCCTGTGCTGGGCGATGGCACGTGGAAAACGCTCGCGCACGGGTGCCGGGAAGTAGCGCTCCAGCTCGCTCGACAGGTACGGGTCCTCCGGTACGTTGGAGGCCAGCAAATGGTTGTTGAGCCAGATCTTGCTGTAGGCCAGGAGGATGGCCAGCTCCGGCCGGGTGAGCGAGCGGCCCTGCTTGCGCCGGTCGGCCAGCTCCTCGTCCCCCGGCAGGAACTCCAGGGCGCGGTTCAGGTCGCCCGAGCGCTCCAGCGAGCGGATCAGGTGCTGGTACTCGGCGAGTCGCGTGCCCGCGTGCAGCTCGAGCGTGCTGATCGCCTGGCCCTGCAGGTAGTTGTTGCGCAGTACGAGCGCGGCAATCTCGTTCGTCATGCGCGCCAGCAGCCTGTTGCGGTCGCCGCGCGTGAGTTTCCCTGCGTGCACCAGCGGATTCAGGAGGATCTTGATGTTGACTTCGACGTCGGAGGTGTTCACTCCGGCGGAGTTGTCGATGAAATCCGTGTTGAGCCGGCCGCCCGTCAGGGCATACTCGACACGGCCGCGTTGCGAGAGCCCGAGGTTGCCGCCTTCGCCGACGACTTTGGCCTTCAGCTCCGCGCCGTTGATGCGCACCGCGTCGTTGGCGCGGTCGCCGATCTCGGCGTTGGTTTCGTGGCTCGATTTCACGTAAGTGCCGATGCCGCCGTTCCAAAGCAGATCGACCGGCATGCGCAGGATGGCCCGGATGATCTCCGCGGGTGTCGCCGCGGTGGCATCGATATGCAGCAGCGCGCGCGCTTCGGCGGAGAGCGCAATGGATTTTGCCGTGCGCGGGTAGACACCGCCGCCGCGGGAGAGCTTCTTGCGGTCGTAGTCGTCCCAGCTCGAGCGCGGTAAGTCGAACAGCCGCGCGCGCTCGGCGAAGCTGACTTCCGCATCGGGGGCGGGGTCGATGAAGATGTGCCGGTGATCGAAAGCCGCCTGCAGGCGGATGTGGCGTGACAGCCGCATGCCATTGCCGAACACGTCGCCCGACATGTCGCCGATGCCGGCGACCGTGAAGTCGGTCTTCTGAATGTCGGTGCCGATCTCACGGAAGTGGCGCTTCACGCATTCCCAGGCGCCGCGTGCCGTGATGGCCATCTTTTTATGGTCGTAGCCGGCGGAGCCGCCGGAGGCGAAGGCATCCCCCAGCCAGAAGCCATACTCGAGGGAAATGG
>DASZVD010000209.1:0-4353 GCA_035547375.1 Steroidobacteraceae bacterium
CATGGCGACAGGCGCCCACCAGATCATCGAGCTCGTCCCACAAATTCAGAAAGATTTCCATGAGCGGGAAGACTACGCACCCTGCGCACCCGCCGGCGTGCGGAATCTCACAGCTGGTGTAGCAACGCCGCAAGCGCCCTCTGACACGGTAGCCAGCAAAAACCACGCTTTTTGCTGGCGGCCGACGTGTAGGGTCTCGCTGAAAGCGCCGCAGGCGACTTTCAGCCAATCTAATCAGGGATGAGGATGCGCTTGAGGTCCGGTCGCGGGCGGTAGAGAACGGCGACATTCCCGATACGGTGTACGAGGGCGCTGCCGGTGCGCTCTGCGAGGGTGTCGAACAGTGCGTCGCGAGCTTCGCGATCGCCACCGACGCCTTTCACCTTGATGAGCTCGTGGTCGTGGAGCGCGCGGGCGGTCTCTTTGACCACGTTGTCGGTGAGTCCCTCTTTTCCGAGACGGATGAGGGTGTTGAGCGGATGAGCGAGGCCCCGCAGGTAGCGGCGTTGCTTTTCCGAGAGCTCGGGTGCGGGCACCGGGGATGGTGGCGTCGAGGCGGCTCCGGGGACGGTACTATGGGTCGGATTCTGTTGGGCGGGTCTTTTGCTCATGGTGAGATTGTATAGGCGGCCGACTGCTCCCGACGGCCGGAATAGTTCGAAGGAACAAAGAGTTTGACACGGCGTTCCAAAAGCAGCCGGCAGTGGCTCCACGAGCACTTCAGCGATCCTTTCGTCAAGCGGGCGCAAAGCGAAGGCTGGCGCTCGCGCGCGGTTTTCAAGCTCGAGGAGATCGACAAGCGTGAGCGGCTGTTGAAGCCGGGGCAGATCTGTCTCGACCTGGGGGCTGCCCCCGGAGCCTGGAGCCAGTACGCCCGCCGCAAGGTGGGCGACAAGGGCCGGGTCATCGCCACGGACATCCTGGAAATGCCCGGCATCACCGGCGTCGAATTCGTGCAGGGCGATTTCCGCGAGGAAGAGGTCTTCAACCGGCTCCTGGCGCTGGTGCCCGCCCGCGAGGTGGACGTGGTGCTCTCCGACATGGCCCCGAACATGAGCGGGATGGACGTCATCGACCATGCGAAATCGTCCTATTTGGGCGAATTGGCACTGGATATGGCGGACAGGGTCTTGAAGCCCCACGGTCACGCCTTAATCAAGGTATTCCAAGGCGCCGGGTTCCAGGAACTGGTGCAGGCGGCGCGGGGCAAATTTGCCCGGGTGAAGCTGCAGAAGCCGGCCGCGTCCCGGGCCCGGAGCGCCGAGATGTATTTGCTGGCTATGGACTTTCTTCTGGTGTAGGTTGCATCAATGCACCATACCGTCCCTCTATAGGGGTGCGACGCTTTGAATGATTTGACAAAGAACATCTTGCTCTGGGTGGTCATCGTGCTCGTGCTGCTGGCGGTCTTCAGCCGCTACATGCCGACCGTGGGCCAGCCGGAAGAGGTGCGGTACTCCACCTTCCTGGACGATGTGCACGCCAACCGGGTGGACTCCGTCGTGCTGCAGGGAGACATGATCTACGGCTCCCGCAAGGACAAGACCCAGTTCAAGACCTTCAATCCGGAGACGGATTACACGGCCCTGATCGGTGCGCTGCAGAAGGCGAACGTCGCCATCGAGGGGCGGCCGCCGAAGCAGCCGAATTTTCTGGCCCAGCTGCTGCTCCAGCTCGCGCCTGCGCTCTTATTGATCCTCGTCTTCGTCTACATGCTGCGGCAGATGCAGGGGGCCTCCGGCGGCCGGGGGGCGATGTCCTTCGGCAAGAGCCGGGCAAGACTGCTCGGTGAGGATCAGGTGAACGTCACCTTCGCCGACGTGGCAGGGGTGGACGAAGCGAAGCAGGAAGTCTCCGAGATCGTCGACTTCCTGAAAGATCCCGGCAAGTTCCAGAAGCTGGGCGGCAAGATCCCGAAGGGTGTGCTCATGGTGGGCTCGCCCGGCACCGGCAAGACCCTGCTGGCGCGCGCCATCGCGGGCGAAGCGAAGGTGCCGTTCTTCACCATTTCCGGCTCCGACTTCGTCGAGATGTTCGTGGGTGTCGGTGCTTCCCGCGTCCGCGACATGTTCGAGCAGGCGAAGAAGCACGCCCCCTGCATCATTTTCATCGACGAGATCGACGCCGTCGGTCGCCACCGTGGCGCCGGGCTGGGCGGAGGCCACGACGAGCGTGAGCAGACCCTGAACCAGTTGCTGGTCGAGATGGACGGCTTCGAGGGGAACGAGGGCATCATCGTCATCGCCGCCACGAACCGGCCCGATGTGCTCGACCCGGCCCTGCTGCGCCCGGGCCGCTTCGACCGGCAGGTCGTCGTGCCGCTGCCCGATGTCCGCGGCCGTGAGCAGATTCTGCGGGTCCACATGCGGCGCGTGCCGCTGAACGACGACGTGAAGCCCGGTTATATCGCCCGCGGCACGCCCGGCTTCTCCGGTGCGGACCTGGCGAATCTCGTGAACGAGGCCGCCCTGTTCGCCGCTCGCGCGAACAAGCGCATGGTCGGCATGGACGAGTTCGAGCGCGCGAAGGACAAGATCATGATGGGCGCCGAGCGGCGCTCCATGGTGATGAGCGAGTCCGAGAAGCGCATGACGGCGTATCACGAGGCGGGCCACGCCATCGTCGGCATGACGGTTCCCGAGCACGATCCGGTCTACAAGGTGACGATCATCCCGCGCGGCCGTGCGCTGGGCGTCACGCAGTTCCTGCCGGAACAGGATCGCTACAGCTTCTCGAAGCGCCGCCTCGAGAGCGCGATTGCGACGCTGTTCGGCGGCCGTATCGCCGAAGAGCTGATTTTCGGGCCTGAGTCCGTCACGACGGGCGCCTCCAACGATATCGAGCGCGCGACCGAGCTGGCGCGCAACATGGTCACGAAGTGGGGCCTGTCCGACAAGCTCGGACCGCTCACGTATTCCGAGGACTCCGGCGAGGTGTTCCTGGGACGCAGCGTGACCCAACACAAACAGGTGTCCGACGTCACCGCGCACGCCATCGACGAGGAAGTGCGCCGCGTGATCGAGAGCAACTACCAGCGTGCCCGGCAGATTCTGACCGACGCGTTGGACAAGCTGCACCTCATGGCCGATGCTCTCGTGAAGTACGAGACCATCGACGAGGAGCAGCTGAAGGACATCATGGCCGGCAAGCCACCGCGACCGCCGGCGGGCTGGGATGACACCCTGTCGAACCGGCCGCCGAAGTCGCCCGCCGAGGGACCGGCCGCGGGAGGCCCGATCGGCTCGCCCGCGGGGCAGCACTGAGCACTGAGTTAATGGGCCGAAAGACGCCTGGCGGCGCTTTCGGCGAGACCCTACACGGTCGGCCGCGAGCAAAAAGCGTGGTTTTTGCTCGCTACCGCACCAAGGGCGCCTGACGGCGCTTCGAGGGAGCTATCCAGTGAGGCGTGGACTGCTGAGGTCTGCGCCTTTTTTCATTCCAGAGCCGTACCGATGATCGCCCCTCAGCTGCGCTCGATTGCTCCCCAGCTGCGCTGCGGCGCCACAACCCTCGATCTCTCGCGCCCGGTCGTCATGGGCGTTCTCAACGTCACCCCGGATTCCTTCTCGGACGGCGGCTGCTACGTGTCGGACGGAGGGCGCTACGTGGCCGCCGATGCCGCCGTGGCACACGCCTTGCGGATGGTGGAGGAGGGAGCCGAGATCATTGACGTCGGGGGAGAATCGACTCGGCCCGGCGCGGCGCCCGTTACCATCGAAGAAGAGCTGCGGCGGGTTGTGCCGGTCGTGGCGCGGTTGCGGGAGGCTTCCAAGGTGGTCATCTCGGTCGATACCAGCAAGCCGGAAGTCATACGCGCGGCGGCGGCGGCGGGCGCGGGCCTCATCAATGACGTCCGGGCGCTTGGCGAGCCGGGCGCGCTGGAAGCTGCCGCGGCGAGTGGTTGCGCGGTGTGCGTCATGCACATGAAGGGGGACCCGCGCACCATGCAGCAGGCTCCCAGTTATGTTGACGTCGTGAAGGAGGTCAAGGCATTCCTGGAGGAACGCGTGCAAGCTTGCCGCACCGCCGGGGTGTCGGCCGACCGCATCGCCATCGATCCGGGGTTCGGGTTCGGCAAAACCCTGGAGCACAATCTCGAGCTGCTGCGGCGGCTGGCGGAGCTCACGGCCGGCGAATGGCCGGTGTTGGTCGGCATGTCGCGCAAGTCGATGGTGGGCGCTGTGACGGGCAAAGCGGCCGGCGGGCGTGTGTACGGGAGCGTCGCGCTTGCGGTCATGGCGGCTTTGCAGGGTGCGCGGATCATCCGTGTGCACGATGTGGCTGCAACGGTTGATGCGATGAAAATGGTTAACGCGGTGGTAGGGAGATAAGAAATTGGGACGTAAGTTTTTC
>DASZVD010000210.1:0-3511 GCA_035547375.1 Steroidobacteraceae bacterium
GCCGTGATCGATGTGACCGGCCGTGCCGACGATCATGGTCCGAGCCCGCGCCACTGAGAGCTGAATTCGGGCTCATCGAGCGGTTCCAGGCAGCGCAGGTCGAGCCATAACGCCTTGTCCGCCAGCCGCCCGAGAACGGGACGGGGAAGGCCGCGCAGCAGCTTTTCGAGACGATCGAGACCGCCGCGTTTTCCGGCGGCTGGCCGGATGACCAACCCGTGACTCGGCAACTGATCGAGCGGCAGGGCGCCGCTGCCGATCTGGCTGTGCATCGCACTGGCCTCCACGGCGAAGGCGGGGCCGACGGCCTGTTGGACGATAGGTTGCAGCCGCAGCGCCTGCTCACGCATGGCCGCTGCGTCTCGGGTGAGAAGGCGCAAGGTGGTGAGCCGCTCGGCGAGAAACTCCGGTGCCCGGTAGAGAGTCAGCACCGGCTCCAATGCGGCGAGCGTCAGCTTGCTCACCCGCAAGGCCCGTTTCAACGGGTGTTTCTTGAGTTTCGCCACCAGATCGCGGCGTCCCACGACGATGCCCGCCTGCGGGCCACCCAGGAGCTTGTCGGCACTGAAGGAGGCGAGATCGGCGCCTGCGGCAAGGGTGCCGCGGACCGTAGGCTCCGCAGGCAATCCCCAACGAGAGAGGTCTACCAGTGAGCCACTCCCCAAGTCCACCACGACCGGCACCGAGTGGGATCGACCTAACTCGGCCAGCTCGGTCAGCCCGACACTGCTCGTAAACCCCTGGATGACGTAGTTGCTCGTGTGCACCTTCATGATCAGTGCGGTGCGGGGGCCTGCCGCAGCGGCATAATCCGCGGCGTGCGTACGATTCGTCGTCCCGACCTCGACGAGCCTGGCGCCCGCCTGCCGCATGATGTCCGGGACCCGGAAAGAGCCTCCTATCTCCACGAGCTCGCCGCGGGAGACGATCACTTCCCGCCGCGCCGCCAGGGCGCTCAACATCAGCAACACGCCGGCGGCGTTGTTGTTGACGATGGTCGCGGCTTCAGCGCCAGTAAGCTCGCAGAGAAGCGCCTCCACGGCGCTGTCACGCTCACCCCGACGACCGGTGTCGAGGTCATATTCCAGGTTGACTGGCATCCGCATCGCCTGCACCACGCAGCGCAGCGACTCCTCGGGCAACAATGCGCGCCCGAGATTCGTGTGCAACACCGTACCAGTCAGGTTGAAGACGGGACGCAGGTGCGCCGGCACGTTGGCTCCGAGGCGCGCTTCCAACGCTGCGGCGACCCGCTCTTCACCTAGGAAGGCGGGATTCAAGGCGCCGGCGAGAGCGGCCTGGCGCAAGTCATCGAGGTGAGCTCGCAGAGCCGCGATGACCTGGGAGCGGCCGTGGCTGGCGAGCAAGGGGCCCAGGGCGGGTTGGCTCAGCAGCCGGTCCACCGACGGAATGGCGGCGGCGCCCGATTTCACGGCGCGGCGCCCTGCCACAGGAGCGGGTGGCCGCTGCCGCGGTGAAAGCCTTCCTCGGCCATGGCCAGGTCGAGCGCCAGACTTCCCAGGTCGTCCGCGACCGGCTCGACACCCGTGTCGTATTCCTGGTAGCAGATCTTGCGATACGTATGGCAGCCGTCGCAGGCTTCCGCGCGAACTGCCGCGGGAGCACTTCCGTCAGGTCGCGCGATCGAATGATAGTGAATACCTTCGGTGCTCAGACACTGACTGCACTTCACGCGAACCATGTGCCATTCCGTCGCACACAGAGCACAGTGCAGATAGCGGTAGCCCTGGCTGGTCTTGTCCGAGCGTACGATGCTGGCGACGGGAAGCGTGCCGCAAACGGGACAGACCCCGGGCACGCTCACCTCGGTCACATGTTGGGAGACGAGCTGCGGGCTCAACGAGCAGACCAGGCCTACCCAATACACCTGCAGGGCGGCCATGATGAAGGGTGCCGTCCGGGTGTCGATGCGTCCGCTCGGATCACCGGCGCTCAGTACGAGTCCAGCTTGCTGTTCCAACTCGTCGGCGCTGCGTGCCCGGATCCCGGCACAGACTGTCGCAACAGGCTGCGGAAAATCCGGTAGGGCAGCCACCTCCGCGCACAGCGCGAGCAGGATGTCACGCCACCGTGCGTCTCGAGGCGAATCCGAGGCCTGCAACAAAGGCATACCGTGATCGCGGGCGAGCCGTACCCGGTCTGCCGCCGCGATGGGGGCGGCCGTGGTGGCGGGCGCGCCGTCCATTTTCCTTTCGTCCAGCCACCGCCCCAGGGCGCGCTGCTGCGAGTCGACGAGCGCGGCCATCAGGCGCAGGTAATCGCCCACGGCGTGGCCTACGCTCAACTGGCGCAAGCGCGCGGCGCGATTTGCGAAAACGGTTTGGGGATCGGGGAGCCGGGCTCGAGGGATCGTGCGCGGTCCTTGCGCGAAGGCTTCAATCTGAGCGGGGTCGAGAACTCGCTGCATGGGTCGTGATCTCGCGGAACCAGGCGCGATGGTGTTTCCACGCCCAACCCGGTGTGACGGTGCCACGGGTCATGGCGCGTATCGAGCCTTTGACCCAGATTGCAGCATAAATGTGAATGATCAGGGTAGTGATCGCCAGGAACCCGCACAGCGCGTGCGCGAGCGCCGCCAGGCGGATCACCCCGATGGGGAAGTACTGTGAGAAATAGGCCCGCCAGATCACGATGCCGGTCAGCAACAGCCCCGCGAGGCACAGGATCATCAGATAGAACACGAGCTTCTGGCCCGCGTTGTAACGGCCGACCTCCGGAAGACGCTCTTCCCTGTTGGATATCACGTCGCGGATCCGGCGCAGCCAGGCCCAGTCCTCGCGGCGCATCCGGTTGTCGTGGGCCATGCCGGCCGCATAGAACAGAAAGGCCAGTACCGTGAGGAGCCCGACCAGCGGGTGCAGGATACGCGTCCAGGGGCCGCCGCCGAACAGCGCGCTGAGCCCGAAAAGGGCGGGATGAAACAGGGCCAGGCCCGACAGGGCTGCCAATACGAAGGCCATGGCGACGATCCAGTGGTTGATCCGCTCGGCGGCGGTATAGCGGACGAGGGTTGGCCGAGGTTGCGCGTCGCGGGTGGTGGGGGTCATGGCGCCTTCTCCCGTTTACTGGCGGCTTCCGCGGCGGCAGCCTCATCGGCCTCGTCGGTCTCGTCGGGCCCCACCCCGATGTAATGGAAGAAGCCGGCCAAGGCCGTGAAAGCCATGGCCGCCAGCGCCAACGGCTTGGCTACGCCTTTCCAGGCGTGGACCATGGGACTGATCCGGGGCTCCTTTGGCAGTCCGTCATAGAGCCCGGGCTGGTCGGCGTGGTGCAGCACATACATCACATGCGTGCCGCCGACTCCTGGAGGGTCGTAGAGCCCGGCGTTCTCGAAGCCGCGCGAGTTCAGGTCCTCGATCCGCTCGGCGGCGTGCTGCTTCATGTCCTCCTTGGTGCCAAAGACCAGGGCGCCGGTGGGACACGACTTGATGCACGCGGGCTCGAGCCCGACCGCGACCCGATCGGAGCACAGCGTGCACTTGTATGCTTT
>DASZVD010000211.1:0-14110 GCA_035547375.1 Steroidobacteraceae bacterium
CCGCTCTCGAACGGTATAAGGCCCGCCTTCACTGCGTCGAGGATCACGACTTCCACCAGGGAACCGTCCGCCGCGAAGCTGAGATTGACATTCCAGTCCTGTGAGACTTCGCGAGCGATTGGCTTGTCGCTGAAATGAATCTCCAGAATGTCATCCTGCGGATAGTAGGTCGTTTTCATGGCTGGGGTTCCCAAGTGAAGTGATGCATAACGGTCTTCACGACGAGAGTCGTTTCCAACGCGGCGGCGATACACAACAGATTGTCGTTCCGGTCCGGGTAGTGCTTTGCAATCCAGATGCGGACATCGTCCTTGTGTCGAACGTCGCCGGTTTCGATCAGCTCGAGCAGCAAGGTATCGTTGACACCGCGCTCCTCCATGCGACGACGGGCGTGATCCGTGACTGTGATTGATCGGTTGAATCGCTTGCTGTCCATGGGCAAAACCTACACCAAGCGGCCGTATGATGACGGATCAGCGTAACTTTGTGCTCGCCGCGCTCCATATTGGGCAACCGATAGCGCAGCGTCCACGCTGCCGCCCGTCCTCGGTCTGCTTTCGGGGACCGATTGGGAAATATATCACATGGATTCCAGCCCAATTTCTCTACAAATTGGATCGCGATGGACGGAGCTAGGAAGCTACTCCACGTTCTGCACCTGCTCCCGCATCTGCTCGATGATGACCTTCATGTCCACCGCGCTGCGGGTGGTGTCGAGGTCCTGGGATTTCGATGACAGGGTGTTCGCTTCGCGATTGAGCTCCTGCATGAGAAAGTCGAGGCGGCGGCCGGCCGGCTCGCTGCCACCGATGACGCGACGAATCTCCGCGATGTGGCCGGTGAGGCGATCCAGCTCCTCGTCAACATCGAGGCGTTGCAGCAGGATGGCCAGCTCTTGCTCGAGGCGCTCCGGATCGACGTTGGCTTTGAGCTCGGCAAGCCGCTCGTCCAGGCGAGCGCGAACGCGTGCGTGGACCTCAGGAAGGCGAGTGCGCACGTGCGTCACGAGCGCTTCCAGTGCTGTGCAACGCTGTTCGAGCAGCTCGCGGAGCCGCTGCCCCTCACGGGCACGGGCAGCAACGAGCTCCTCGAGCGTGACGGCGAACAGGGAATAGACCGCCTTGACGAGCTCGTCCCGGTCGTTCCCTTCGTCACGCAGAACCCCGGGCCAGCGCAGAACGTCGAGCACGTTGACTGTGTGATTTCCGGGAATGGTGCGGGAGACATCGCGCACACTCATCAGCAGACGCTCCAGGGCCGCCGTATCGACCTCCAAGGCGCTCTCCGCGCCCTGCACGCGGCGGTAGGTAATGGAGCAATCGACTTTGCCCCGCTTCACTTCGCGGGCCAGCCGTTGGCGCAGCTCCCCTTCGATGGAGCGCAGCTCGTCGGGCAGACGAAAGCCGGATTCCAGGAACCGGTGGTTCACGCTGCGCAATTCGCAAACGAGCGAGCCCCACGCTCCGGAGGTGTCACGGCGGGCGAATCCGGTCATGCTGGCGATCATGAGTCCATCCTGATGTAGTGGGTCCCGCGGGGGGCGGTCCGCGGTCCGGCTTTATGTAGCCGAAAGCTACGCTCGTCTGCTGCGGGGTGATATAAAGCGAGCCTAAGTCTAACAGATGCATGGAATTCTTCTTGCGGGTCGAGTACGCCGACATCAGCCTCCTGGGCGGGCGCGAGGAGAACCAGGATCGAGTCGCTGTAGCGGTAACTGAGCACGCGGCGTTGCTCGTCGTGGTCGACGGCATGGGCGGCCACGCCCACGGCGCGAAGGCCGCTGAGATCACGCAACAGGTGATCCTCGAAGCATTTGCCCAAACGTCGCAGCCGCTCTTCGATCCGCTCGGGTTCCTGCACCTGACACTGGGACGGGCGCACGAGGAAGTCGTACGGCTGGGAGCGCAACTACCGCTCGAACACCGCCCACGCGCAACTTGCGCAGTGTGCCTGGTGCAGCAAGGGGCCGCCTGGTGGGCTCACATCGGCGACAGCAGGCTATACCACCTGCGTCGCGGCCACCTGCTCATCCGTAGCCGCGATCACAGCCATGTGGAGCTCTTGCTCCGCGAGGGCCTGATCACCCCTGAGCAGGCGCACACGCATCCGATGCGCAACTTCGTGGAGTGTTGCCTGGGAGGCGATCCGATCGTTCCCGATATGACGCTCACCCGCAGACGGCCGCTCGAGCGCAATGATGTGCTTCTGGTCTGCACGGATGGATTCTGGGCCGGCGTGCGTGATACCGAGATCGCAGCCGAAATCGGCGCTCCGGGTGTGCCCCTGAAGGAGAAGCTGCTCGAGCTGGCGCAACGAGCAGTGGCACGAACCGGCACCGCGAGCGACAACACGTCCGTGGCTGCCCTGCGCTGGCTTGGCTGATGACTTAGCCGGAAACGAAGCCCGTGTCCGAAAAAGGCGGCTCTATTGGGGCCGGGGCCCCGTAGGCCGCCGGCCCGTTTTTCCAGTAAACCGATAGGGGTAGATGTCTTATGAGCAGACCCAGCGGGCGTGCGCCCGACGAGCTGCGGCGAGTGACGTTCACGCGTCGCTTCGCGAAACACGCCGAGGGCTCCGTGCTGGTCGAGTTCGGCGATACGCAAGTCCTGTGTACTGCCAGCGTCGAGGACACGATTCCACCGTTCCTGCGAGGCAAGGGACAGGGCTGGGTGACCGCCGAATACGGCATGTTGCCTCGCTCGACTCACACGCGCTCCGCCCGCGAGGCGGCCCGTGGCAAGCAGACCGGCAGAACACAGGAGATCCAGCGACTCATCGGCCGGTCGTTGCGTGCGATCACCGATCTGAAGGCGCTCGGTGAGCGCACCATCACGTTGGACTGTGACGTGCTGCAGGCGGATGGAGGCACGCGAACGGCATCGATCACCGGTAGCTACATCGCGCTGGCGGAAGCTTGTGAATCGCTGGTGAAGCGCGGCGCCATCCCGGCGAGTCCTTTGCACGGTCAGGTTGCGGCGATTTCCGTGGGGATCGTCGGCGGTGTGCCGGTGTTGGATCTCGATTACGCGGAAGACTCACAGGCGGAAACCGACATGAATGTCGTCATGAACAATGGTGGAGCGTTCGTCGAGATCCAAGGCACGGCGGAAGGCCACGCCTTCCGGCGCCATGAGCTCGATGCCATGCTGAACCTGGCGGCGAACGGACTCGGCAACCTGTTCGCGCTCCAGGCGCAGGCGCTCCAATGAAACGCGTCGTTCTCGCCAGCGACAATGTTGGAAAGCTCCGCGAAATGCGCGCCCTGCTGGCGCCACTCGGCTTCGAGCTCAGCGCCCAGAGCTCGCTCGGTGTCGAGTCGCCGCCCGAGACCGGCACCACGTTCGTCGAGAATGCGTTGCTCAAAGCGCGGCACGCCGCGGCGAAAACCGGCCTTCCCGCGATCTCGGACGATTCCGGCATCGAGGTCGACGCGATCGGAGGCCGCCCGGGCGTCTACTCGGCGCGCTTCGCCGGCGAGAACGCCAGCGATCACGACAATCTCCAGAAACTGCTCACCGAGTTGCACGATGTGCCCGCCGAATTTCGCCAGGCGCGCTATCACTGCGTGATCGTGTTCGTTCGGGGTCCCGATGACTCCGATCCCATCCTCGCGCACGGCACGTGGGAAGGGCGGATCACGACCGAGCCGCGCGGCGACGGCGGATTCGGCTACGACCCGATCTTCCTCCCCGCCGGCCTGCACAGCACCGCCGCGCAACTGTCCGCCGACCAGAAGAACCGGATCAGCCACCGGGCGCAGGCCCTGCGCGCGCTCGTTGCCGAGCTTGCTCTTGAAGGAACGAGCCCGATATCCGCTGCCCACGCGCCGCCGTCGCGGCGCGGCAAGCTATTTGTCATCGCCGCGCCATCGGGCGCTGGTAAAACGTCGCTCGTCAAAGCCCTGCTCGAGCGCATGCCCGCGCTGCACGTGTCGATCTCCCACACCACCCGCAACCGGCGGCCGACCGAGGTGGATGGCCGGGAGTACTACTTCGTCACGGTGCCGGAATTCCAGCGCCTGCAGGCACAGGGCGAATTCCTGGAGCACGCCAGGGTCTTCGACAACTACTACGGAACGGGGCGCCGGCCGGTCGAGACGCAGCTGGAGAAAGGCCAGGACGTGATCCTGGAGATCGACTGGCAGGGAGCGCGGCAGGTGCGCCAGGGACTGCCCGAGTGCCGCAGCATCTTCGTTCTGCCCCCTTCCCGGCGGGCTCTCGAGGAGCGCCTGCGGAACCGGGCGACGGATTCGAACGAAGTGATCGAGCGGCGCCTGCGGGATGCGGTGAGCGACATGACCCATTGGCGGGAGTTCGATTACGTGGTGGTGAACGATGAGTTCGAGCACGCCGTGGGCGATCTGATGCGGATCGTGTCGGGGCAGGGCGAGGACCTGCGCGCGGGACGGCCCCAGCTCGGACCGCTCCTGGCCACCCTGCTGCTCCCGCCGGAACGTCTCCTGCCCGGAGGGCAGGACCCTGGCCTGGATGGACGATAATCGGGTATAGTGAACGACCCTTCGCGCCCGCCGCGGCGCGCTTCCTTTGAAGACTGAACTATGGCTCGAATCACTGTCGAAGACTGCCTGTCGAACATCGACAACCTGTTCCAGCTGGTCCTGCTGGCTGCGCAGCGTGCACGGCGCCTCGCAAACGGCGCCGAGCCTACGGTAGCCTGGGAAAACGACAAACCGACCGTCGTCGCGCTGCGTGAGATCGCCGCGGGCAACGTGACCATCGAGATGCTGCGCGAGCCGGAGCCCCCGGCCGAGCCCCCCGCGCCCGAAATCGAGATGCAGTCAACGTTCCGCGCTCCGCAGTTCGGCCTCGGAGACTGACCGGGGCGCGCAGCCGAACCCGAACCCCCCGCGCCCGCCATGGACTACGCGTCTTCGCTCCTGGGACTGCTCCCCGGCGGAAGGCGCACTCCCGGGCTCAAGGAGCTGCTGGCCGCCGTCAGCAGCTACCTGCCGGCCGAACAGGTGGCCCGGATCCGTGAAGCCGCCGAATTCGGCGCCTCCGCGCACAAGGGACAAAAGCGCCTGTCGGGCGAGCCGTACATCGCTCACCCGGTCGCCGCCGCATCGATCCTCGCCGACCTGCACCTCGACCCCGATACGATCATCGCGGCGATCCTGCACGACGTCATCGAGGACACCCCAACGCCGAAGGACCAGCTTGCGACGCGCTTCGGCGCGGCGGTAGCCGAGCTCGTCGACGGCGTCACGAAACTGGATCAGATCAAGTTCAAGAGCCGCGAGGAAGCGCAGGCGGAGTCATTCCGCAAGATGCTGCTCGCGATGGTCCGCGATCTGCGGGTCATTCTCGTGAAGCTCGCCGACCGCACACACAACATGCGCACGATCGAGGCGATGTCGCCCCCGCGTCGCCGCGCCATAGCGCGCGAAACCCTGGAGATCTACGCGCCGATCGCCGAGCGGCTGGGCCTTTACAACATGAAACTGGAGCTCGAGGATCTCGGGTTCCAGGCGTTGTATCCGCGCCGCTACCTGGTCCTCGAGCGTGCCCTGAAGAAGGCGCGCGGCAATCAGAAAGAATTCCTGAAGAAGATCGAGCAGCAACTCAATGCAGCGCTGCTGAAGAACGGAATCGCCGCGCGTGTCGAGACTCGCGAGAAGCACCTCTACAGCATCTACAACAAGATGCGGCGCAAGCGAGCCATTCTCAATGAGATCGTCGACGTCTACGGGATACGGGTCATTGTCGATAAGCCGGACACTTGCTACCGCACGCTCGGCATCGTGCACGCGGTCTTCAAGCCGATGCCCGGACGATTCAAGGACTACATCGCCATCCCGCGCGTGAACGGCTATCAGTCGTTGCACACGACTCTCTTTGGTCCGAATGGCGTGCCCATCGAGGTGCAGATCCGCACGGAAGACATGCATCGCGTCGCGGAAGCGGGGATCGCGGCCCACTGGAAGTACAAGAGCGGCGAGTCGGCCGCCGACTCGATGCAGCAGGCGCGCACGCGCGAGTGGCTCTCGAATCTGGTCGAGCTGCAGGAAGACGGGACGTCCGAGGAGTTCCTGGAGAGCGTCAAGGTCGACCTCTTCCCCGACAAGGTTTATGTGTTCACGCCGAAAGGCACGATTCTGCGTCTGCCGAGCGGAGCCACCGTCGTCGACTTCGCCTATTCCGTGCACACGGACATCGGCAATCGCTGCGTCGCCGCGAAGGTCGATCGACGGCTGACGCCGTTGCGCACTGTGTTACGCAACGGCCAGACGGTCGAGATCATCACCGCGAAAGGCGCGATGCCGAACCCCTCGTGGGTGAATTTCGTGGTGACGGCGAAAGCGCGAAACGCTATTCGTCATTATCTGAAGAGCCTGCGACGCACGGAGGCGATCGCGCTCGGCCAGCGCCTCCTCAATCAGGCGCTCGCAGAGTTCCGCGTCTCGCTCGAGGATGTAAGCCCGGACGCGCAGCGCGCGGCGCTGGGCGAACTGGGCATGAAGGACCTGGACGAGGTCTACGAGAAAATCGGCTTGGGTGAGCGCCTGGCGCCACTGGTCGCCCGCCGGCTGTTGCCCGTGGAACCCGGCGTGGGGGGCGTGACGGACGATGGAAGCGGCGCGCCTCTACCGCTCGCGATCGCAGGGACCGAAGGCCTGCTGGTCACCTACGCTCGCTGTTGTTTCCCGATTCCCTACGATCCGATCTTCGCGTTCCTGTCCGCGGGTCGCGGCATCGTCATCCATCGTGAGAATTGCGTGAACGTGGAGGACTATCGGAAACACCCGGAGAAGTGGCTGCCCGTCAGCTGGCAGACCAGCCCCGACCGCGAGTTCAGCTCCGAGATCCGTGTTTACGTCGCGAATCGCACCGGCGTGCTGGCCGCGGTGGCCGCCGCCATTGCCAGCACCGAGACAAATATCGATCACGTCTCCATCGACGAGCAAGATAGCGACGCCTCGATGTTGACGTTCGAGCTGCGTGTCCGTGATCGAAAGCACCTGGCGCGCGTCGTACGTGTGATCCGCAGAATGCCGGACGTTACCCGAGTGACTCGGACGATTGCCGCGCACGCGCGCAACGTCCGTGGCGAGCCCGTCCGCGGTGAACAGGAAGCGGACGAGGCGGACCAGAGCGAAATTCCCGAATAACTCTCGACGAGGACACACGATGAGCCGCCAGACCATCCATTCCAACCGCGCGCCCCAGGCGATCGGCCCCTATTCACAGGCGGTGCGTGCCGGTGACACGGTGTATCTGTCGGGTCAGATTCCCCTCGATCCCGCCACCATGCAGCTCGTTACCGGCGACATCGAAGCGGAGATCCGCCAGGTGTTCGAGAACCTCAAGGCGGTCGCCGAGGCTGCGGGCGGCTCGCTGGCCCATGCCGTCAAGGTGAACGTGTTTCTGACGGATCTCGGCCACTTCACAAAGGTGAATGAGATCATGGCGACATACTGCACGCAGCCTTTTCCGGCGCGTGCGGCCGTTGGCGTAGCGCAGCTGCCGCGCGGCGCGCGCGTTGAGATCGAGTGCGTTCTGTACCTTGGCTGAAGCCGCCACCCAACGTGCTGCCAATCCAGCGGAGCAGCGTCCGGTCACCGCAATGCGCGGAGTCGGCGCGGCTCTGGCTGAAAAGCTGCAACGCCTCGGTGTCACGCAGGTCCAGGATCTGCTGTTCGTCCTGCCGCTGCGCTACGAGGACCGCACGCGCGTCTGGCAGATCGGCTCGCTGTCTCCCGGCGTGCGTGCCGCTGTCGAAGGAGAGATTCAGCTCACGGAAGTGACATATCGCAAGAGACGTCAACTGCTGTGCAGAATTTCCGACGGCTCCGGGTTCCTCACTCTCCGATTCTTCTATTTTTCCGCGGCCCAGCAGAACGGGCTCACCAGGGGACTGCGAATCCGGTGTTTCGGTGAAATCCGACGCGGGCCCTTCGGCCTCGAGATCGTCCACCCCGAATACCGTCGCGTGCGTCCCGAGGAGACCGCTCCTCTGGAGGAAACCCTCACACCGATCTACCCGCTCACCGAGGGCATCCCGCAGGGACGTTTACGCGCCCTCATTACGGAAGCTCTTCGCGAGCTCGACAAGTCCGCGGTGCGCGACTGGATTCCCGCGCACGTCATAGACCGACTCAACCTTCCGTCTCTCAAAGACGCGTTGACCTACATGCATCATCCACCGCGCGAGGCCGAGCTGGAAGAGCTCGCTGCGGGCCGACACCCTGCGCAAAGACGCCTGGCATTCGAGGAATTGCTGGCTCATCACCTGAGCCTGAAGTTGCTGAAGCAAGCCGCCAAAACCGAGTCCGCCGTCGTGTTGGATGACCGCGAGGGCCTCGAGGCCGGATTCATCGCCAAGCTGCCTTTCAAACTGACCAATGCACAGGCGCGTGCCCTGCAGGAGGTCAACACCGACCTGAACGACAGCCTGCCGATGGTCCGGCTCGTGCAAGGCGACGTGGGATGCGGGAAGACCGTCGTCGCCGCCGCGGCGGCCGCGCGAGCCGCGGGCAGTGGACTGCAGGCAGCTCTGATGGCCCCCACGGAGCTGTTGGCTGAGCAGCACTGGCGGAACTTCAACGAGTGGTTCAAGCCGCTGGGTCTGACGGTAGCGCTGCTATCCGGATCACAGCCCGCGCGGGCGCGTCGCAGCGCCTTCGAGGCCATCGCCTCGGGCGAGATCCGGGTCGTAGTTGGAACGCACGCCTTGTTTCAGGAAGGCGTCGACTTCGCGCATCTCGCCCTCGTCATCGTCGACGAGCAGCACCGCTTCGGCGTCCAGCAGCGACTCCGGCTGCAGGAGAAGGGCCAGAAGCACGGGCGCATCCCGCACCAGCTCATCATGACGGCGACTCCGATACCGCGCACGCTGGCGATGACCGCGTATGCGGATCTCGATATCTCCGTCATAGACGAGCTGCCACCCGGTCGCACACCGATCAAGACGGTCGTCGTACCCGAGCAGAGGCGCGATGAAGTGGTCCTGCGCATCGTTGAAGCGTGCCGTGCGGGACGCCAGGCGTACTGGGTCTGTCCTCTCATCGAAGAGTCGGAAGAGCTCCGCTCCCAGGCCGCCGAAGAAACTGCCGCGGTGCTCGCGGAAGCCCTGCCGGGGGTGAGAGTGGGCCTCGTGCACGGCCGCATGCCGCCTGCGAAAAAAGACGAGGCGATGCTGGCATTCAAGGCCGGGAAGATCCAACTGCTCGTTGCCACCACCGTCATCGAGGTCGGCGTGGACGTCCCCAACGCGACACTCATGGTGATAGAGAACGCGGAGCGCATGGGCCTCGCGCAGCTGCATCAGCTGCGCGGACGGGTAGGGCGCGGCTCCGAAGCCAGCACCTGCGTGCTGTTATATAGAGCCCCGCTGTCGCAGCTGGCACGCGAGCGGCTGAAGGTGATCCGGGAAACGAACGACGGCTTCGAGATCGCCCGCCACGATCTGGAGCTCCGCGGCCCCGGTGAGCTGCTCGGCACCCGCCAGACCGGCCTGGCCCAGCTGCGCGTCGCCGACTTGATGCGCGACGCCGACCTGCTGCCGCGGGTGCAGGAGACGGCGGAGCTGCTGCTCGCCTCGCACACGGAAAGTATTGCCGCACTCGCAGCCCGGTGGATCGGGTCCGGCGAGCGTTATGGGCGTGTCGGTTAGTTAGGCTGCTAAGATCACACCATGGCCGCGGCTACACCGGAACTTCAGTTCGACGGGCCTCCTCCTCGGGAGGCCCCCTTCCTGCACCGCGTGATCCGACGCGCCGAGGAATACGCGCTGCTCGCGCGGCTCGACCGCCCGATCGGCACGTGGCTGCTCATGTGGCCGGCCCTGTGGGGATTGTGGGTCGCAGGAGCAGGGAAGCCGCACCCGAAGGTTCTGATCGTTTTCGTCCTCGGCGTCTTCGTCATGCGTGCCGCCGGATGCGTCATCAACGACTTTGCCGACCGGAACCTCGACCCCCACGTACGCAGAACCCGTGATCGGCCGCTCGCCGCTCGCCGCGTGTCTCCACGTGAGGCGCTTTGGCTGTTCGGTGTGCTCATTGCGATCGCCTTGTATCTCGTCACCCGCCTCGACGCCCTGACGATCAAGCTCGCCTTCATCGGCGCGGCACTGACCATCTCGTATCCTTTCGTGAAGCGTTTCTTCCCGATGCCGCAGCTGTATCTGGGCATCTCCTTCGGCGGTTGGAGCGTACCGATGGCATTCGCGGCCGAGAGTCACGCCGTGCCCCGCGTCGCCTGGGTGCTGTACATCGCCGCGGTCATATGGGCCGCGATCTACGACACAATGTACGCAATGGTCGATCGCGAAGACGACCTGAAGATCGGAGTGAAGTCGAGCGCGATCCTGTTCGCCGACATGGACAAGCCGTTGATCGGCATCATGCAGGCGATGATGCTGTTCGCGCTGGTGCTCGCGGGACGCAGCATGGAATTCGGCCATTGGTACTACGGGGGCGTGGCCGCGGCGGGCCTGCTCTTCCTGTATCAGCAGTGGTTGATCCGCAGGCGCGAGCCCGCCGGCTGCCTGAAGGGATTTCTCAACAATCACTACGTCGGCCTGGCGATCTTCCTCGGCATCTTCCTGCAGTACCTGTATGCGAGCTGACCCTGGGAGCCTGCCCGGGCCCGGACAGGCGCCTGGAGGGGGGTCACCGATGACGAGTCACAAGAATCAGCATTTCCTCCGCCGCCTGTGCTTCGCCCTGTCCGGCCTGCGCCACACCTTGCGCACCGAGCGCAGCTTCCGGACCCAGCTCGTGGTGCTGGTGCTGGTCATGGCCGGCTTGGCTGTCCTGCGGCCCGGCCCCCTCTGGTGGGCCGCCGTCGCCCTGGCGTGCGCGGCGGTGCTGGGCGCCGAGCTGTTCAACACGGCGATCGAGCACCTCGCGGACCACCTGCACCCGCAGATCCACCCGCAGATCCAGATAGTGAAGGACTGCGCGGCCGCCGCGGTCCTCATCGCCAGCCTGGGCGCTGGAGGGGTCGGCGTGGCCCTGCTGGTCCATCTGATCAATAAATGACCAATTGTCGACTTTCCAGCCGATCGGGCGTTGACATTCAGGGGGACTCCCCTGAACATCCTCGCGCCACCTCGAGGGGGACTGTGTTGATGAGTACTGCACTGGGATCGGTTCGGCACGACTGGCGGCTGGAAGAGGTCGAAAGCCTTTTTGCCCTGCCCTTCATGGATCTGCTGTTCCAGGCGCAGCGGCTCCACCGCGCCAATCACGACCCCAATACGGTGCAGACGAGCACCCTCCTCTCTATCAAGACGGGCGCGTGCCCCGAGGACTGCAAGTACTGTTCTCAGAGCGTGCGGTACGAGACCGGGCTGAACCGGGAAGCCCTCATGGAAATCGCCGCTGTCCGCGAAAGCGCGCAACGCGCACGCGACGCCGGCGCCACTCGCTTCTGCATGGGCGCCGCTTACCGCTCGCCCAAGGCGAAGGACATCGCCGTGATCTCGCAAATGATTCGCGAGGTTCGCGCACTGGGCATGGAAACGTGCGCCACCTTGGGAATGCTCACGCAGGAGCAGGCGCGAGAACTGAGAGAAGCCGGCCTGGATTACTATAACCACAACCTGGACACGTCTCCCGAGTACTACGGCGAGATCATCAGCACACGAACCTATCAGGATCGCCTCG
The DNA here is from genome assembly GCA_035547375.1 of Steroidobacteraceae bacterium. Taxonomy (GTDB): domain Bacteria; phylum Pseudomonadota; class Gammaproteobacteria; order Steroidobacterales; family Steroidobacteraceae; genus 13-2-20CM-66-19. Next base: position 11,630 of record DASZVD010000211.1, read on the forward strand.
ACACCCTCGAAGCGGTGCGCGAAGCGGGAATGAAGGTGTGTTGCGGCGGCATTCTGGGGATGGGCGAATCATCGACCGATCGCGCGAGCCTGCTCCTCACCCTCGCCAACCTGCCCGAGCACCCTGAAAGCGTACCGATCAACCAACTCGTCAAGATCCCCGGAACTCCGCTGGCGGACGCCGCCGACGTCGACCCCTTCGACTTCGTCCGCACCATAGCGGTTGCCCGGATCATGATGCCGCGCTCGTATGTACGCCTGTCGGCGGGCCGGCAGCAGATGAGCGCCGAGACGCAGGCGTTGTGCTTCTTCGCCGGTGCCAACTCCATTTTCTACGGGGACAAGCTGCTGACCACCGGTAACCCCGATGTGGAGCGCGACCAACAGCTGTTCGCGCGTCTCGGGTTGAAACCGCAACAGCTGCCGTCGGCGCCGGCCGAGGCACGAGCCTGCCCGACCCAGGATGCGCCTCCTGCGGCAGCCCCACAGCGACACGCGTCCGGTTGCACGGTGGCTCACGCTCCTGTCGGCGTGCATGAAACGACAACCGCTTGATGCGGTGCTGGCGGAGCTCGATCAGCAGCACCTGACACGCCGCCGGACGACGATCGACGGATTCGTCGAGCCCGGCAATCGCACGGTTACCGCGAGTGACGGCCGCGTGCTCGTCGACTTCAGCGGCAACGACTATCTTGGGCTTGCGCACCATCCTGCGATCGCCGCCGCAATGAGCGTGTGCGCGCAGCGCTATGGCGCGGGAAGCGGCGCGTCTCACCTCGTCACGGGGCATGGGATCGAGCACGAACGGCTCGAAGAGGACTTGGCTGCCTACACGGGGCGTGAACGCGCGTTGTTGTTCTCGACAGGCTACATGGCGAATCTCGGCGTCATGACGGCACTTGCCGGACGCGGTGAATCCGTGCTGCTCGATCGATTGAGCCATGCCTCCCTCATTGATGGCGCGCTGCTCTCCGGCGCTCGCTTTAAGCGCTACGCCCATGCCGACGCCGCGGCGGCCGAGCGTTTGCTCGACGAAGATGCGGCGGTCGTCGCCACGGACGGCGTATTTAGCATGGACGGCGACGTCGCACCGCTGGAAGATTTGGCCCGAGTCTCGAAGGCTCGCGCCGCCTGGCTCGTGGTCGATGATGCACACGGATTGGGCGTGTTGGGCAAGACGGGACGAGGCTCTACCGAGCACCTGAGCGCGAACGAAGTGCCGGTGTTGGTGGGCACGTTGGGCAAGGCCTTCGGATCCTTCGGCGCCTTTGTCGCCGGCTCGCGCGACCTGGTCGAGTTGCTGATTCAAAAGGCACGCCCCTACATTTACACCACCGCCCTCCCACAGCCCGTCGCTGCGGCGACGCGGAAAGCGCTCGCAATAGCGCAGGAGGAGCCGTGGCGTCGCGAACACGTTCTCGCGCTGACGGCCCGGTTCCGGGCGGCGGCCGGCGCGGCCGGACTGCCCCTGCTCGAATCCACGACACCGATCCAACCTGTCATATTGGGAAGCTCCGCAGCTGCCTTGCAGGCGCAACGGGAGTTGCTTGACGCAGGACTCAGAGTCGTCGCCATCCGCGCACCCACCGTACCGCGCGGCAGTGAGCGGTTGCGCGTCACTCTCTCAGCCTCCCACACTGAAAAGCAGGTAGACGCCTTGGTCGAAAGACTCTCCGAGGCTCATTCGCGCTTCGCGAAAGGTCACGAGGCATGAGCTCGTTGAACGTGGAGATTCGTGGCCGCGGTCCCGATATCGTGCTGTTGCACGGCTGGGGGCTCAATCTCCGGGTCTGGGACGGCCTGGCGAGTGTGTTGGAAAAGACCTTCCGCGTCATCACGGTGGACCTGCCGGGCCATGGACGCAGCGAGTGGAACCCCAAGGCCCGCACGCCCGCGGAACAGGCTTGGCAGATCCACGCCGCGCTCGAATCCCTCTCGGATCGATATCACCTGTTGGGATGGTCGCTCGGCGGGCAGATCGCCCTGGATCTGGCCGCGGCCATGCCCGGCAGTGTCGAGCGACTGGTGCTCGTCGCGACGACGCCGCGGTTCATCGCGGGGCCGGATTGGCCTGACGGAATGCCTGCCTCCGCCATCGAGAGAATGGCCACGCAGCTGCGGACCAACTACAAGCGCACCGTGAATGACTTCCTGGAGCTGCAAGTGCGCGGGAGCACAGGCGGCGAGAAAGTGTTGGCGGACCTGCACGCATCGTTGTTCGCGCACGGCGAAGCGCACCCCAAAGCGTTGGTTGTGGGTTTGGAGACGCTGCAGAGCAGCGATCTGCGGCCCATGCTGAGCCTGGTACGAGCCCCCGCACTGGTGATCGCAGGGCAATACGATCGAGTGACGCTGCCGGCCGCCTCGCGTGTGCTCGCGCAAGCCCTGCCCGACGGGCGCTATATCGAGGTGCGCCGCGCCGCTCATGCGCCCTTTCTATCCCACACAGCCGAGTTCGCGTCGCTGGTGACCGGGTTCTGTA
>DASZVD010000212.1:0-5184 GCA_035547375.1 Steroidobacteraceae bacterium
GTTAAGAATATAGTTGACAGTAACTACTTCACGAGTTAATTATCGTCCCGAGGGTCTGACGAGAAAGATGGGGGTTCCATGAAGAATCGATTCGCGCTGACTCATTATTTCCAGGCTCGGGGCAGCTCGCAGGCCGCCCGGGGCCACCTGCCCGGAAGCGTCGCGCTGGCGGTGTGCGCGGCGCTTTGCTCGCCCCACGGGGCGCAGGCTCAGACTGCGCCGCAGCAGTCCAGTGGCGAAAGCGCACCGGCGCTCGAGGAGATCGTGGTCACGGCCACCCGCCGTGAAGAGAACATCCAGGACGTTCCCGTGAGCATCACGGCCTTCACCCAGGAGCAGATGGACCTGCAGGGCGTCCGCCAGGTCGATGACATCGCGCGCCTCACCCCGGGGTTGCAGTTCACCCGCGGCAACCAGGGCTTCGGCAGCAGCCTGAGCTCCTCGATCTCCATTCGAGGCGTGTCTTCCACCATCGGCGCGGCGACGACCGGCGTCTATATCGATGACACGCCGATCCAGGTGAATTCCACCACCGCCAGCGGCAACTACAACGACAACGCATACCCGCAGCTGTTCGACGTGGAGCGCGTGGAGGTGCTCAAGGGCCCGCAGGGCACGTTGTTCGGTTCGGGCTCGGAAGGCGGTACCGTCCGTTTCATCACGCCCTCGCCCAATCTCAACAGCGCATCCATGTATGTGCGTAGCGAAGCGAGCTACACGCAAGACGGCGCGCCGAGCTACGAGGTCGGCGTCGCCGGCGGCATGCCGATCATCGAGGGCGTGCTTGGATTCCGCGCCAGCGTCTGGAACCGCCACGATGGCGGCTGGATCGACGATGTCAACTACTACACCGGTCAGACGACGGCCAGGAACGCGAACTACACGGACTCCACTTCAGCGCGCTTCGCGCTCGGTTGGAAGCCGATGGACAACCTGACGATCACTCCGTCGATCTTCTTCCAGCACGTCCGCGCGAACCAGAGTGATTTCTTCTATCTGCACTCCGACGGGGTGACCTCCGCCAATCCGTTCGGCCCGGGGAATCTGCCGACATTCGTCAACACTCTGGGAAACCCCGCGAACGGGGACTACGTGAACCTGCACACCACGGGGCAATATCAGGACCAGCACCTGGCGTTGCCGGCACTGAAGATCGACTACGCCTTCGACCATGCGGAGCTCCTCTCCAACACCTCCTACTTCGACCGGTCCGAGACCGCGATCACCGACTATTCCAGCCTCGAGGCCGGCAACTGGGCGGGCGTGCTGTTTCCGCAGAATCCGAACGACGTGACGCCGGGCTACAACGACCAGGCGAACCACTACTTCACGCAGGAGGTGCGCCTGCAGTCGACGGATAACGATGCCCGCCTGAAGTACGTCGTCGGGTTGTACTACTCCAAGAACAGCACCAATGCCGAAAGCAAGGTGTACGACCCGTACATGGGGACCCTGATCAGCCAGGGCCCGCTCGGGCCGCTCGTCTGCGGGGCCACGGCCGCCAGCTGCATCACGAACCTGTTCGGCGTCGGACTGCTCAACGGCCAGTATTCGTTCTTCAGCAATGCCGGTGTCTACGATACGCAGAAGGCCGCCTTCGGCCAGGTGGACTTCAGGATCGTGGAGAACCTCATCGCCACCGTCGGCCTGCGCTACTCCAAGATGACCGATGAGTTCCACAATCTGGAGGGCGGCCCCGTCACTGGTGTCCCGGGCGTCGTGCCGGAGAGCGGCAGCCAGTCGGCGAACGCGACCACGCCCAAGTACATGTTGTCATACAAGACCGGCGACGCCCTCGTCTATGCGAGCGCATCCAAGGGCTTCCGCAACGGCGGCTCCAACCCGCCCCTGAACAACGCTGCGTGTCAGCCGGATCTGGAGCGGCTCGGACTGGCCTCTTCGCCGCTCACCTACAAGCCCGACAGCGTCTGGAGCTATGAGCTCGGCACGAAGTTCAAGACCGACCAGGGCCGCTTGCAGGTGGACGCCAGCGTCTTCCAGATCAACTGGTCGAATCAGATCCGCAACGTGGACCTCGTGAGCTGCACGTTGTCGTTCACGAGCAATCTGGGCAAGGCCCAGAGCCGCGGCGCGGACCTGTCCGTCAACTGGCGCGCGCTCGACCCGTTGCTCCTGTCGCTCAATGCGGGCTATCAGTTCGTCAAGTCCACTCAGGATCTGCCGGCGTACACCACGAACGGCGTGACGACCTACTACGCGACCAACGGCGAGGCGTTGCCGGGCTCGCAGCCGACGGCCACCCTTTCCGGCCAGTATAGCTTCCACGCGTTCGGCAACCCATCGTACTTCCGTTGGGACTACACCTTCACGGGGCGTGATGCGGGACAGATCTACCCGCCCAACGTGGTTGGATCGGCGCTGTATCCGGCACTGGAGGACTTCCCGAATCCGGGCTACAGCCAGACCAACGTGCGCCTGGGCACCAGCCTCAACAACTGGGACATCTCGCTGTTCGTGAACAATCTGTTCAACGCGCAGCCGGTACTGTGGGAGACCCGCGGCACGGTCACGTTCGATGCCGTACCGACCGGTGAGCTGGTCGGGACGACTCTGCGGCCGCGTACCATGGGTGTGACCGCGCTCTACCGCTTCTGAGGTGTGGTAGCCGACACTGCAGACACGGCAATCGCGGTGTCAGCGTCAGATGTAGCGGGCACGTCGCGTGTCGACGTTGCCCGCTTCATTGATGAGCGGCGGGTCAGCCGGCTTCAGTGGGGCACCTTCATCACTGCAATGGTGATTGCCACACTCGATGGCCTGGATCTGCAGGCAATGGCGTTGGCGGCACCGGCTGTAGCGCGGGAGTGGGGCGTTGCGCCAACCGTGTTCAGTGCCGCTTTTACCGCGACCCCGCTCGGCATGGTGGTCGGAGCGCTGACGCTCGGGCCTGTGGCGGACGGTTGGGGCCGCAAGTGGCCGGTCATCATTGCCACGGTGCTGTTCGGGGTCTTCTCCCTGCTCACTGCGTTTGCGCCGTCGCTTGCCGTGATGGCGCTGTGCCGGTTCCTGATGGGGCTGGGGACGGGTGGCATTCTTCCCAATCTCATAGCCCTCGTGTCGGAATATGCCCCTGCCCGGCGGCGTGGGGCACTGACGACCCTGACTTTCTCGGCGCTGCCGTTCGGATCGATGGCGGGCGGGCTGCTCGCGGGCTGGCTGATTCCCGAGCTCGGCTGGCGGTCGATGTTCTATGTGGGTGGGCTCGTCCCGCTGCTCATCGCGGCCTGGAGCGCCGTGCACCTGCCGGAGTCGCTGCGTTTTCTGGCCGCGCGGGGCGGCCGGGAGCGCGAGATCGCGGCGCTCCTGAAGAGGATCGATCCGCAAGTGAGCTTCGCCGCCGGCGCCGTGTTCACGGTGCCCGACCACTCGAGCAGGCGAGTGTCGATAGCGCTCCTGTTCGGACCCGGGCGCACGGTACCCACCGTGCTCATCACGCTCGTCGCCGCGCTCAACACGTTCATGCTCTACTTTCTGCTGAGCTGGCTGCCGACCGTCATGAAGCTCGCCGGGCTCTCCACGCGGGCGGCGCTGCTGTCGACGGTGCTGCCGAATGTCGGTGGCGTGGTGGGCGCCATCGTGCTGGGGCGTCTGATCGACCGGTTCGGCGGATTCAAGGTGACATCGCTCGGCGCTCTGGTGGCCGGCGTCGCCTCGCTGGTCGTCGGGTTCGGCTACAGCCGGCCCGTCATACTGATTCCCGCGCTGTTTTTCGCGGGCAGTTGTGTGATGGGAGCGCAGCCCGCGCTCTACGTGGTCATCGCGTCGCTTTACCCGACGACGTTGCGCTCGACAGGCACGGGATTCGCGCTCGGCGCCGGGCGGGTCGGGTCATTCATCGGCCCGATCGCCGGCGGTCTCGCGTTGAGCCGCGGCTGGTCCGTCCTGGAGATTTTCGCCATGGCGGCGGCTCCCGGCTTCGGCGCGGCGCTGGCGCTTGCCTGGCTTGCGCGCAGTCCCCGCGACTTCGTTGCGGCGCCGGTTTGAGGTCAGCTCACTCTCCAGCTCGTTGAGCAGCTGGAACAACTGGTTCAGGCGCCGCTCGCCGAAGCAGCGTCCGATCTCGGCGAAGCTGGCTTCCGACAGGGGCGCGACCTTCGCCAGGAGCGCCAGTCCCGCGGGGCTCAACGAGATGAGGCTGCGTCTCAGGTCGCCTGCGACCGGCCGGCGGCGGATCATGTTGGCGGCCTCGAGGTCGCGCAGGATGCGCGACAGGCTGGGCGGCATGAGCACCGCCTGCCGGGCGAGGTCGGCGATCTCCAGCTCGCCCACCTTGTTGAGGACGCGCAGCACGCGCCATTGCTGCTCCGTGACGCCGTGCTGCCGGTGATGCGGACGGAAGTACGCCATCACGGCTTCGCGGGCCCTCATGAGGGCCATGGGCAGAGAGCGTGACAGGTCGCGGATCGGTATCTGGGGCGAGGGGGCGTCGCTCGATGGGCGTGGCCCGCGGCGTGCAGTGGAGGGCTTGCGATTTGACGGCATTAGTGCTGGAAATGGGCTCGTTGAACGGTTCGAGGGGTGTCAGATCCGAGCGGCGCTGGCCTGGCCCCCTTGCGCACGCGGGCGCCGCAAAAATACTTAACAAGTATATAGAATCGCGGTGGCGGGGGCGAGGGGCAACTCATCCCAGCGGAGGATCGACCGCTGGGCACGGCTTCTTCCACACTCCGCTGTGGCGCATTTTACGTGTAACGAAGGGGGAGCTCATGCTGCGTCGGTTTCTGATGACTCTGGCGGCCTGTCTGCCGGCCGTGCTCGCCATGGGGGCGCCCGCGACACCGGAGCGTGCTCGCGATCTGGGAATTCCATTCGACGGCACGCCGGGTCCGCTCGATGCCATCACGGACGTGAAGGGCGTGGAGGTCGGTTACACCACGAAGATATCGGGCGACGGCAAGTTGGTGGTGGGCAAGGGACCCGTGCGCACCGGGGTCACTGTCATATTTCCGCGCGGCCGGCAGGATGCCGCGCCGGTCTACGGCGGCTGGTTCGCGCAGAACGGCAACGGCGAGATGACCGGCACCACCTGGGTGGAGGAGTCCGGCCTGCTCGAGGGGCCGGTGGCGATCACCAACACGCACTCGGTCGGGCTCGTCCGTGACTCGATCATCGCCTGGAGCGTCGACGCGGGCCGCCTGACCGAGCAACCGTGGATGTTGCCGG
>DASZVD010000213.1:0-6576 GCA_035547375.1 Steroidobacteraceae bacterium
GAGCTCGCCGAGATGCTGGTCAGCGGCCTGCAGGGGGCGCCTGGCGAGCCGCGGCACAGCGTGCTGTCGGAGCGCGAGTTCCAGATCTTCTGCAAGCTCGCCGAGGGTAAGAGTGTGTCGGAAATCGCGGCGAAGCTGTTCCTGAGCGTGAAGACCGTCAGCACTTATCGCACACGGATTCTGGAGAAGATGGCCATGAAGACGAATGCTGACATCACGTACTACGCCATCAAGAACAACCTGCTGCAGTGACGAGCGTCATGACCACCGCCGAAGATCGCTCTTCCGACGTCAGTGGCACGACGGCGATCGAGCGGCGCATCCTGCTCATCGAGGACTCGACGGTGCTGGCCCGCCGCTTGGTGGACCTGCTCTCCGAGCCGGGGCGGATTGCGGTCGCGGCGCAGGCGGCCACGCAATCGGATGCCGTGCTGCGGCTGCGGGAGTCGACTTACGACGTGCTGGTCGTCGACATCGAGCTCGCGGAAGGCAATGGAGTGGCTGTCATCCGTCAGGCACGGCAGCTCTATCCGCCCGATGCGCAACCTCTCATTGTCGTGCTGACCAACTACGCGTCGGATTTCGTTCGCGATCATTGCTTCGCGGCCGGTGCCGATTACTTCCTCGACAAGATGCGGGACATCTCGCTGTTGAAGGCCGTGGTGGTGGACGGGCGCTCGAAGTGGGCGCCGCCTTCGAGCCACTAGCGGCCTAAATCCGACACGCTCCTAGGCGCCCGCGGGTACGGCTGCCGGTACCGACACCCGGAGAGTGGTTCCCTCGCCGGGCACGGATTCGAGCGCGAAATGTCCTCCCAGTGCCCTGACCCTGTGCTGCATTCCCATGATGCCGTGCGGCCAGCCGGCACGCGCTCTGTTCAGATCGAAGCCGTGGCCATCGTCAGTGAGGGTGAAGGAGTACGTGTCCGGCGTGACTGTCAGCTCCAGCCGCACACGTTTCGCACCCGCGTGCCGGATGATGTTGCTCAGGCCTTCCTGCACGATGCGGAACAGAGCTATCGCCGTGTCCTTGGGGATGCTGTCGCCTTCTTCGGGCAGGTGGATGTCGGCGTGCATTCCCGCCTTCGCGCAAGCGGAATCGACGTAGGTCCTCAGGGCAGTGGGCAGCCCGAAGTGATCCAACAGCGAGGGGCGCAGCTCCTCCACGACCCGGCGCTTCAGCGCCATGGCCTCATCGAGCACGCTGCCGAGCTGGGTCAGGCGCTCTTGCAGGGCAGGCTGGTCCAGCCGCGCCTGCAGCCAGGACAGATCCATCTTCGCGGCCGTGAGCAGCCCGCCGAGCTCGTCGTGGAGCTTGCGGGCGAGCTCGGATTTCTCCTTTTCGGCGAGGCTCTGCAGGTGACTGGAGAGCGCCGACAGCTCCAGGGTACGCGACTCGATGAGCTGATCCAGCTCGCGCGCGGCCGCCGCGGCGCTTTGCTGCTGCGGTTGCTGCGGCTGCGACGGGGGTCCCTGAGGTGAGTGATCTGGAGTCTGCGTCATCTGCATTGCGCCTGGGGCGCCGCGGATTAAGCCAAAAGCGCGCGGCGGAGGCCAGCGGTTCGACAGTGATGCTCGCTTATGGCGTGACCAGCACGAGCAACATACCCACGATGACCGCGATCAGGGAGAGGAGATCCTTCAGCGTCATGGGGCTCAATGTCGCGTGCGGCCGCACGGGGCGGCAAGCGGCGGCCGTAGGCGGCTATGTAGCCCGAAGCCGTAAAGAGCGGTAGGAGAAGTCCTACAAAGCAAAGAGCCCCGCTTGTGACGGCGGGGCTCTTCCGGGCTCTCGCTGCCAGCGGCAGCTGGCGCGAAGCGCGAGTTACTTCGGCGCGCTGGAGTCGCTGGTCGAAGAACTGGACTTGCTGTGCTTCTTGCTGTGGTGCTTCTTGTGGCTCTTCGCGGGGGCCGAGGCCGAGGTGTCCGACGAAGGAGCGGTGGTGTCGGCGGCGAACACGGGGCCCGCGGCGAACACGAACAGACTGACGACTGGGACAAGCTTCTTGAACATCATCGGCTCCACTGTATTGATAATTCGAGCGGTTGAGGAAATCGGTGCTTGAAGGACGCCCGCCTTGAAGCGCGCTTATTATGACTGGAATCACCCCCGCTCGATGGAAGGTGACCACAACGTAATGTTGCGGCGGCAGGGGTCAAAACTACGCTTTTTGCCGGGGGCGCCGCGCCCCGGGGCGCTTGGCCGGCGGGCGACTGCGCAGGGTCTCGCGAAAAGCGCTGCCGGGCAACTTTTCGCCAATTGAATCAATGGCCTGGAAACGACACCAGCGTCCGCACCGGCACTTCCAGCTCCGCCAGCCGCCGGGCGCCCCCCAGGTCCGGCAGGTCGATGATGAAACAGGCGGCGAGCACCTCGGCCCCCAGGGAGCGAAGCAATTTCACCGCCGCGGTAGCGGTTCCGCCCGTGGCAATGAGGTCATCGACCAGGACGATGCGCTCTCCCCGGGCTACGCTATCCTGGTGGATTTCGATTTCGTCGCCGCCGTACTCCAGGGAATAGGCTAGGCGCACCGTCCGGTGGGGGAGCTTGCCCTTCTTGCGGATGGGAACGAAGCCCGCCGCGAGCTGGTGCGCAATCGCTCCCCCGAGAATGAAGCCCCGCGCCTCGATGCCGGCGACGTGATCGACCTTCGACCCGGTCCAGGGCTGGACGAGCTCATCGACCACCCGCCGGAAGGCCCGGGCGTTGCCGAGGAGGGTGGTGATGTCGCGGAACATGATTCCCGGCTTCGGGTAGTCGGGAATGGTGCGAATGGCGTCTTTCAGCTCTTGGAGGGTATGGGCATCCATGGGGCGCACTTTATCCTGTCTGGGTCGCACCGCCGTGACTATGTGGTCCCCGCGCGTGGGCTCGGAATCCGGCAACCGGCGGCGGGTCTTTGGGCAGCGATCGATGGGGATTGGGCGAGAAACGGCAGGAAATTGGCCGGGGAATCGAGCCGGTAACCCAGCCAAAAATGCGGCTTCTATGAAGCCGCAGGCGGCCGCTGCCACACCAGCAGCTGGTTGTTCGCCGGCATGGCGTGGTCCGCGACCTGCCGCAGCCCCACGGCCGAGGCCAGCGCGGCGACCGCCTCGAAGTCGCGAATGCCGCCTTCCGGATAGGTCCGCTTCAGATAGCGATCGAAGTCCGCGTTGCTCGGGCTGGTGTAGCGATTGCCGTAGCGGAAGGGGCCGTAGACGCACACGATGCCGGGCGTGCTCAGATGGCGACCGATGCCGCGAAACAAATCCGTGACCGCGCTCCACCCCATGATGTGGAGTGTGTTGGCAGTGAACACGGCGTCGACCGGACCCACGGGCCACGGCTCACGGCGCACGTCGAGCTCGATGGGGGGTAGCAAGTTAGGCGAGCCTTCCGCGGCGATCCTCGCGCGCAAGCCCGGGAGATACTCGCTCTGATCGCTCGGTTGCCAACGCAAATGAGGCAGATGGGCGGCGAAGTGCACGGCGTGCTGGCCCGTGCCGCTGCCGATCTCGAGCACGGAATGACTGTGGGCGAACGCTTCCAACAGGATCGCGAGTATCGGACCCTTGTTACGTTCGCAGGCTTCGGATGTCGAGTATGAAGTCACACCCGTAAGTGTGCCCCGAAGCCCTGCGTAATGTCACTGCACGGTACGATCGTGTTCGCGGTCCGCGTCCTGTAATGTGCTTCCGGCAACATGCAGGGCGAGAGTGGCAACCGCGTCGACGAAGTCGCCTTCGTAACTCCAGCCGCTTGCGTACGCGCGCCACACGTTGTCGCGGCCGCTGGGGACGACACGCGCTTCATGGTCATATTCGACTACACGCGCCAGTGCTTCGTGAGCGATCTCGAGCCGGTCCCGCGGCCAAGTGGCCCAGAGTTGGCCACTCAGGGATCCTGGCTCGGGTCCGGCGCTGCTATGGGTCGGAACCCCCAGGCGATGCGCAGCCTCAATGAGCGGATCTTGCATAATGCCTCCTCTCACACGAATGCCCCGCAAGCAGGTATCGTGCCCATCAGCGCGCGGCGCGCGCCAACTCGAGGAAGCTTTTGCCCCATGCAAGCCATTGACGCTTTGTTACAAAGGCGCTCCGCCCGGACCTTGACTGCGCCGGCCCCCAATGCCGGCGCGCTGGAGCTCATTTTCGCCAGTGCGGCCGCCGCCCCGGACCACGGCAGGCTGCGCCCCTGGCGTTTCATCGTGATTCAAGGTGAGGCGCTCGGGCGCTTTGGCGACCTGCTCGCGGACCATCTATGTCGCAAACACCCGACAACTCCTGCCGAGACCCTGCAGCGTGAGCGACAAAAGGCCTTCCGTGCGCCCATGATCGTCACCGTGGCCGCGATTTGCACCCCGGGCGGGAAAATCCCGGTGATCGAGCAGGTGCTGTCGGCCGGCGCGGCCGCTCAGAATGTGATGCTCGCGGCCCACGCACTCGGTTACAACTCGATGTGGAAGACGGGCGGCCCGGCTTATGACGACGTGGTCAAGGCTGCCCTTGGCCTGGAGGCGAAGGATGCCATCGTCGGTTTCATGTATCTCGGCACCGACGGCTCGCCTCCCGAGATGAGTGCGCGTCCGTCCTGGCGCGACCTCGTTCATCAATGGTAACGCCCGTGAAGGTCTTCCCGGGTTGGGTCGTGGCGCTTCTCGCGGCCACGGCCGTGCACGCGGAGCCGTTCGCCGCGCAGGAGAAAACAGTGTCCACACCCGATCCGGCTCATAAAGCCGCCTTCGGCGCCTTCGGGCTGGATCTCACCGCGGGCAACCCGCAGGTGCAGCCGGGCGACGACTTCTTCGCTTACGCGAACGGCCGTTGGTACAGCAGTTTCGAGATCCCCCCCGACCGGGCCAGCTTCGATGCGTTCAGCGAGCTCGACGAGCTCTCGAAGAAGCGCGTCCGCGACCTGATCGAGTCAGCGGCGGCGACGCCGTCGGCCGACGGCTCACCGTCGCAGAAGATCGGCGACTACTACGCGGCGTACATGGACACTGCGGCGATCGAAGCCAATGGCCTGACGCCGGTGAAAGCAGATCTGCAGCGGATCGCCGCCGCCCAGACGAAATCTGACATTGCGACCCTGTTCGGCAAGGCGGGCTTTGCGTCGTTGTTCGATCTGGATCTGCCGCCGGATCTCAAGAACCCCGACCGCTATTCGGTGGTCATCAGTCAAGCGCGGCTCGGCCTGCCCGATCGCGACTACTATCTCAAGGACGAGCGGAAGCTGCAGGAGCTGCGCGCGCAGTATGTCGCCTACGTCGAGCAGATGCTCGCGCTCGGCGGCAGCAGCACCGCTGCCGCGCAGGCCAAGGACATCATGGCGTTCGAGACGGCCGCGGCACGCGTGCAGTGGGCGCTCGAAAAGCGTCGTGACGTGGATGCAACTTACAACCCGCGCACCAAAGAGCAGCTGGTGGCGTATGCGCCCGGCTTCCCCTGGCAGGCGTTCCTGAACGCCTCCTCCATCGGCAATCGCCGGGAGCTGGTGTTGAGTGAGCTCACGGCGATCCGTGACCTGGCGGCGCTGTTCCAGCGCACCCCTCTGCCGACGCTCAGGGCTTATCTGACCTTTCACTACCTGAGCGACCACGCCCCTTATCTGCCGGAGCGTTTCGACTCGGCGCGCTTCGCCTTCTATGGACAGAAGTTGCGCGGGCAGCCGCAGCAGCGTGAGCGGTGGAAACGTGCCGTGGACGAGGTGGACGACGCCCTCGGCGAGCAGGTGGGGCAGTTGTACGTCGCGCGCTATTTCCCGCCGGACTCGAAGGCGAAGATGCAGGAGTTGGTGGCGATGCTGCGGGAGTCGTTGAGCGAGCGCATCGATGCGCTCGATTGGATGACCGCGCAGACCAAGTCACGCGCCCACGAAAAGCTGGCGACCTTCACCGCGAAGATCGGCTATCCAGACGTGTGGAAGGACTATTCATCGCTGCAGATCCGGCGCAATGACCTCATCGGCAACGTGCGGCGCGCCGCCGATTGGCACTGGCAGTATCAAGTGGCGCGTCTCGACAAGCCGGTGGATCGCGCCGAGTGGCAAATGACCCCGCAGGAGGTCAACGCCTACTACAACCCGCTGAACAACGAGATCGTCTTTCCGGCGGCCATTCTGCAGCCGCCGTTCTTCGATCCGAACGCGGACGCGGCCGTGAACTACGGAGGCATCGGCGCCGTGATCGGTCACGAGATCGGGCACGGCTTCGATGACCAGGGGCGCAAGTTCGGTCCCGACGGGAGCCTCAACGACTGGTGGACCCAGAAAGATGCCGACGTGTTCAATGCCCGGGTGGCCCGGCTCATCGAGCAGTTCTCCTCCTTCGAGGCGCTGCCGGGGCTGCACGTGAACGGAGCCAACACCGTGGGAGAGAACATCGGCGACCTGGGCGGCCTCAACATGGCCTATCGCGCCTATCATCTGTCGCTGCGGGGCCGGCCGGCTGCGCTGATCGACGGCCTGAGCGGCGATCAGCGCTTCTTCCTGTCCTGGGCGCAGATCTGGCGGGCCAAGATCCGCGATGGCGCTCTGCGGGAGCAGGTGATGTCGAACGAGCACGCGCCGGCGTATTTCCGTGTGAACGGGCCGGTG
>DASZVD010000214.1:0-8633 GCA_035547375.1 Steroidobacteraceae bacterium
AGCAACGATCTGGACCAGCGCGCGGCCGACCGTGAGGCGGTTCTGCGGCGCGCTCTGGCGCTGCCGCGGGGGCGCCAGGTGCCGCCCCGCATCGTCCGGCAGGCCTTTGCGAGCGTCTGGGAGATCGGGGCATGGCAGGCGGCCTCGGGGCAACCCGCCAAGGCGATCCGCTGGTATTTGCGCGCCGCGTCTTATTGGCCCTGGAAGCTGCAGGTATACAAGGAGGTCATCAAATGCTGCCTCGGGCGCGTCTGAGGGCTCCCCTGGACCTGTGAGGAGGGTCACAGGGGCGCGTGGCCGTCGATCCAATCCGGCGCCGGTTGTGGCAGTCTAGTTGAACTAAAAAGGTCGATAGAACCACACGCGCGGCGTACAGGCACTTGCCCGCGGCCACCGGTGCTGCTGCCGCAAAACCGCTAAATCTGGAGAACCCGCTTGCTGGGTCTGGAATGGGGGGGCTTGACACGAGCACCCACGATATTATGTCTCGGCGCGCACTGCGACGACATCGAGATCGGCTGCGGGGGCACGTTGGCGCATTGGGCCAAGCGGTATCCGGGCGCGCGTTTCGTGTGGGCGGTGTTCTCCGGAAGCGCCGAGCGCGCGGCGGAGACCCGTGCGGCCGCCCGTGCCTTGCTCGGCGGCGACTGTCACTGTGAGATCGAGCAGCACGAATTCCGCGACAGCTATTTCCCGGATCAGTTCGCGGCGATCAAGGAATCGTTGGCCGCTCTCGGGACCCGAGTCCGCCCCGATGTGGTGTTGACTCACTACGAGCGCGACCGGCACCAGGATCATCGTGTGCTCGCGGAGCTTGCCTGGAACACGTTTCGCAATCACCCGATCCTGGAGTACGAGATCCCGAAGTACGACGGTGATCTCGGCAGTCCGAACGTCTTCGTGCCGCTGCCCGCGGGAGTGGCGCAACGCAAGGCGGAGGCGCTGCTCGCCAGCTTCCCCTCGCAGCGCGGTCGCGACTGGTTCACGGCCGATACCTTCCTGGCTCTGCTGCGCCTGCGCGGCATCGAGTGCAAGGCGCCGTCAGGCTTCGCGGAAGCGTTCTACGCGCGCAAGCTCGTCCTCGGCTCCTGAATTCACACCAACATCCAACAGGACCTGACAGATGAAAATCCTGGTCACCGGCACCGAAGGTTACATTGGCACGAGGCTCGCGCCGCTGCTGCTCGCGGACGGTCACGATGTCGTCGGCTTCGATACGGGCTACTATCGCGATGGCTGGCTCTACAGCCCCACGCCGCAGCCTTACCTGACGCCGCGCCTCATCAACAAGGACCTGCGCGAGATCGGGCCGGCCGACCTCGAGGGTATCGATGCGGTCGTGCATCTCGCGGAGCTCTCCAACGATCCATTGGGAGAGAACAAGCCGGAGGTCACGTATCAGATCAACCATCAGGGCTCGGTGAACCTGGCGACGGTCGCGAAGGCGGCCGGCGTGCGCCGCTTCGTCTACGCTTCGTCGTGCAGCGTGTACGGTCTCGGTACCGGCGACTGGCTCGACGAGACGTCGCCCGTGAATCCGCAGACCGCGTACGCACGCTGCAAGGTGATGGTCGAACGCGATCTCACGCCCATGGCCGGTGATAAGTTCTGCGTCACGTTTTTGCGCAATGCGACAGCCTACGGTGCGTCACCGCGTATGCGCTTCGACATCGTGATCAACGATCTTTGCGGGCTCGCATGGACGAAGAAAAAGATCGCCATGACGAGCGATGGGAGTCCGTGGCGCCCCGTGGTGCACGTCGAGGACATCTGCCGCGCCGTGCGCATGGTCCTGCAGGCGCCGGCGCCCGCCGTCAATGGCGAGGTTTTCAATGTCGGCGCGAACGAGGAGAACTATCGTGTTCGCGAGATCGCCGAGATCATCGCCAAGGTGTTCCCGGGCTGCGAGCTGAGTGTCGGCTCGAGCGCCGGCGACAATCGCAGCTACCGGGTCAAGTTCGACAAGATCCGCAAGCACCTGCCCGGTTATCGTTGTGAGTGGTCTACGGAGCGCGGCGCGCGTGAATTGCGTGCTCTGTTCGAGCGCATCGAGATGAGCCCGGATACGTTCGGCTTTCGCGCTTTCACGCGCCTCAAACAGCTCCGGTACCTGTCGCAGACAGGACAGATTGACGACGAGTTCCGCTGGTCAAAGAGCTCAACGACGGTTTAGAGCGCTCGTTCGTGAAGGACATCACGGGATGACGGGCCCGTGGTGGATCGCATATCATGCTTTCAGTAAGCTTTCGTAACGTGACGGTAGGTGGGGGCGCTTTGGCGCGGGAGGGTCGGTGCCAAACGTGATTGAAGTGAATGTCGCCGGCGCCGGCATTGATCGGCCCCGCACTGCATCAGGCCCGGCGCGCGAAAAATGCCAGGCACCCTCGAGGCATCCATTGCCGAAGCCGGCATCGTCATGTCCTGCACGATCGCGCTACTGACTCCCTATGGAGGCACGAACCTCGGGGATCAGGCCATCCAATTCAGCTTCGTCGACAATCTGCGGCGGCTACCAGCGGATGTGGACTTGATCGGCCTCACACTCAATCCGGAGCGTACCGCTCAGATACACGGAATTGCGTGTTATCCGATTACCGCTCTGGACGTCGACTTTTACTCGGAGAGCCTCTTCCTCCCGAGCGCCTCGCCTGGACCGGCGTCGTCCCCCGAGCACCCCGCAGCCGCCGCCGGCGAGGAATCCAAGCCACTGTTGACGGCGCTACGCACCCGTTTGCGTCGCGTCAGGTCATTGGTGGCGTGCGTGCACGCGGCCCGCCGTCTGCCGCGGAAGCTCAAGGGCTGTCTGCGTGAGCTGGGCTTCCTGGTTTTTGCGTGGCGCTTGGTGGGGCGGCTGCGGCTTCTGATCGTTGCCGGGGGGGGCCAGATCGACGACGAATGGGGCGGTCCATGGGGCCATCCATACGCACTGGCGCGGTGGACCGTCCTGGCGCGGCTACGAGGCGTGCCGGTTGCCTTTGCGAGCGTCGGGGCGTGTCGGCTGGAGGGCAGGCTGAGCCGCGGCCTCATGGGCACGGCGCTGCGACTTGCGCAATTCCGCAGCTACCGCGACGAAGGTTCGAAGGTTATTTTACGGCGGTGGGCGTTTACTCGTGGGGACCCCTGCTTTCCTGATGCGGCTTTTGCGCTGTTCGAGGGGGGCGGCATGCCGCCGGGCGGGGCAGGGCGGGATGTGATCGGTATCAGTCCGATTGCATTCGGGCGGCCGGAGAGCTGGCCTACCCGGTCCGAGGGCGTGTACGCCGGATACATCGCGGCGCTTGCGGATTTCGTGATTGCCCTGTGCGAGCGTGGGCTGCGGATCGCGATATTTACGACCAGCGGCGCGGACAGCGCGGCCGTGAGAGACCTGCTGCGGCAGATCGAGACGCAGCGCGTCGGGCTCCCGGCGGGCATCGATGTGCAATCGACACAGACCGTCGCATCGCTGCAAGCGTTGTTGCCGCGACTGCGGGCCGTGGTAGCGAGCCGCCTGCACGGAGTGATGCTGTCGCACATTGGTCTCGTGCCGGTGCTCGCCATATCGTTCGACCGAAAGGTCGATGAACACATGGCCGATATGGAATTGGGCGAATATTGCACTGGAATTCGTGATATTCGCGCCGCTGATCTCACGCGGATGTTCGAGCGGCTGCTGAGTCGCGAGCAGGCGGTTCGCGCCCTCATTCGGGAGCGGGTTCGCGAGCGGGCCGACCGGGTCCGCGAGCAGTTTGCTCTGCTGGGTGCCCTGGCGGGCTGCGGTAGCGCGCGTCCGGCCGTGGTGGGAGAGTGAGAGTGGCCGAGCGCCATGGGACAGTGGAGCCGTTCGTCAGTGTTGTAACTCCTTTCTACAACACCGCGAGCCTGCTCGCGCAGTGCGTCGAGAGCGTACTGACGCAGACGCATTCCAACTTCGAGTACATTCTGGCGGACAATTGCAGTACCGACGGATCGTCGGAGATCGCACAGTCATTCGCCGCGCGCGATTCTCGTATTCGATATCTGCGCTTCGAGGAATTTCTGCCGCAGGTGCCCAATTATAACCGGGCGTTGCGCGCTATATCGCCCGAGAGCAAATACTGCAAGATCGTGCAGGCGGACGACTGGATATTTCCCACCTGCGTGGCCGAGATGGTCGGCGTGGCTGAGCAATACCCCTCGATCGTCCTCGTGGGTGCCTACACGCTCATAGAGAAGGACGTCTATCTTGCCGGGCTGCCGTTTCCCAGTCGTTTCATTTCCGGCCGGGACATCTGCCGAAAGTATCTGCTCGAAGGGCTGTACGTCTTCGGTAGTCCCACCGCGACGCTCCTGCGCGCTGACGTCGTCCGTGCCCGCCAATCTTTCTTCGCCGAGGACAGCCCGGTCGAGGATGTGGAAATCTGCTTCGAGCTGCTGCAACACGGGGACTTCGGCTTCCTCAACCAGGTGCTGACCTTCACACGGAGGGAAAACGAGTCGCACATGACCTCGCTCAAGAAGTTCCGCCTGGATACGCTCGCCGAAGCGATTGTCGTGAGGAAATACGGACGCGCGTTTCTTTCCACGGCCGAGTTCGAGGCGCGTGTGCGTGCCACCACCGCAGCCGAGTACCGTGTGCTCGCTGAAGGGTTGCTGCTGATGCGGCCGAAGGCGTTCTGGGAGCTGCACGCCTGCGGGCTGCATTCCACGGGGGCACGTATCAACCCGCTGCGGATAGCGGGTGTGGCGGCGCTGCGAGTTCTGGACCTGGTGCTCAATCCCAAGAATACCATCGAGGGATTGGCCAGAAAGCTGGCCCGGCGGTAGCAGCGCGAGCCACGCGGGTATGAGCCGCGAAAGGCGCCTGGCGCTATACCGCGGCTGCCGAGCGGATCACAGCCGCCGGATCTCCGGAATTGGCACTACGAACTGTCCGCCCCAGTCGCGGATGTAGGCGCATTGGGCGCTGATCTCCTCGGCGAGGTTCCAGGGCAGGATGAATACGTAGTCCGGGCGAGTCTGCCGGATGCGATCCGGCGACACGATAGGGATGTGCGTGCCGGGGGTGTACTTGCCTTGCTTGTAGGGGTTTCTATCCACTGTGTAGTCGAGGAAGTCCTGCCGGATCCCGCAATAGTTCAGCAGGGTGTTGCCCTTGCCGGGAGCACCATAGCCCACGATTGACTTCCCGAGGCGCTTCGCTTCGATCAGGAACGCCAGGATGCTGCGTTTCGTCTCACGCACCTGCTCGGCGAATGCCGCGTACCTGCCGAGGGTCTCGAAGCCGTCCGCGCGCTCCCGTTCCCGCAGCTCACTGACGCGGCCGGACACGGGCTTGCTCGTGTCTTCCGCGTGCCGCGCGTAGATGCGCAACGAGCCCCCGTGCGTCGGGAGCTCTTCCACGTCGAACAGCACGAGGCCGTGAGCGGCGAAAACCCGCTCCACGGTCATGAATGAAAAGTAGCTGAAATGTTCGTGGTAGATCGTGTCGAATTGATTGAACCTCATCAACTGATACAGGTGCGGGAACTCCATCGTGATGAGACCGGTGGGGCCGAGTAACAGCTTCATGCCGCCCACGAAATCGTTGAGATCCGGTACGTGAGCGAGCACGTTGTTGCCGAGAAGCAGGTCGGGCTTGCCGTGGGTGGCTGCAATCTCCCGCGCCGTCTCACGCCCGAAGAATTTGACGAGGGAGGGAACGCCGTGCTCGATCGCAGTTCTGGCCACGTTCGCCGCGGGCTCGACGCCAAGAACCGGCACTCCGCGCGCTACGAAGTGACGCAGCAGATAACCATCGTTGCTGGCGATCTCGATCACCTTGCTGTGCGCGCCGATGTGAAATCGTTCACACATGAGCTCGGAGTACCGTCTGGCGTGCTCCACCCAGCTATCGGAATACGAGGAGAAGTAGGCGTATTCGCTGAAGATGTCCCCGGGCGCCACGAACTCCTGCAACTGCACCAGCCAACAGCCGTCGCAGACGTACGCGTGCAGCGGATAAAACGGCTCCATGTGGTTGAGCTGCTCGGCCGTGATGTGCGTCTGACACAGCGGCGACATGCCCAAATCGATGAAGGTATGCGTCAGTTTGCGGCCGCAGAAGCGGCAGGACCTGTTGTCGGCGGCTGCCACGCCGGCCGCCAGCTCGGTTGCCGCGCTCAGGGTCGTCATTGTCACGGATTTGCTCCTCGTTACAGGTCGCCCGCGCGACGCGGCGGCGTGCCGACTCCCGGGCGCAACGGACGCAGGGGTTTTCCCCTGCTGTTTGGCATGGGACTCTGCGAGGGGAGGCCGATATTGTCAATTCGCGCCGCGGACAATTTTGCCGTTCTGCGATCGACTAGACAGTTCCCGCGACCGTGGGCGTCAGGGCTGCGAGTGTCGGTTTCTGTGCGATGCCGCTGAAAGCACGGTGAAAGTGCGATGGTATACTCTAACAGCACGCCTGCATTCGACGCTTCCCCCGAACACAGAATAAACAGCATGCCCAGGTCGATTGTCGCCGCCTTCCGCCGCCCGCGGCTCCTCGCCCTCGTCCTGGCGGGCATCCAAGTGACCGGGTGTGGCGCCGGAAGCTCGCATTCCCGGGCCGGGGGCGTGGCCTTGATGGCTCATCCCATACAGCGGCCGGCGACACTTCTGCGCGTCAGCTCCAATGGGCGTTACTTCGAGAACGCGGCGGGACAGGTCGTGGAGCTCTCCGGCTCGCACACGTGGTCCAACTTGCAGGATAATGGCCACGGTCGCCGGCCGCTCGCATTCGACTACGACGCCTACCTGAATTTTCTGCAGGCCAATGGCCACGATTTCTTTCGCCTCTACGTCTGGGAGCAGTCGCGCTGGACACTCGAGACTGCCGATGAGGACTACTGGTTTTATCCTGAGACGCCCTATGAGCGCACCGGACCGGGTAGGGCCAACGACGGTGAGCCGAAGTTTGATCTCTCGAAGCTGAATCAGACCTACTTCGATCGCCTGCGCGCGCGCGTCGCGGCGGCCGGGAAGCGCGGGATCTATGTCTCCATCATGTTGTTCGACGGTTGGAGCGTGGCCAAGGTGAAAGGCGCCAGCCACGCGAACAATCCCTGGCGCGGCCATCCCTTCAATTCGGCGAACAACATCAACGGCATCAACGGCGACCCCAACGGTGACGGTAGCGGCGAGGAAACCCACGAGCTGCTCATCCCCGCGGTGACTGCCATCCAGGATGCCTATGTGCGCAAGGTGATCGATACCGTCAAC
This sequence comes from Steroidobacteraceae bacterium, assembly GCA_035547375.1. Classification (GTDB taxonomy): domain Bacteria; phylum Pseudomonadota; class Gammaproteobacteria; order Steroidobacterales; family Steroidobacteraceae; genus 13-2-20CM-66-19. Next base: position 7,204 of record DASZVD010000214.1, read on the forward strand.
GATCTCGACAACGTTCTCTACGAGATCAGCAACGAGAGCGGCCAGGGCTCGCAGCGCTGGCAATACCACATGATCGATCTGATCAAATCCTACGAGGCCGGTAAGCCCAAGCAGCATCCGGTCGGCATGACCGTCATCTGGCCTGACGGCGATAATGCCGACCTGCTGGCCAGCCATGCCGATTGGATCTCTCCAAACGGCGACGCCAAGAATCCGCCGCTCGCCACGGGAGCCAAGGTGATCGTGTCGGATACCGATCACCTGTGTGGCAAGTGCGGCGACCGCGAGTGGGTGTGGAAGTCGTTCACCCGCGGGGAGAACCCGATCTTCATGGACGCCTATGACGGAGCGGGTTATGGGGTCGGCGGGAACGGGTTCAAATTCGACGACCCCCGAGTGGTCGATGTGCGCCGCAACCTTGGATTCGTCGTGGAGCTCTCACGGCGATTCGATCTGCGCGATATGCTGCCGCACGCTGATACGCGCTTCGTCTCGACGGGCTACGCGCTCGCCGATCCGAGTTCCGCGCGATATATCGTCTACCTGCCGCCGACCGCCTCCGGCCGCGTGTCGGTCGACTTGAGCGGGAGCGCAGCCGACCTGACCGCTGCATGGCTCGATCCCACGGACGGGCTCGTCTTTTCCGGCGGCCCCGTCCATCGAGGCGGGCCGCACAACTTCACCGCGCCGTTCGACGGCGATGCCGTTCTGATGTTGGAGCCCGGCGGCAGCACAGGTTTGCCGAAATGAATCGCGGCGCGGCTCTGCAGTGGAGCGTGATCCTCATCGGACTCGGTGCGTTGGGGGCCGCGTGCACATGGGCGGTGGTGCGCTCGCCCGCGCTTGCCTGGCGTGTGGAGCTCATTTCCCGAAAAGCCGAGGGAGACATTCCGGAGCTGAGCTGGAGCGAGCTCAGAACGATCGTCTCGCCCGGAGGGCGCTTCAACCTCAAGGATGCGTTATCCGAGGGACGCAGCCTGGAGGCGGCGCTGACCAACCCTTACACGAGCGCACAGGACGTGGCGCAGGGAGGGAAGATATTTCGCGCACGCTGCGCGGTGTGCCACGGCAGCGACGCAAAGGGCGGGCGCGGGCCTTCCCTGACTGACACCAGGTATCGCAATGGCAACAGCGACCTGGCGATTTACTGCATCTTGCGTGACGGAGTGCAGGGAACAGCCATGGTGCCGACGAACCTGTCGGCACTCGAGCGCTGGGAGGAGATCGGCTACCTGCGGTCCTTGCAGCGCGGCGCTGCGGGTGACAGTAGTCCCGCGGGGCCGAATCTCCACGCGGTTGCTACAGACGAGGATCTCCGTAACGCCGGCCTGAAACCGGACCAGTGGCTGACCTATTCGGGCTCGTACGCCGGATGGCGCTATACGCGCAGTGCACAGATCACTCCCGCAAATGTCGCCGGGCTGAAAGTC
>DASZVD010000215.1:0-3985 GCA_035547375.1 Steroidobacteraceae bacterium
GGTGGCGGTGGCGGAGGCGGTGGCGGTGGCGGTGGCGGTGGAGGAAAGGCTCGGATACTGCGACGGGTCAAGAAAGATAAGAGAAAGGGGAGGTGACACGGGCCTCAGATTCACGCCCGGCGGGCCGCTACGATGACCGCACGCCAGTAAATATTGCAATGCAGCATTTCTCAGTGGACACGAGAGTCATCCCGGCCCCAGCCTTGGGTGCATCAGTCGCTCCCCGGTGGGTAGACTGGCTTTACGCCGGGCTCGTGGTGTATGCCGTCACGTGCGCCGTGCTCATGATGTCCGGCATTGGCGGCGAGGTCGTGACGCACTACGTCGGGCTTTTCTGCGATGGACCCGCCAACCTCGCCGCGACGATCGTCGCCTTTGCAGTCGCGCGCCGCCTGCGCGCCGGAACGCTGCGCCGGGCATGGACCTGGTTTGGGCGGGCGCTCGGCCTTTACCTGGTCGGCACGACCATCACCATCATCAGTTGGCTGCACGGTGTCGACCCGTTTCCGGGGCCGTCGGACATTTTCTTCTCGGCGTTCTACCCGGCCATGCTGGTGGCGGCGCTGCTGCTGATCAGGGCGGCGGCCATCCGGGTGCCCTGGAGCCAGCTGTCACTCGATGCCGCGATCTTCGTCATCGGCTTCGGCACCTTCTTCTGGTTTCTGGTGAATCACCCGGCCACCAGCCATACCCAGGTCGATGTGCTCAAGGCCTGGATCGGCGAGGCGTACGCCGGGCTCGATTGCGTGGTGCTCCTTCTGTTGGGGGTGCTGCTGCTGACCGGTTCGGAAGGGCGGCGGATTCCCCTGCTGTTGATGGCCGGCTTCGCCACGATGTTCCTCGCGGACATGTTCTGGTCGCTGGCCAAGATGGGGGGCTATTACGCTTCGGGCGAAGTGCAGGATGTGTTCTATCTCGCCTGTTACGTGCCGTGGACGGCCGCGGGTCGCGAGCAAATGCGCGCGCCGGTGAAGCGGGCGTCGGCGATCACCCCTGCGGCGGACACCCTGACCCGTGCTCTTCCCTATGCGGCGTTGCTGACCGCTCTGCTGGTCCTGGTCTACATGTCGCGCGCCGATATCGGCGGTCCGGCGGGGGTGATGACCACAGTCGTGTTCACGCTCACCCTGCTGTTGATGATCCGGCAGGGGGTGGTTTTGCGGGGCGATGCCGCCGTTCGCGAGAAGCGCGCGGCGCGTATGGTGGAGGATAGGTTTGCCTCGCTGATTGCCAATGCCTCCGATGTCATCATGATCGTCGAGGTCGATGGCGCGTTGCGCTTCGTATCGCCTGCCGGCGAGCGCACGCTGGGATTCCGGCCCGACGAGGTCACCGGCAAGAATCTGCTCGACGTCTGGATCGGCTCCGATATCGAGCGGTTGCGCACGCTGCTGGCTGAGATTGCCGCGATACCGTCGGGAACGGTCGGCCCGGTCGAGCTGGCGGTCGAGCGAGGCGCGAACCGCTATGTGCTCGAGTGCGTCGGCAGCAATCTGACCGCCGATCCCGCGGTTGGGGGGCTGGCGTTGAATTTCCGCGACATCAGCGAGCGCAAGGCTCTGGAAGAGCAGCTGCGCCGGATGGCGTTTCACGACCCACTCACTTTGTTGGCCAATCGCACCCTGTTCAAGGACCGTGTGCAGCACGCGCTTGCCCTGGCACAGCGCGGGCACTTCCCGGTCGCGGTTCTATTCCTCGACCTGGACAACTTCAAGACGATCAACGACTCCCTCGGGCACGACGCCGGTGACCGGCTGCTCCAGGCCGTGGCTCAGCGGATCGTTCAGAGCACGCGTCCTTCCGATACCGTGGCGCGTCTCGGCGGTGACGAGTTTGCGGTTCTGCTCGAGCGTGTGACCATTACTGCCGAAGTGCAACGCGTTGCCGAGTCGCTCATCGAGGCGCTCGGGACTGCCTTCGCGTTGAACGGCATGGAAGTTCGGGTCGCCGCGAGTATTGGCGTCGCGTTCTCCACGACCGCCGCCGGCGCTGAGGCGCTCCTCGGCAATGCGGACATCGCGATGTATCACGCGAAGGCGGCCGGCAAGAACCGGTACGCGGTCTTCGAGCCGCAGATGCAGGATGTTCTGCACGAGCGGCTGCGGCTCGAGGCGGATATCGGCCGCGCTCTGATCGAGCACGAGTTCTTCCTCGAGTATCAGCCGATCGTCGATCTTGGTACGGGAAGCTTGCTCGGGGTAGAGGCGCTGGTGCGTTGGCGCCATCCTCGTGCGGGCGTATTGATGCCCGCCCAATTCATCCCCGTGGCGGAAGAGTGCGGCCAGATCGTGAAGCTCGGGCGCTGGGTGTTGGCGGAGGCCTGCCGCGCGCTGATTGCCTGGCGCGGCTGCGTTGCCGGCGGCAACGGGTTGCGGGTCTCGGTGAACATCTCCGGGCGCCACTTGCAACACGGAGAGCTGCTGCAGGACGTAGCCTATGCTCTCGAGAGCTCCGGACTGGAGCCGCCCAACCTGGTCATCGAGCTCACCGAGAGCACGATCATGTACAACACGGATGCGAACCTCGAGCGCCTCCAGCAGCTGAAGGCGCTGGGAGTGCGTCTCGCGCTCGACGACTTCGGCACGGGTTATTCCTCGCTGTCGTATCTGCACCGTTTCCCGATCGACATCCTGAAGATCGATCGCTCCTTCGTCAGCCGCCTCACGAATTCCGACAACGGGCCCGAGCTGGCGCGCGCGGTGATCACCTTGGGGGAGACCTTGGGGCTGGACACGGTTGCCGAAGGCATCGAGCTCGAACCCCAAGTCACGGCGCTGCTCGGCTTGCGATGCGTGGCCGGTCAGGGCTTCCTGTTCGCGGAGGCGGGGCCGTTGGAAGCTTTGACGAACAGCTCCTTCGTCGCGCGCCGCAACGAGCGTTGGACGGCAGCGGCGGCCGACGAGATTCTCTCCGCCAGCGGCCGCTTCGCCGCGCTCAAAGTGAGCCGGAGCTGAAACCGGGAAACCCGGTCCGCGGGCGGGCGTATTGGCCGTATTCGCAGCGGCGGCGGCCGTACTGTAGCCAAGGGCCGCCGTATTGGAGCAAGGGCGGCCGTATTGCGGAGCCCGTCACGGGCACTCTGTGACCCGATGAACATATTCCCCCCGCGGGTTGCGGCAACATCGTCCTTTGCGGACGATGCGCGGCCAAAGGCCGCCACAGCTGGGGAAACGATGAAGAATTGTCCGATGGCCCAGAGTACCTTGACTCTGCTTTTGGGGGTCGGGGCGGGCTTTTACCCATTGCAGTCGTTCGGCCTGAGTCTGGGCGATCTCGAGGTCGACTCCCGGTTGAACGAGGCGCTTCGCGCTCGCATCGAGATCGTCGGCGTCAGCGACGACGAGTGGCGGCAGATTCACGCGACCGTCGCACCCGCGACCTATTCCGGCGACGGACCGGATCATCCCGAGATTCTCGACGTGATCACCTTCCGCCCCATGGAGGATACGGAGCACCGGCGCTTCATCGAGGTGCGCTCCAGCGAGGCGCTGACCGAGCCCCTGTTTGATTTGCCGATTCAGGTGTCGGTGGCGGCGTTACAGGTGATTCGCAGCTATTCCGTGCTCCTCGATCCGGCGGTGCGCAGTGCCGATGCGCCCATGCTGGCTCGGGGTGAGGCGAGCAATGCGGCGGTCGGGGAGGCGACGGTTGCGGTGACCGGCGCGGGCGGGGCGAGCGCGGGGAGTCAGAATGGTGCGGCTGGCCAGAACAGCGCTGCCACCGCGGTGCCTGTCACGCAGGGCATACCGGTGGTGCCGAGTGCGGCGCCCGTGGGGCGGGGCGCGATGCCGGCAGCACAGGCGTCGAAGAAGGGAGTGTCGGCGCGGTCTGCCAGAAAACATCGTCGTGGGACACATAAGCGGTCATCGTCGAAACGTGCCAAGACGCAGGGGCGGGTTGCTGCGGCTGCGAAGGCGGGGCCGACGAGTGCAGCAGCGGGACCGGGAGCAGCGGCCCGTGCGCGGACGAGTTCTGCGAATGCGCC
>DASZVD010000216.1:0-6914 GCA_035547375.1 Steroidobacteraceae bacterium
GTCCCGACTTCCGGCACGGAGCGCAGCCACGCGCCGCTCACCGCGTCGTACACATCCAGGGTCGTGCTGCCGATGAAAACCGAGAACAGGAGCGGCTGCGCGTCGCGCGAGACCTGGATGGAGCCCGATTCGCTCCGCAGCGTTATTTTCTGGATGCGCGTGTGCCGGGCGAGATCGTAGACCCACACCTCCTTGCCCGGATCCTTGTGAGTCTCGGGGCCGCCGCGGTGCATGATGGAGTACAGGCGGTTCAGTCCCGCGTGCGCGGCGAGCTGCTGCAGGCCGCCGGGCCGCCATTGTTGGGACTGCTCCGCGGGGCTGAGCAGGGACCACTTCGCGCCCAGCGCGAGCTGTCCATCCGGCTTGATCTCGATGGGATACATCATCCCGGCGTAGGTCACGAAGTGCCAGGTGTTGCCGACACGCACGCCCTTCTCGGTCGCGGGATCCTTGGCCACGTCGAACATGCGCGCCGTGCGCTCCGAGCTCTTGGAATGCCCGGTGTCATCCAGCGTCACGCGCAACAAGGCGCCGTCGGAGCAGATGCTGAAGAAGGACCGCGGTCCGGTGGGATATGCCAATGCACAGCCCGCCGTCTCGACCTCACCGACGAACTTGCGCGTCTGCGTGTCGACGACCGTGATCGACTGCGACGGCGTGAAGTTGTAGATCAGCAGAAAGCGGCCATCGTCGGTCAGCTCCGCGTCCCCCATCATGGGCATGTTCGACGAGCGCTTCGGCGGGATGGGGATCTCGCCGATGGGGGTCAGGTGCCGTGGATCGTAAAGCGTCACGATATCAGTACGGGTTCCGCGGGTGCCGCGCGAGAAATAGGTCTCGGGCGAGAACAGCACCTTGCCGTCCTTCGCCGGCACGATCCGCCCGTAGCCGAAGCCGGTACTGAGCAAGCCGAGGAAGCGGCCCGCATCACCGTCGACCAGCAGCACTTGCCCGTCCGGCATGTGCGGAAACACGAAGTCGTTCACGTAGATCCAGTGGGGCGAGGCCGGCGGCAGCGTGGCGACCGTTCCCTGCGGATCGGCCGGCAACGGCGCCGGCGCCGCGGCGGGTGCCGCGCCCGCGGGCTCCTGCAGCGTCAACACGAAAGCAACAGCGGCAATCGCAAAACACGTGACGGATTTCATTGACGTTCTTGTGAGAGTAGCGGCCTGTGGCCGGAAGTCTGCCAGCCCTCCGGGCCGCCGTCATCTGCGGAAGATCCCGCAGATCGGGCTTGGCCGGAAGGGGCTGGGCGAATTAAGCTCGGGGACCACACTGACGGGGGCTCCGGCAAGGCGCCGCCCGCTCCCGCAACGAGGCCCCCATGCAGATGCCGGTCAAGATCGACGAAACGGTGGCGCGACACCTGCCGAACCGGCAGAGCGTCGCGCGGGCGGACTCTCTCGAGGAGGCACGGGAGGTCGTCAGCAGGAACATCTACCCGCACCGCCTGCAGGTGGCCCCCATCACGGGACCGAGCCTGATGTGCATCACTTCCGCCCTGAACCTGGGGGACTGCGCACTGGGCTACGTGCAATACGGCTACGACGTCACCATCCAGTCGGGCATCATCTCCGAGTACCTGCTGGTGAAATCGACGGTGGGCGGCCATGGCCGCGTGACCTGCGGCGAACAGACGGTCATCACCACCCCCCGCTCCATCATCATGACTTCGATGACCGAGCGCACGAACGTCTTCATGACGTCGCAGTGCCGCCACCTGACGACGCGCGTCTGTCGCGAGGCGCTGGAGACCCGCATCGAGGAGAAGCTCGGACGCAAGCTCACCGAGCCGTTGCAATTCGGCCTCGAGGTGGCTTCCGACTCCGACTTCGGCCGGGGCTGGCACCAGCTGCTCGCGCACATCTGCGATCTGTCGGCGAGCGCGCCGAGCGTGCTGGCGTCCGAAGACGTACGCCGGCAGTACTCGCGCACGATGATCGAGATGTTGGTTCATTCGGCCCCGCACAACTACTCCACGGCGCTGGAAGAATCCGTGACGCAACCCGTTCCCTGGCACGTCCGGCGCGCACGCGATTACGTGCACAATCACATCGCCGATATCCGCTCGGTGGCCGACATCGCGGCCTCGATCGGGATTACGACTAGAACATTGCAGAGCGGATTTCGCAAAGCCTTCAACATGACGCCGGCCGAGTACATCCGCCGCACCCGCGTCGAGGCCTTGCACCAGGCCCTCCTCAACGCCGCCGCCGGCGAGAGCGTCACCGACCTGATGCAGGCCGTGGGCATCGTGAATTTCGGCCGCTACGCTCACTATTACCGCCAGCAGATCGGGGTCGTCCCGTCCGTGACCCGAAAACGGAACATGTAAAGTATCCGCGCGCCCGGCGCCGCGGTGTTGCTCAGCCGCAACGACCATTTTCCGGCTCTTCCCGCGAATTTTTTCCGATCCCGTACGCCCGTTTCGCGTAATGGGTCGCAGGCGTGCTACGTGAGCCTCTAGGATCGCGCTGGGGTCGAACGGAGGCTGTCCACCGCCAGCCTTTGCTATGGAGAGGCATAAACAATTCACGCGGTCATGCAAACGCCCATTTGGAGTTCCTTACGATGCGTCGATTCGCAACGCGCCAATCCGGTTTGGCCGCTCTCGCCGTAGCCAGCCTGCTCGCCGTGCCCGCCTGGGCGCAGGAGAGCGCCGCGGAAGGCGGTGACAAGCTCGCTGAAATCATTGTGACCGCGCAGAAGCGGGAGCAGAACCTGCAGGACGTCGGCACGTCGGTCACCGCTTTCGACGGCCCGGCCCTGCAGCAGCTCGGCCTGAAGAATGTCACCGATGTCGCCAGCCAGGTTCCCGGCCTGCAGTACAACCAGTACGGTGCCACCGTCACGATCTACAACCTGCGCGGTGTCTCGCAGAACGACTTCAGCGACCACCAGGAAGCGCCGGTCGCCGTTTATGCCGACGACGCCTACATCGCTTCCACCGGCGCACTCGCCGGCTCGCTCTTCGACCTGCAGCGCGTCGAGGTGTTGCGCGGCCCGCAGGGCACCTTGTTCGGCCGTAACGCGACGGGCGGCCTCATCCAATACGTCAGCGCGGCGCCGACCGACACGCCCGAAGGCCACCTGGAGATCTCGGGCGGCAACTTCGGCACGGTGAACAGCGAAGGCGCGATCAGCGGCCCTTTGACCGACATCCTCTCCGCGCGGCTGTCGTTCGCCACGGCCGACCACAACGGCTACATCACCAACCGCGTCGGCCCGGACGTCAACAACCAGAAGCAGTACGCGGCCCGCCTGCAGTTCCGCTTGAAGCTGGGTGACAAAGACGAGATCCGCGTCAAGCTGCACGCGCTCAACAACGATCACGAGATCGCCGGTAACTATTCATGGGCGGCCGCGACACCGAACTCGCAGGGCCGCGGCGTGTTCGCGCCGCCGGGAACACCGGACATGGGCGGCTATGTCAACACGAGCACGAGCCCGTTCGACCAGGCGGAAGACCGCGAGGGCCTGTTCAATCGCACGGTGTGGGGCGCGAACGTCCGCGGCACCTTCCACCTCCCCGGGGACATCACCCTGGTGTCCGTGACCGACTACCTGAAGATGCAGAAGCGCTATGGCGAGGATTCGGACGTCTCGCCGAACTACCTCTTCAACTATGACACCGGGCAGCACTACCAGCAGTTCTCCGAGGAGCTGCGCCTGAACGGCGCTATCGACAACTTCCGCTGGATCACCGGCCTCTACTACCTCAACTACTTCACGAGAAACTTCGAGACCACGCAGCTCCCGACGGTCATCGACGGATTCGAGTACGGCGATGGCTTCGCGAAGCTGAAGCTCAATGACAGCTCGCCTTCGGTGTTCGCGCAGGTGGAATACGACTTCACGAGCCAGCTCACCGGCATCGTGGGCGCCCGCTACACCTCGGACGACAAGACCTACACGTACGACTACACGTGCGTCGTTTGTCCGCAGACGCTGAGCTACTCGCCCGCGACCTACCCCGCCGCCTCGAAGAACTTCAGCATTCCGACCGGCAAGGTCGAGCTCGACTACAAGCCCGTGCACGATGTGCTCGTCTACGGCAGCGTGAACCGCGGCGCGAAAGGCGGCGGCTGGTCGGCGCCCAGCTCGGGCGGGGTCGACCCGAGCGCCCTGCCGTACAAGCAGGAGAAGCTGACCAGCTACGAGCTGGGCTTCAAGTCGACGTTCCTCGACGGCGCGGCCCGCCTGAACGGCGCCCTGTTCTACTACGACTATCGCGACTACCAGGGCTTCTTCCTCGATGTCGCGACTCAGGTCGTGGAGAACATCAACGCGAAGGTGAAGGGCGGTGAGCTCGAGTTCGCCGTGGTCCCGACGCACGGCCTCAACCTGCAGCTCGGTGTGTCGCACCTGGAGACGGCCGCCTACAACGTGCCGACGCCGGCCGGCGACCTCCTGACGACGAACCTCCCGCAGGCGCCGCACTGGTCGCTCAATGCGGTCGCGCACTACCAGTGGCCGCTGTTCGGCGGCCAGGCCTCGGTCGAAGCGGACGCCAAGTGGAACGGCGCCCAGTACCTGGAGCTGGTCAATAACCCGGACGACTACGAGCCCGCCTACATTCTGACGAACGCGCGCGTCGGCTTCATGACCGGCGACGGCCATTGGGACTTCACGGCCTACGTCAATAACCTGGCCGACCGCTACTACCGCATTTACAACCTCGACCTGTCAGGCTTCCTGGGGATCGACCAGGCCGTGTATGGACCGCCGCGTACGTTCGGCGCTACCGTTCGCTATTCCTGGGGCCCGTGAGTCCGCCTTCGAGATCGGAGAGAGCGCATGACCGCATTTACACTGACCATTGACGGAAAGCCCCAGACGACAGCGGCGACGTTCAATGTCCTGAATCCGGCCGACGAAACGGTGGTGGCGGCCTGTCCGCTGGGAACGACGCAGCTGGTCGACACCGCGGTTGCCGCCGCCCGGCGCGCCTTCCGCGCCTGGTCGGCCGTGCCCGACGCCGAACGTGTCGCCAAGCTCAATGCCATTGCCGACCTCATCGAGAAGCACCACAAGGAGCTCGCGGAGCTGGTCACCCGCGAGCAGGGCAAGACGCAAAGCGGCCCTGGCGCCAACCTGGAATTGGGCGGCGCCGCCGCGTGGACCCGGGTCACGGCCGGCCTGAGCCTGCCCGACCAGGTCATCCAGGACGACAAGACCGGGAAGATCGTCTCCCACCGCAAGCCGATCGGCGTGGTGGGCTCGATCACCCCCTGGAACTGGCCGCTGATGATCGCGGTGTGGCACGTGATGCCCGCCATCCGCGTCGGCTGCACGGTGGTCATCAAGCCCTCCCCGTTCACTCCGCTGTCGACCCTGCGGCTGGTCGAGCTGATGAACCAGGTCCTGCCGCCCGGCGTCATCAATGTCGTCACCGGCGGCCCGGAAGTCGGGACTCACCTCGCAACCCATCCCGGCATCGACAAAATCGTGTTCACGGGCTCCATCGACACCGGCAAGAAAGTCATGAGCAGCGGCGCGCAGACGCTCAAGCGCATGACGCTCGAGCTCGGCGGCAATGACGCCGGCATCGTCCTGCCGGGCACCAACATCGACCCGCTGTTGGAGAAGCTGTTCTGGGGCTGCTTCATCAACGCCGGCCAGACCTGCGCGGCGCTGAAGCGCCTGTATGTCCACGAGGACCAGTATGAGGAAGTGGTGCGCAAGTTCGCCGACTATTGCGCCAGGATCCCCGTGGGCAACGGCCTCGACCCGAAGAATCTCATCGGTCCCATCGCCAACAAGATGCAGTTCGACAAGGTCACGGGCTTCGTCGAGGACGCGCGCAAGAGCGGCGCGCGCATCGTGCTCGGCGGGAAGAAGCCCGCCGGGCCCGGCTATTTCTATCCGCTTACCGTCATCGCCGACACCACGGACGACATGCGCGTCGTGAAGGAAGAGCAGTTCGGCCCGGTGATTCCGCTCATCAAGTACAAGACGATCGAGGAGGCGCTCACCCGTGCCAACGCGCTCGATGTCGGGCTCGGCGGCTCCGTCTGGGGCAACGATCCCGAGGAGGCGGCGCACCTCGCCACTCGCCTGGAGTGCGGCACCGCCTGGGTGAACCAACACGGCACGCTCAACCCCATGGCGCCGTTCGGCGGCGTGAAATGCTCCGGTATCGGGGTCGAGTTCAATGTCGACGGACTGAAGGAGTACACGACCATCCAGGTGCTGAACGTCGCTCTCTAGCATGCCGACCCCCACGACGCCGCGGCTGCGCCTGATCGCGGCCATCCTGGTCGGGGTGATCGGCCCCGAGGTGTTCATCGTCCAGCCGGGGTTCGTGCAGGGATTGGTGCAGAACCTCGGTTTCGACGACCAAAGCGCCGGCTACGCGGCCTCGATCGAGGTGTGGGGCATCACCGCGACGACGCTCGTGATGACCTTCTTCTCGCATCGATTCAACTGGCGCAAGGTCGTGACGGCCTCGCTCCTGTTGGTGGCGCTCGCCAACGTGGCGTGCATCGGCACCCACTCGAAGGAAGCTTTCGTCGCTCTGAGGTTTCTGGCGGGCGTCGGCGCGGGCAGCCTCATCTCGCTGAGCTTCACGGCCGTGGGGCTCACGGACAACCCGGACCGCAACTTCGGCTACCTCATCATGTGGGTGCTGTTGTATGGCGCGATCGTGCTGTATCTCATGCCGGCCGCCTATGCGGTCACGGGAATGACGGGCGCGCTGCTCTTCTTCGCCGCCTTTCCGCTCATCGCCCTGCCGCTCGTGAAATCATTCCCCGCAGGCGGCGAAGCGGCGGCGGCGGTCGAGGCCGATGCCGTGAACCTGTCGGGGACCTTGAAGAGCCTGGCACTGCTGGCGATGCTGGCCTACTTCATCGCGCAGGGCGTGGCCTGGGCTTACCTGTTCCTGATCGGCACCGCCGGCGGCCTGGGTGAGC
>DASZVD010000217.1:0-8376 GCA_035547375.1 Steroidobacteraceae bacterium
GCCGCACAGGCTGCAATCTCTACGATGACAGGGGCACCCAGTGACATCCAGAAAGCGGAAAGGCCCGGGGGAGTGCTCAAGCGTTGCTTGAGGCCGGTGTGCCGCAAGCCCAGAAACTCTCGAGCCTGACTCATGCGACCGCCAGAAATCGTCCGTCGACATAAGCGAGCGCACCGTTGGCCCTTGCTCCGACGCGTAGGTGTGTCACGGTGCCGATCACGATGACGTGAGTTGTATGCGTGACGAGCTCGCTGGCAATGCACTCGAAGCTGGCACGCGCATGACGAAGGATTGGGGCGCCATTGTCTCCTCGGTGCCAGGAGCCGCAACCGAAGCGGGCTCGGCCGCGAATTGAGGTCATCCCGCCGAACACCCGGGCAATCTCCTGTTGGTTTGCGTTCGGGAGGTTGACCGCGAAGGGCTTGCCAGCCTGCAGCATGTTGGCGAGGCGTGCATTACGATTCACGCATACGATCAGCGTCGGGGGAGCGTCCGATAGCGAGCAGAATGCCGTAGCGGTGATTCCGCAGCATTCGCCATCGGTGGCCGTTACGGTTACCACGGAAATCCCGCCTATGTGCAGGCGCATCGCGGAACGAAATGCTGCGGAGCTGGGCGGCGATTGTGAATCGGGTATCTCGATCATAACGTGCGCTCCACCCGCAATCCGGCTTGCCGTAGCAGAGGCAAGACCCGATCGCAGAAGAAAGGGAGCTCGTAGGAGTAGTTGACGAAGCTGAGCGCGGTACCCTCGTAGCCCTCGGCGCTGATTTTCGCCAGATCCTCGGCGATTCGCTCGGGCGTGCCGATCAGAGGGTACGTGCCGGCGCCGCCGGCGAAACGCTGTCGATATTCCGCGAAGGTCCGCTCGTCGTGGGAATGTGCGAACTCCTTTTTCCGGGACATGTGATAGTCCACGGCGCCGTGGTCTGCGAAGTCGACCGCATAATGACGATAATATTCTTCGGCTTCGGCCTGGGTCTCGCGACACACAACGTGACAAACCGTATAGATGCCGACGCGGCGCCCGAGGGCTTCCGCACGCGCGCGGATATCGGCGACGTGCCGGCGGCCATCCACCATGTCCGCGAATGTTGAAAAGAGGAAGTCGCAATTGCGAGCCGCGAAATCACGGCCCGTCGCCCCGAAGGCCGCATTCATGACCACGGGTCGTGGCACTTGTATGCTCGCCGGCCGGCTGACGACGCCGTGCAAGTTGAAGAACTGACCGGTGTAATCGAACGGACCGGTCGCTCCGTACGCGCGCTCCACGATCTCGAGCCACTCGGCCGCCCGCGCATACAGATCTTCCGCGAGGGAAACACCGAACATCGCAAACTCATCCGGATTCCATCCGCAGACGATGTTCAAGCCGGCACGGCCATGAGAGATGTGGTCCACGCTGGCGAGGGCCTTCGCCGCGTACAAGGGATGCACGAGAGGAATGTGCACGGTCATGAAGAGGCCGATCCGCTCGGTCGCGGCCGCAAGCCCTGCGGCCCACGTGAAGGTCTCGAATGACCACTCGCGCGGCCTGGTTTCGCCGCCAAAGCCGCGCCAGCGCGCGATGGGCAGGATGAAGTCGAAACCTGCCCGGTCGGCGATCTGGGCGGATGTCAGGCAGTCGTCCCAGCTCGCGCGCCAGCGCTCCGGAACCGTCGTCAGCGCGAGCCCGCCGCTCGCATTGCTGGAAAAAATGCCGAGCTTGAAGGGCTGGGGACCTTTGAGCGGATGGTCTTTGGTCATACGGCGCCTCCGAGGCAAACAATATACTGAATTCAGAATTCTATTGGAAGTGGATTTTGCGAGGAACGAACGCTGCGGCGATCGGGATATCGTGGAGGGAACGGGCACGGCAGGAGGCCGCGCGCGTGCAGTCCCGCGAGGGAATGGGCCAGCCTCCTGCCCGCGGGATGGTGGATCGACCGTTCGATGCGGCCGCGGCCTGCGGCAGCCAGGGTGAGCCCGCGATCAGGGGATCAGCACGACCTTGCCGCTCGTGCGCCGTTCCTCGATGGCCCGATGGGCCTCGCCGGCCGCCGGTAGTGCAAATTCTGTCGTGGTCAACTGCAGCTTTCCCGAGGCTGCCAGGTCGAACAGCGCCTCGAGTATCTCGCGGGTCGGCTCCGGACCCGTCAACCAGGCAAAGCTGCCGAAGCCGATCAGTGTCTGATTCTGCAGCAGGAGTTGCAGCCACTCCTGCGGGCCGAGCGGGATGAAGCTACCACTCGAGATGCCGTACACCACCAGGCGTCCGAAGGGGGCGAGGCAGGTGAGATTGCGTTGCCCTTCGAGGCCGCCGGTGGATTCGAGAATGAGATCGGCGCCTCGTCCTGCCGTGGCTGCGCGCACGTGCTCCGGCCAATCGGATGTCGACGAATCCAACACGACGTCGACGTTGAGCGTCGCCAACAGCGCGCGCTTCGCCGGTGTGCTGGCCATCCCGATCACTTTGCCTGCACCGAGCAGCCGTACGAGTTGCACCAGGAGCGAGCCGATGCCGCCGGCGGCGGCGTGTACGAGAACGGTTTCTCCGCGACGGATCGGCGCCGCGCGGTGGGTGAGAAGGTATGCCGTCAGTCCCTGGCTAAGCAGCGCCAGTGCGGCCGCTGAGCCCAGCTTCGGGGGTAACGGTACCGCGAAAGCGGCATGCGCCACGGCGTACTCTGCGTAGCCGCCTTTGTACCAACTTCCTGTCGGAGTCAGCAGCGGTGCGGCTACGCGGGTGCCGACGGCAATGTGGTTTACACCGGTGCCCGCCGAGACGACAGTACCGGCGACCTCGGAGCCCATGACCACCGGTAGCTGCAGCGGGCCCATCGGCTTGCCGGCTCGCTCCAGGGTCTCGGCAAAGTTGACCCCGGCCGCCTCGACACGCACCAGAACCTGATCCGCTCCAGGTGTGGGTACGGGTAATTCCGTGAGCACCAGGCGCTCCGCAGCACCGAATTCAAACAGTTGGATAGCTCGCATAGTGGGGCCAGTGTCGGTTAGTGGGGCCAGTGTCGGTCGCCGGCGGCGCGCCCACGATGAGCGCGTCGCAGGCCGTCTTGCGAGATTCGCAGCTTTTGCGCGCTGACCGCTTCCGCAGCTCACGCTGACGGCGGATCGTTGCCGGCGTCGCGAGTGGAACGAAAAGGAAAGGGGCGTCAATGCAGAAGGTGATTGCGGTGAGCCGGGCCACACCGCGCTGGATCGAGATCGGGGGGCGGCCTGTCGAGACCTCCATCGTACGCGACCCGTCGTCAGTGCCGCTTTTGTTCGGTCCGGACGGACCGGAGGGTAATCGTACGGCGGTGCACACCGAACACGTGCTCGCCTTCTCCGCCGAGCACTACGATTATTGGACGCGGCGCCTGGGGATCGAGCGCGAGAGGTGGGCGTGGTGTCATTGGGGTGAGAATCTCACCGTCGCAGGGATCGACGAGCATCACTTGCGAGTGGGGGACATCCTGCGGATCGGCCCGAGTGCGGTTTTCGAGGTCACCTCCCCGCGCATTCCTTGCTTCAAACTATCCTGGCGGCTCGGCCAGCCGGACACGGTGCTCAAGCAGCTGTGCGAGGACGGTCGGATAGGGTTCTACCTGCGCGTGCTGGCGCCCGGCGTCATTGGTCCGGGCGATACGCTGCGGCTCGAGTCTTCCGGTGCAGAGCACATCACTATCGCGGAGCTGTCGCGGCTGCTGTCGAACCCGACGGCTGACGATGTCGAGTTGTTGACACGAGTGCGCGCCATGCCTGCATTGGGGCGCCAGGCAGCGGAGGTGCTCCGTCTGCGAATCAACAGCATCGAGGATCGCCGGCTTGGCAGTGTAGGCAGATGGCAGGGGTGGCGACGCTTCACGGTCAAGAGGCTGACGATGGAAGCCCGCGATGTCCGCTCCATCGTGCTCGAGCCGGAAGACGGCACACCCGTCGCACCTTATCGCGCAGGTCAGTTTCTCACTGTGCGCGTCCCGGTGACCGCTGGAGCGCCGCTGCTGCGTACCTGGAGTCTGTCGGATTTCGCTGATGAGCCGCGGTCCTATCGGCTTTCCATCAGGAAATCACACGCTGGCCGTGCTTCCGATTGGATGCACGATCGCTTGCACGCGGGGATGACACTGGAGGCGCGGCCGCCCCTGGGTCGGTTTACGCTCGACCGCGGTGGCTTCGTGCCGATTGTCCTGATAAGCGCCGGGATTGGTGTTACGCCCCTGCTGAGCATGCTGAAGGCGCACGCCGCGCGTGGTTCTGCTGCTCCGCCGCTCTGCTGGCTGCATTCGACCCGGAACAGCGCAACGCATGCCTTCAAGAACGAGGTTACCGCGCTGTTGAGGCTCCAGTCGGGATGGATACGGCAGGTCGCCTACACGAATCCGCTGGCGGGCGACCGCATCGGGGTCGACTTCGATCACACTGGACGATTGACGGCACGCGAGATTCTCCGGGTCGTCCAGCTCAATCACGTGATCACCCTCGCTGGACGAAAGATCGAGTTGCCGGGCTATGCGGCCGACTACTACATCTGTGGTCCTCGCCCTTTCGAGGGGATGGTCCGCACGACGCTGCTGCAGGCGCGGGTAAGCACGCAAAACATCCACTTCGAGAGCTTTGGCGCCGACGCTCATGCGCCGTGCGAGGTGCGTGTCCAGACCGCCGAGGTCAGGTTCATCCGCTCCAAGGTCACGGCAGTCTGGCACGCCTCGAGCGGGAAAAGTCTGCTCGAGCTGGCCGAGGACGCCGGAATCAGTCCTCAATACGGCTGCCGCGCAGGGTCCTGCCAGAGCTGTGAGGTCGCGCTGCCCGCGGGAGCCGTGCTCTACGACCCTCAGCCAGCCGTGATGCCGGCTGAGAGCCGCGTACTTTTGTGCTGTTCGCGCCCGGCGGCTGTCCGTGTCGAGGTCGATATCTGAAGGGGGCCGCGCTCTGCGTTCCGCGCAAGTACTCCTGCGGGTTATCCATCGCCGGGAGGGGGCCCGAGTGCAATGCTTTCCGCGGGCCTGTGTAGTCGGCACCCCCCCTCTACGGAGAAACGCGTGGCATATCGGTTCGGAAGCGATGGCGCTGATGACTTCTCACGCGCTCCCGTTCCCGAGGCTGCGACGATCGGTCCGGTACGGATCGTTCTCATCGTGCTGGCCGTCAGCATCGCGTTGCCGACCTTCCTGATGGGGGCGCAGCTCGGCCTGAATCTCGGATTACGCGACACCGTCATCGCCTGCACTCTGGGTGGAGTGGTCTTGGGAGGCGTAGCGGCGCTCAGCGCGATCGCCGGAGCGCGCTCACGTGTCAGCAGCTACATGTTGATCGCGGCTGCGTTCGGGCGCGCCGGCGGAAATTTCGTGAACCTCGCGTTGGGGCTGTGCGTGCTGGGGTGGTTTGGCGTCATTGCCATGATGTTCGGGAGCACCCTGCGGCAAATGGTCGTGCAGACTCTCCCGCAGGTTGGCGTGAGCGCCTGGGCCATATGCGGTGGCGCGGTGTTCACGCTGACCACGATAGTCGGGTTCAAGGCCATAGATCGTCTGTCAATCGTTCTTACGCCGCTGAAGTTGGCACTGCTTCTGTGTGCGGTCGTCGTTGCCGTACGCAAGCATGGCGGACTGCCGGCCTGGCATGGCACCCAGCATGCCTGGCCTACCGTTTCGAGCTTCGTTTCATTTGTCGTTGGAGGGCTGGCCGGCGGCGCCTCTTTGACGCCGGATCTGTGTCGCTACGCGCGCACTCCGGCGCAAGCCGCGGCGGCCTCGTCCCTCGCATACGGAGTCGGCTTTCCGGTCATTCTCGTCTTGTCGGCCATTCCTGCGATATTGACCCGCCAAAGCGATCTGGTGTTGATCATGGTCCAGTTGGGTCTGGGGGCGGCTGCGTTGAGTATTGTGGTTCTCGCAGCGTGGACCACTGACGCCTACAATCTATATGTCGGATCGCTGACGTTGGCTGCCGTCTTCTCCCGCCCGCCGCGTTGGCTGTTGACCGTCATAGCCGGGATTCTCGGCACGGTGTTCGGCGTTGCGGGCCTGAGCGAGCGGGTGGTGCCCTTCCTCGTTCTCCTGAGCGTGGCGGTTCCGCCGATCGCGGGGGTCTATCTCAGTCATTTCTACCTCGAGCGCTGGCGCGGGCGGCCTGTTGAGCTTGCGGGATCGGAGGTCGAGCGACGCTGGCGGCTCACCGCTTTCGTGGCATGGGGCGTCGGCTTCGGGGTGGGAAACTGGAGTCAGGAGCTCGGCGTGCGATTGACTACCAATGCGGCGCTCGACTCGCTGGTGACCTCGGCGGTCGCCTACCTGGCGATGAGCTTGTTACCGGCCGGGCGCGGTACGGCCGCGCGTTGCGCGCGGCCACTGGTGTAGGAGGGGGCCATGTCGAAACCAACACGTCTGATCGCCTTGCTGGCCGCGGCAGCGCTCGCCGCAATGGGTGCGGCGGCAGTGGCTGCCGGGACCGATACGGGTCGGCGCACTGCTGCGGCTGCTGAGGTGCGCGCCGCAGATTATCCGGAGCTCACCGAGAAGGAGCTCGGACACATCCGCCGCATGATTCGGCTCGCGCGCCAGTTGCCAGGCGACTGGTCGGGCATGGGAGATGATTTGTGGGCGGTGGCCGAGCGAACCCGGCAGTTTCAATTGGCCTACATGGCGGCCGCTCTCGGGCTGGTCCAGCACAACTACACACCGGCCTACCGCGAGCTGTACCGCAAGACGATGGATGCGCTGATCCAGAAGATGACACTGCCGGATGTCTGGGAGTCCTGGTTGCATTCCAGTCGCGGCGGCACGCTCGCCTCCGATCCGGATGCCCCGGATCTGGGGAGCGGCTGGATCGATCCCATCCGCAAGGACAATGCCATGTTGAAGGGCTACCTGCTGCAGGCAGGAGCCCTCTACGAGATGCTCTATCGCGACGGCAAGTACGACGAGCCGGGCGCGTTTACCTTCGTCTACCAGCCGATGACATGGGGAAATGGCCCGGAATCATTCCGCTACTCCCTCGGCGAGATCGCCGCAATCGTGCACCGGGAGTACGCGGAGGGTCACTACGAAGGCATTCAATGCGAGCCCAACCGGATATTCCCGGCCTGTAACAATCCGCCCATCCTCGGCCTCATCAATTATGACCAGGTGCACGGCACGGGCTATGCCGCGGACGTCATGCCCAAATTCAAGGCCGCCTGGGTGGGCAAGCACTACACCAACCCGGTCACCAAGAGCAACGTGCGCTTCATCTTCGTGAAGCAGAACCGCTATGAGGAGAGCGGCGACGGCGCGGTGCTCGATGGGTGGGCGGGCGCCTGGATGCATGCGTGGAGCCCCGAGATGATGCAGACGATCTATCCGGGACAGCGGGCGTTGTATCTGCAGAGATTCCTCACCGGCCGTTACGCGGAAGGTGCGCCCGAGAGCGGCTCGCCCTCCGGCAATACGAGCATGATCTCCCTGGGGTTCGGGCAATTCGCCTTCATGGCCGCGGAAAACGGTGACACGGCGGCGCGGCAGCAACTGCTCGACTACGCGGACCGTAATTTTCATCCCGTCTGGGACCAAGGGGCCTACTACTACCCGCGTAGCGGTGACTATCGACCGGACGCCGACGGAAATTCCCACGGAGTGGATACCTGGACCGGGAATGTCTTGATTGCGCTCGCGCGGCTGGACCAGGGCAGCGGCTTCCTGAAGCTGTATCGCGAGCCGTGGGGACGCGCTGAGCTTGACGCCCCGCAGATTACGGATGTGGATGATCTCGCGGTCAATGTCAGCCAGGCCTGGTATGACCCGAGCAAGCACGCCCTCATCGTGACGTTACGCCCCGGGCCGGTGAAGACCTCGCAGACGCGGTTTCTCGTCCGGCAACTCGATCCGCAGGGAGCCTACCGGGTCGTGAAGGATGGTGGGGTAGTCGCACGGCTGAAAGGAGGCTCGCCGAGTTCGGGCGACGTGGCGTGGGAGAGCGATGGAGCGCTCTCGGTGCGAACGGATTTGGAGCGGCCTCACTCCTTTATCGTAGTGGCTGAGTGATCGGGATGCGGCTCATGACGAACGCTGTCGCGGTGATGCTGTCGGCGGCTGCCATTGTTGGCGCCGGTATAGGGTGTTCGAGCGGTGCGGCTGCCGCTCCGGTCGGGATGAGCATCGATACGTGTGTAGTCTATTCGGCGCGCGATCCTGGAAGACGATTCGATTGCACGGCGGGCGCACGCAGGCTCTGCAATGGCAAGGCGATGTGCGAGCTCCCGATAGGGGAGGCCGTCAGTGACGGTCAGGACATCGATCCGCTTTCCGACAAGAAGGTGAAAGTGCGGCTGACCTGTGCGACGCGCACGTTCGTGGAAGGACCCCACGATCAGGATGACCACGCGGCGATGATCCTGGTCTGTCCCGGATAGCTCAGCAGCCT
>DASZVD010000218.1:0-20451 GCA_035547375.1 Steroidobacteraceae bacterium
CCTTTTTCCCCGGACGCAGCAGCGACGGATTCGAGCCCGAAATCGGGGCCGCGCCCAGGGGATAGGTGCTGAGGCGTAAGCGTCCCCAACCTCAACCGATTGCGCTGCGGCGCAGTCCATCCGTATTGGCAATCCGCGCGCGGGATTGGCCTGAACCGTCAGGTGTTGCCGCACCCCACCGCCAGCAAAGCCTCGTGACGGCTGTAAAATATCCTGCCCGCGCCGACGGCAGCCGTGACGCCATGACGGTCCATGTCCGCGCGAAGCGATGCGCTGACTCGAGCAAAGACGATCCCGATCTTTCGCTGGGCCAGCTCGTCGATCAGCCCCAACAGGACGCGAGCGGCCGTGTAGTCGAGGTTGACGATCGCTTCGGCTTCGATCACTAACCACCGGACGGGGTCGGGAGCGCCGTCCACGAGCGCGCGGGCTTCGTCGGCGAAGCGGGTCGCGTTCGCATAGAAGAGATCGGCGCCGAATCGGTAGATGATGATACCCGGCTCGGTTTGCTGTCCCGGTGCCGCCGGCACGGGAATCCAACCGCTTGCCGGATCGAAGCGGAGCACCGAAGTGTGGGGCCGATAGCTCTGTCTGACGTGCCGCAGAAGCGATAACGTGATCGCCAACAACACGCCCTGCTCTACCCCCGTGATCGCCACGGCGGCCGCCGTGATGAGGGCAAGTTTGAACTCGCCCGGGCTCTCGGGCCGCATCGTGCGCAACGTGCGGACATCGATCATCCCGATCGCAATCGTGAACACGATCGCCGCCAGCACGCAGCGCGGCAGGTACTGAAGAGGGCCCGTCAGCACGGACAAGACAACCAACACGCATCCGGCGAAGGCGATTTGGGCCAGCTGACTGCGGGCGCCGGCGCGCTCGGCCATCGCGGTCTGCGTCGGGCTTCCATTGACCACGAACGCACCGCTGACCGCCGCGGCGCCGTTGGCGACCGCCAGCCCGAATATGTCGGCGTCCTCGTCCGTACGCTCCTGATAGCGCGATGCGAGAGCACGAGCCGTGGCGGCGCTCTGAGCAATGATCACCACGAAGCAGGAAGCGGCGATCGGGAGGAGCTGGAGGGTCTCGGTCCAGCTCGCAAGCGACAGACCGAATGAAGGCAGCCCGCCGGGGATGGGGCCGATCGTCGCCACCCCGTGGGCGGCCAGATTCCAGGCGCGGCTGGCCGCAATTGCGCCCACGACGAGCACCAGAGCGACGGGAACCCGTGGCGCGATCCGCCGCCCGACGAGGATCGCCACCACGACGAGCGCTGAAGGCGCGAGGGTGGACACGTTCAGGTGTGGAAGTCCGCGTGCGATCCGCCACACCTGCAGGATCGTGTTGCGCGTATCGACCGCGATACCCAACATATCCCCCAGCATCGCGATGGCGACCTGGACCCCGACCCCGGTCAGGAATCCCACCAGCACGGTGCGCGACAGAAAATCGGCCAGAAACCCGAGCCTGAAGATCCTGGCCAACAGAAGCAGGCCGGCCGTGAGGAGCGCGGTGGTGGTGGCGAGCGCCAGATACTGGGCGCTGCCGATTTGGGCCATGTGGCTCAGCGCGCCCGCCAGGATCGCTGCCGTGCCGGAATCGGCGGCCACGACGAGATGCCGCGAAGAGCCGAATACCGCGAACGCGATGGGTACCAGGAGCGCCGTGTAGAGACCGGTGACCAACGGCATTCCGGCGATCCGCGCGTAACCCAGCAGCTGCGGAACATTCATCGACGCAAGAGTGACGCCGGCCAGAACGTCACCCAGCGCCCCTCGCCACCCCCCGGCGGGCCGGGCTGCCTCGAACAGTTTGATCCGGACAGGCCGCACGCCTACCTCTCGGCAGACGCCGGCATGAAAGTGGCCTCGCTCGTCCTTGGCGCGACGAGATCCATGACGAGAGTCATCGGGGACCAAATTAAAATAAAATCGATTAGAGAGTCAATCTGCTGCCCGCACGATCGTCTCCGGCATCGGTTGCATCGGCGGCGGGCTCATTTTCGTACAACGCGACATTGTGCGCGGTCTGACGACCGCTGCAATCATCTGTAAAATGGCGGTCGTGTCACGGCCCGCTTGCTGAAAGGGGAGCATGTTCACCGGAACCTCCGCGGAGAAACCGTGCCCGCCGTCCACCCTGAGTGCCGACGACGTTCCACTCGGGCTGACTGAGGAGAAAGCCCGGGACCTGTTGGCAAAGCTCGGCCCCAACACCACGCCGGCTGCGAGCGCAGGCCTGCTGCGGATGGCGCTGAAGAAATTCTCGGCACCCATTCCCTGGATGCTCGAAGCGGCGATCGTGCTGGAGCTGGTTCGCGGCAAGCCCATCGAAGCTGCGATCATCGGTACGCTGCTGGTCCTCAACGCGGTGCTGGGCTTCTTCCAGGAAAGTCGGGCCCAGGCCACCCTCGCCGCCCTGAGGTCACGACTGGCGTTGAACGCTTCCGTGCGCAGGGATGGCCGCTGGATGATCCGGCCGGCAGCGGAGCTGGTGCCCGGAGACGTGGTGAAGCTCTCACTGGGCTCCGTCGTGCCGGCCGATGTGCGCCTTCACTCCGGAGAGATCCTGCTCGATCAGTCCATGCTCACGGGTGAATCCCTGCCGATCGAGGCCGGGCCCGGGACCGAAACATACGCCGGCGCTCTTGTGCGGCGCGGTGAGGCGATCGCGCAGGTCACGGCAACTGGAGGTCGGACGCAGTTCGGCCGGGCCGCTGAACTGGTCCGGACCGCGCACGTGGTCAGTTCTCAACAGAAGGCGGTCTTCCAGCTCACGCGCAATCTCGCGGTCGTCAACGGCATCGTCATTGTGTTGTTGCTAGCCTACGCCCGGAGGCTGGACTTTCCACTGAGCGACATGATCGCGTTGGGGGTGACCGCCGTGCTCGCGGCCATCCCGGTCGCCCTGCCGGCGACATTCACACTCGCCGCGGCGCTCGGTGCGCGCGTGTTGGCCCGGCAAGGCGTTCTACCCACCCGCCTCTCGGCTGTTGACGAAGCCGCATCGATGGACGTGCTCTGCTCCGATAAAACTGGCACTTTGACCCAGAACGCGTTGACCGTAGCCGCCGTGAGGCCGCTCTCGGGCTTCGACGAGGCTCAGGTGTTGAGGCTGGCGGCGCTGGCCAGCTCCGAGGGCGGCCAGGACCCGGTTGATCGCGCCGTCCGCGCCGCAGCCGCCAATATCCCGCTCGGCGAAATCAAGCTGGTCCAATTCACGCCATTTGATCCGGCGACCAAGAGGTCGGAGGCGCTGGTCGAAGATCCCGCGCTCGGCCAAAGGCGCATCGTCAAAGGGGCCTTCACTATCCTCAGCAAGCTCGTCGCGGCTTCTTCCGAGGCGACCGCGGTAGCCGAAACGCTCGAGGGGAGTGGCCATCGGGTGTTGGCCGTCGCATACGGACCGCCGGCGAGCCTCGAACTGGCCGGTCTCCTGGCGCTCAGCGATCCCCCACGCCCGGATGCAGCGCCCCTGATCACCAAACTCCGCACGCTGGGCGTGCGAACGGTAATGGCGACCGGCGATGCGGCCGAGACCGCGTCCACCGTCGCCCGGCAGGTGGGGTTGGACGGTCCCACCTCTCCACCCGGTCCCGTGCCGAAGGACGCGCGTCCGGATCAGTTTGCGGTCTTTGCCGGAGTGCTGCCGGAGGACAAGTTCAACCTGGTCAGGGCTTTCCAGGCGCACGGCCATGTCGTGGGAATGTGTGGCGACGGGGCGAACGATGCGCCGGCGCTGCGCCAGGCACAGATGGGGATTGCCGTGTCTACCGCAACGGATGTCGCCAAATCCGCCGCGGGAATCGTCCTCACTGAACCGGGACTTGCGGGCGTCGTCACCGCCGTCGAGGTGGGCCGCCGCACGTTTCGGCGGGTACTCACCTACGCGCTCAATACCGTCACCAAGAAAACCGTGCAGGCGCTCTTCCTCCTCGTCGGCCTGGTCATAACGGGGCACTCGATCCTTGCGCCCCACCTGATGGTGTTGGTGATGATCACCGGCGATCTCCTGGGAATGGCGCTGACGACCGACAATGTGCGGCCATCGCCTGCACCCAATGCCTGGCGCATCGGCGAGATCACCGCCGACGGCGTGTCGGTCGGGCTCGGCGAGTTGATGTTCTGCACCGCGATGCTGGTGTTCGGCATCCATCATCTCGGGCTCGGTGCGGAGCCCCTGCAGACGCTGGCCTTCGTCCTCATCGTCTACGGGAACCAGGCGATCTGCTACATCAATCGCGATCGGCGGCACTGGTGGTCTTCGCGCCCGAGCGCCTGGCTCCTGGTCGCTTCCGCGCTCGATATCCTGATCACCGCGACCCTGGCGATCCGCGGGATCAGCATGACGCCGCTGCCGCCCGGGCTCGTCGCGGGCACGCTTGTGGCGGCGATCGGGTTTCTCGTTATCTTCGACCTCGTGAAATCACCGATCCTCGGCGCAGGACGGAAGCTCGCGCACCTGGGGACGGCCGTGCGCGCACACGTGCGGGCGTGATGAAAGAAGCCCTTACGGCGCGTAGATCTGATCGAACACGCCACCCTCACTGAAATGCTCCTGTTGCGCCTTCGCCCACCCGCCGAAGTCCGCGATGGTGACCAGATTCAGCTTCGGAAACCGATCCGCATACTTCGCGGCGATCTCCGGGTCCCGGGGCCGGTAGTAGTTGCGCGCAATGATTTCCTGTCCTTCCTTGCTATACAGGTACTGCAGATACGCGGTCGCCACCTCGCGGGTGCCACGGCGCAGCACCACTTTGTCGACCACGGCCACCGGGGGCTCGGCGAGCACGCTCACCGTCGGCACTACGATCTGCAACTTGTCCTCGCCCAGCTGTTTGATCGCCAGAAACGCCTCGTTTTCCCAAGCGATGAGCACATCACCCAGGCCGCGCTGCACGAAAGTCGTCGTCGCACCGCGCGCGCCCGCATCGAGTACTGGAACGTTCTTGTAGAGCTTGCGGACGAACTCCTTCGCCGTCGCGGGCGTGCCGCCGGGTTGTCTGAGCGCCCAACCCCACGCCGCCAGGTAATTCCAACGCGCGCCGCCCGAGGTCTTCGGGTTCGGCGTGATGACACTCACGCCCGGCTTGATGAGGTCGCTCCAATCGCGGATCCCCTTGGGATTGCCCTTGCGAACGAGGAATACGATCGTGGAGGTATACGGCGAGCTGTTATCCGGGAAACGGCTCTGCCAGTTGATCGGCAACAGCTTGCCCTGTGCGGCGATGCCATCGATGTCGGCAGCCAGGGCCAGCGTCACGACATCCGCCTGCAACCCGTCGATCACGGAGCGCGCCTGCGCGCCGGAGCCGCCGTGGGACTGGAAGATCTTCACGTCCTGCCCGGTTTTTGCCTTCCAGTATTTGACGAACGCCGCGTTGTAATCCACGTAGAGCTCGCGTGTCGGGTCGTACGACACGTTCCGCAACGTGATTTCAGCGGCAGACGCGGTTCGCGTGCCGGACAGTGCAACGACGACGAGCGCGGCCGTAGCCAAGGCCACCATGCGCGGCAGCCACTGATTGAGTTTCATCGAGAGTGCTCCGGTAGAACCGGCCTCGATTGTAGCGGCCGGCGCACACAGCAAGCTGAATGAAAGGTTATGACGATATGCCGAAGCCCAGTTCACGCAACAGGTGCGGTTGGAGCGCCTCGGCCGCCGCCGCGACCCCGCCGGAAATACCGAGGTCGGCCAGGCGAGTCATTTCCAGCCCCTGATAACCGCAGGGATTGATACGGCTGAAGGGCTCGAGATCGAGGTCGACATTGAGCGCGAGCCCGTGATAGCTGGAGCCGCGCCGGACCCGGATCCCCAGGCTTGCAAGCTTGCGCCCCTCGACATACACCCCAGGCGCATCGCGCCGGGCCTCGGCCACGAGACCATAGTCCGCGGCAAGACCGATGACACTCCGCTCGAGCGCCGTCACGAGATCCCGCACCCCAAGACCTGCCCGGCGCAGGTCGACGAGGGGATAGACCACCAGCTGCCCGGGCCCGTGATACGTCACCTGCCCGCCCCGATCGATCTGCACCACAGGAATATCGCCCGGTGCCAGCACGTGGGCCGGGCTCGCGTTCATCCCGAGAGTGAACACCGGCGGATGCTCGAGAAACCAGATCTCGTCGGCGGTGCCCGCATCCCGTTCGTCGGTAAAGCGTTGCATCGCCCGCCACGTAGGCTCGTACTCGACCAACCCCAGCCGCCGGATCACCGGCCGGGGTGCTGTGTCTGCCGATTCCGCGTTGGCGACCGCGCTCACTTCGTCAGGCTGCGATTATCCAATCCCGCGTTATTCCGATTGAGTGCCTGCTCCGCCCGGTAACTCGAACGAACCAACGGCCCGGACACACACTCGAGGAATCCCCGCGCCAACGCGCGTTCGCGGAAACGATCGAACTCTTCCGGTGTCACGAAGCGCTCGATAGGAAGGTGGTTGAGCGTCGGCCGTAAATACTGCCCAAGCGTCACGATATCCACGCCCACGGCACGCAAATCGTCGAGCGTCTCCTCGACCTCCTGCTCCGTCTCGCCGAGTCCCAACATCAAACTACTCTTGGTCAGAACACTCGGCTTGTGACGCTTCGCATGCTCGAGGACACGCAGTGTCTGCTCATATCCCGCGCGAGGATCGCGCACCGGATGAGTGAGCCGCCTTACCGTCTCGATATTCTGGGCAAACACTTCTAGCCCGGAGTCGACAACGACTTCAACGTCCCCGAGCACACCCTGAAAGTCAGGTGTCAAAGCTTCGACCGCAGTCTGCGGATTGCGCTCTTTGATCGCACGAATGCACGCCGCGTAATGCGCAGCACCGCCGTCCGGAAGATCATCGCGGTTCACAGAGGTGAGCACGACGTACTTCAGCTTCATCAGCTCAACGGTATGAGCAGCGTTCGCGGGCTCGTCGGCATCCAGCCAGCCGTGCGGATTACCGGTATCGACAGCGCAGAAGCGGCAGGCGCGCGTACACACCGCTCCCATCAGCATGATGGTCGCCGTGCCCGCATTCCAGCATTCGCCGATATTCGGGCACTTAGCCTCTTCGCACACGGTGGCGAGCCGATGCTCCTTCACGATGGCCTTCACGCCCTGAAAGCCTGCGCCCGAGGGAGCTTTGGCCTTCAGCCAGGCGGGCTTGCCTGGGGAAAGCGCTTTGACGAGCGTGCCTCCCTGCGCCTTGATGCCGTCACGAATGGCCGTAAAGCCTTGTGGCGTAACGTATTTTTCACCGCTACGCGTTCGTGCCCCGTCCGCGACGACGGGGATGCCTTTGAGGTTCGACATAGAGGCGGATTCTACCCTTTCCGCGCCCTCACCTCTTTATCCAGCGTAATCAGCCGCTCCGGCGTCCCCACGTCGATCCATTCCCCTCGATGCACCTCGCCCCGCAAACGCTCGGCCGCGATGGCCCGCATCAGGAGCGGCCGCATCGGGAACTTCCCTGGCGAGCACCCCGCGAAGAACTCCGGCCGATAGACCCCCACCCCGGAGTATGTGAACCGATCCACCTCCCGGTCCACCACCCGATCGCCTTCCAGCCCAAAATCCCCTCGAGGTACGTGAGGCGGGTTAGGCACCAAAACGATGTGCGCGTCGGCGTCCGTCCCCAACGCAAGGTGCCCGTAGTCGATATCACTCCACGTATCACCGTTGACGACCAGAAACGGCCCCGGACCTAACAGAGGCAGCGCCTTGAAAATGCCGCCGCCGGTCTCGAGCGGCTCGGGCCCCTCTTCGCTATAGGTGATCGCCAGCCCGTATTCCCGCCCGTCGCCCAACGTCTCGCGAATTCGGACGCCAAGCCACGAAAGATTGACGACGACATCGGTAACCCCGGCGCGTGCGAGACGCTCGAGGTGGTATCCAATGAGAGGCTTCCCCGCCACAGGGACCAGAGGCTTGGGCAACGTGTCCGTAATAGGGCGCATCCGCTCTCCGCGCCCGGCTGCGAGCACCATCGCTCTCATGAAGAACGACCCGCCGCGACACGCGCATTGGCGCGCGGCAATTCCGGAACGACACGCGTCTCCAGGAATTGCCCAAGATCCGCCAACTCGGAATACCGGGTACAGGTGTCACGCACATATTCGAGCGTGAGCGGAAGGTCGTTCAGATAGCCGGGCTTCCCGTCGCGGTACCACAAGCGCGCAAAGATCCCGAGTACCTTGATGTGCCGCTGCACGCCGATGAGATCGAACCACCGCAGAAATTGCGCGTCATCCCGACCACTCAAACGATCCCCCGCGCCACCGAGCGAGCGCAACATTTCGCGGAAATCACTGACCCACCGGACGACCCGCTCGCGCGGCCACGATATGTAACAATCCTTGAGCAGTGAGACCAGGTCGTACCCGACGGGCCCGCGCAGCGCGTCCTGAAAGTCCAGGATGCCGGGATTGCGATCCGACACCACCATCAAATTGCGCGAGTGATAGTCCCGGTGAACAAACACCGTGGGCTGCGCGAGCGCCTCGACGATGAGGAACTCGAACGCGTTCGCAATGACCTTCGTTTCCGCGGCCGAGAGATTCAGTGCCAGATGCCGTCCAAGGAACCACTCCGGCATGAGGGCGACTTCACGAGCCAGCGGCTCACGGTCATAAGGAGGAAGCTCCGCCGCGGCGTCCTGTCCACGAACCTGGATGGCCGCGAGGATGCGTAACGCATCTCCGTAGAGCCGATCCGGGTCCTCGCCGGAATTGAACCGCGAGAGATAGTGCGTCCCGCCGAGGTCTTCGAGGAGCAGAAGACCCCGCTCGACGTCCGCCTCGCGTACATGAGGGACGTGCGCCCCGAGCCCCTCCAGTAGCCGCGTCACCTTCAAATAGGGGCGAACGTCTTCTTTATCGGGGGGCGCATCCATCACGATGGAAGTCGCACCACCGTGAAACGCGCGAAAGTAGCGCCGAAAGCTCGCGTCGGCGGAAGCCGGCTCGACGCGTTCGGGCCGCAGTCCCAGATCGC
This sequence comes from Steroidobacteraceae bacterium, assembly GCA_035547375.1. Taxonomy (GTDB): domain Bacteria; phylum Pseudomonadota; class Gammaproteobacteria; order Steroidobacterales; family Steroidobacteraceae; genus 13-2-20CM-66-19. The sequence goes on from DASZVD010000218.1 coordinate 8,968, forward strand.
GCGACAACCATTCGTGAATGAGCGCGAGTCGCGCGTCGGTCTCGGGCATGCAGCATCGCTGTTTTAGCGCCCTCGGCGCGAGGGCGGGCCATTATAATGCCGCCCCTCATGCAGCGTCCGAACCCCATCTGGCTCGCCTTACTCTCGTTTGGCGCCCTCACCCCTGTGGCAGAAGCTGCTGAGCAGAGCTGCTCCGCACCGGTTGTGCCCGCCTTGCTGCCGCGGGTCGCACAGACGTCGCCCGCGCGCCCGAAAGGCGAAAAGGGCGTAGCCACGGGCGGGGCGATCGAAGCGCAGGGAGACCAGGTCGACTACGACCAGGCCACCGACACGGCGACCTTCACCGGTAATGTCGTCGTACGCCAGGGCGAGCGCCTGATCAAGGCCGACAAGATCCAGATCATCCAGAAGAAGAACGTCAAGGGTGAAGGGGGCGTCGATTACACCGACCCCATCGTGCACATTCTCGGCGATGGCGGCGATTACTCGGCGACGGAAGGCGCGGACTTCCGATCGGCGAAGTTCGAGCTGCTTCAAAGGCCCGCGCGTGGTGCCGCCGAGACGATGAACCTCACGCCGGAGGGCATCCTCAACCTGCAGTCGGTAACCTTCACGACGTGCCCCGCGGACGACGAGTCGTGGTCGCTGACCGCGAAAGACATCAAGCTTGATACCCGCGCGAAAATCGGAGAAGCGCGCGACGCCAAAATCGAATTCAAGGGTGTGCCGATCCTTTACCTGCCCTACGTGTCGTTTCCGTTAGGTGACGAGCGCAAGAGCGGCTTCCTCTTCCCGACGATCGGCAGCTCGTCGCGCGGCGGTCTGGAGCTCGCCGTCCCGTACTACTGGAACATCGCGCCGAACATGGACTTCACGGGCGAGCCGTTCATCTACAGCCGGCGCGGTATCGACCTCGGCGGTGATTTCCGCTACCTGGAGCCGGGATCGAAGGGCGAGTTGATCTGGCACTATCTGCCGCACGACGCCGTGTTCGACGGCAGCCGCAGCGACGTCAGGCTGCGCAATACCACGCAGCTGACGGACGATTTCCGTCTCAGCATCGACGCGGAAAACGTCAGCGACTCGCAGTATTTCCAGGACTTCTCGCAGGGCCCGGAAGGCACCAGCACCGCATTCGTCGAACGGCGCGCGACCTTCTCGTACCGTGACGATCATTGGCGCGTGGACGGGGAAGCTCAGCAGTATCAGACGATCGACAACACGCTCGTTGTCGCCAACCGTCCCTATGCGCGCGCGCCGGCCATCACGGCGAGCGCCGATTTCGGGTGGGGTCCCGGAAGCTTGATCCGATACGGGTTCGACTCCGAGATCGTCAACTTCGATCGCGACATCAGCCATATCAGCAACTGTCTCCAGCCCGGCGTCACGGTCTCTCCCTGCGTGACCGGCTGGCGCGCGGATGTCATGCCGGCGGTATCACTGAACCTCGACGGTCCGGGTTACTTCTTCAGGCCGGCGGGCTCTTTCCGTGCAACGCAGTACGAGTTGGAAAACACGCTGCCCGGAGAGGACAAGTCACCGTCGCGCACCCTGCCGATCGCGAGCGTCGATGCCGGTTTGCAATTCGAGCGCGACCTCGGCTCGGCCGGCAAACGCAAGCTCACCCTCGAGCCGCGGATGTTGTATCTGTACGCCCCGTATCGAGACCAGAACGATCTGCCGGTGTTCGACACGGCGCTCCCGGATCTCGTACCCGTCGAGTTATTCCGCAACAACCGTTACGTCGGCGCGGACCGTGTCAGCGACGCCAATCAGGTTGCGATGGGCCTCACGAGCCGCCTGCTCGACGGGCACGATGGCAGGCAGTTCGTCGCGGCGACCATCGGCCAGATCTATTATTTCGAGACACCGCGTGTCGTGTTGCCGTACGAGGTGCCCCCTTCCGGTACCCGCTCCGACTTTGTCGCGCAACTCGCGGTCAACGCCTTTCAGGACTGGAACTCCAGCATCGGGCTGCAGTGGAGCCCCCAGTCATCACAGATCGAGCGCACCGACGTGAACATCCAGTACAAGCCGGCGCCCGACAAGGTCATCAACGTGGCCTACCGCTTCGAGCGCGGCACCATCCACCCGGCGAGCCAGTGCAATATCATCGACGCCACCGGGACGGCCACCAATGCGCTCACCGCCGCGCAGTATTCGCAGGCCGGCATTTGCGGCTTCGAGCAGGTGGAGGTGTCCGGCGCCTGGCCCATCGCCGGGCACTGGAACGCCTTCGCGCGGGAGGTCTACTCCCTGCAGGACAAGCAGCCGCTAGAGAGTTTTGCCGGGTTCGAGTACGGTTCGTGCTGCTGGCGGGTTCGTTTCGGGGCGCGGCGCTACGTCAGCCGGCGCCCCCTGACGCCGCTGAGCACCGAAGCGGGTCCCCAGGACACCGCGGCGTGGTTGCAATTGGAACTCACGGGTCTCGCAAGTGTCGGATCAGCGTCGGATAGCTTCCTGATCGACGAGATTCGTGGCTACACGCGGCCGGAAAGCTCGCAAAATCTATTCAAGGGCCCCTGAGTGGCCCGCCGACCTAGGATAAGCATGCCCATGCGCCGGATTCTGTCTCCCGTCATTGCCGCCGTGGCCTGCGGCGCCGTCCTGCTGCTGTTCCAAGCGGAGGCCGGCGCACAGACGCGCGAGCTGGCCACGAAAGGTGCCCTGCTGGACCGGGTCGCGGCCGTGGTGAATGACGGCGTCGTGCTGAACAGTGAGCTGGAAGACCAGATGGCCATCGTGAGCGAGCGCCTGCGCCAGCAGAAGCTGGAGCTTCCGCCGCAGAACGTCCTGCGCCAGCAGGTGCTGGAGCGCCTGGTGCTGCAGGAGATCCAGGCGCAGCGCGCCACGAAAGCCGGCCTGAAGGTCCCGGACGAGACCCTCAATTCCGCCCTCACCGAGGTTGCGCAACGCAACGGTATCCCGCTGTCGCAGCTGCCTGAAGCCCTGCAGCAGCAGGGGATCGACTATGCCGCCTACCGTGAGGACATGCGCAAAGAGCTGACCCTGGGGCTCCTGCGCCAGCGCGACGTGCTGCAGCGCATCGCCATCACGCCGCGCGAGATCGACGAGTACCTGGAGAAGCAGGCCAAGACACCGGCTGCGGACAACGAGTACAACGTCTCCCACATCCTCATCGCCGTCCCGCAGGAAGCCACGCCGGCACAGCTCGATGAGGCCGCCAAGCAGGCGCAGGACGTTTATACCCGCGCCAAGAGCGGCGAAGACTTTGCGAAGCTGGCTTTGGCCTACTCCAAGAGCCAGACCGCCCTGGAGGGCGGCGCGCTCGGCTGGCGCAAGGGCGGTGAGCTGCCCACCTTCCTCGCGGACACCATTGCGAAGCTCAAGCCGGGTGAAGTGAGCGAGCCGCTGCGCACACCGACCGGCTACCACATCATCCGGCTGAACGAGGTCCGTGGCGCGAACCACAAGAGCGTCGAGAACCAGGTGCACATCCGGCACATTCTCCTGAAAACGACCGAGCTCGCCGACGATGCCACCGTAAAGCAGAAGCTGACCGAGCTTCGCGAGCGCATCCTGAAGGGCGAGGACTTCGCCGGCTTGGCGCAAACGACGTCCGAGGATCCGGGGTCAGCCTCGCAGGGCGGCGACCTGGGTTGGACGGGCCCCGGCACCTTCGTCCCGGAATTCGAGGCTGCCATTGCCGGACTCAAGGACGGCCAGATCACGGAGCCGTTCCACACGCAGTACGGCTGGCACATCGCACAGCTGCTGGGCCGGCGCGAATATGACAACACCGACGAGCTGAAGCGGCGGCAGGCGATCGAGGCCATCCGCGCCAGTAAGGCGGACGAAGAGACCGAGCTGTGGCTGCGTCGCCTGCGCGACGAAGCCTACGTGGAATACAAGCTCTGAGTGCACCACTGCCTCGCATAGCCCTCACGTCCGGCGAGCCGGCCGGTGTCGGCCCGGAGCTTTGTCTCGCGATTGCGAAACGTGAGCTCCCGTGCGAGCTCGTTTGCCTCGCTGACCGCGACCTGCTCGCGGAGCGCGCCCAACGCCTCGGTTGGCGCGTCGAATTGCGCGCCTACGACGGCGTCGCCCGTCGGCACGAACCGGGCTCGCTCGTCGTCGAACATCACCCCCTGGGCGTACCGAGCGTCGCGGGGAAACTCAACACTGCGAACGCGCGCTACGTGCTCGATCTCCTCGATCGCGCGACCGACGGCACGGTGGGCGGCGAGTTCTCCGCGATGGTGACTGCCCCCGTCCATAAGGGCGTCATCAACGACTTCGGAATTCCGTTCACCGGCCACACCGAATACCTCGCGGAGCGGACGCACGCGCCGCTGCCGGTCATGATGTTGGCGTCGAACGCAATGCGTGTCGCCCTGGCGACGACGCATTTGCCCCTGAAAGAAGTGAGCGCGGCGATCACCATTGAGTCATTGACGAAAGTGATTACCATCGTCCACCACGACTTGATGAGGTGGTGGGGAATCGCGCAGCCCCGTATTGCCGTCTGCGGCCTGAACCCTCACGCCGGTGAGGGCGGCCACCTCGGCGACGAGGAAATTCGCGTGATCGGCCCGGCGATCAAGCATCTCAGCGAGCAAGGAATGCGCGTCAGCGGCCCACTCCCCGCCGACACGGCCTTCGTACCCCGCATCCTCGCCGAATTCGACGCGGTCGTGGCCATGTACCACGACCAAGGTCTGCCGGTGATCAAACACGCGGGCTTCGATACAGCCGTCAACATCACTCTCGGACTACCGATCTTGCGCACATCGGTCGATCACGGCACGGCGCTCGATCTCGCCGGTACCGGCCGTGCGGACGCGAGCAGCCTCGGCTCCGCCGTCGCACTGGCCATCGAGCTATCGGCGCGTACTTAGCAACGTTGGCGGCTGGAAGCGCGTGCAAGGGCCTGCGAAAAAAGCACCTCGAAAAGAGACCTCGGTGTCGCGCCGCGAGCAGGTACCGTCCCGGGAGCCGCGCCCGCCACGGCGCAAGCGATTCGGCCAGCACTTCCTCCACGACCCGAACGTACTCGAACAGATCGTCGCCGAGCTCGGCCCGCACGCCAACGACCGCCTGGTAGAGATCGGACCGGGACGCGGAGCACTGACGCGTCTGCTACTAGACGCCGGCAACGGTACACTCGACGCCATCGAGATCGATCGCGATCTCGTCGCACTCCTGCGGGCGGAAATCGTCGGCTATCCGGGGTTCACTCTGCACGAAGTGGATGCGCTCGAATTCGACTTCACCCGACTCTCCCGCGAGCGCGGGGGAAAACTCCGGGTCATCGGCAACCTGCCCTACAACATCTCGACACCGCTGCTGTTTCACTTGCTGAAGCATAGGGATGCCATCGAAGACCTGCACATCATGCTGCAGAAGGAAGTTATCGAGCGCATGGCGGCGCAGCCGAACGAGGATGACTATGGGCGCCTCACCGTCATGCTGGCTCCGTGGGTGACGGTCGAGCGGTTGTTCGACGTCGGACCGGGGGCCTTTACGCCCCCCCCGAGAGTGTGGTCGGCGGTCGCGCGCCTCACGGTCAGGCCGGAGCCCGCCTTCGCCGTCAGCCCCCACTTCCCGGCCATCGTAGCCGCGGCCTTTTCCCACCGGCGCAAGACCCTGCGCAATGCGCTGCGTGCGCTCGTCAGCCTGCAGCAGATTGAAAGCTGCGGCCTCGATCCCGGCGTACGCCCCGAAACTCTGGCACCGCAGGCTTTCAACGACCTCGCCCGAACGCTCGACGGTGACACGCCCGTTCCCAACGCGTAGGCTTTAGGAAAAGCTGAACAACGGGGATCACAGTATGGCGGTGTATCGTCGCATCCTGGTGGTGGTCGACCTGACAGAAGACAGCGTGACCATCGGACGCCGCGCGCAGGCTCTGGCTGCGACTTTCGGCGCCGAGGTCGAGCTGCTCCACGTCGTGGAGTTCATGCCGGTGGAGCCGATGGGTGAGGCCCTGATGCCCTCCGTGCAGATCGAAGACGAGTTGCTCGATCGCGCCCGGCAGCGGCTCGCCGCGCTGGCCGCGGACCTGGGCCTGCCGGCTGCGGCCGCCCGCGTCGAAGCCGGTAACGTTAAATCCGAGATTGTGCGCGTGGCGCGCGAGGGGCACGCAGACCTGATCGTGCTCGGGAGCCGCGAGCGCCATGGACTGTCCATTCTGGTGAACTTCACGGAGGATACGGTTCTACATGCCGCGCCCTGTGACGTCCTCGCCGTGCGCGTCGGCCGCGCCTGACGCGGCTTACAACTTGTCGCGATTGGCGTCTGCTCCGTAGAATCAAACGATGTCTTCTCTCCTAAACAAGATCCGCGTCGACGTGGAGACGAGCTACGTCGACGAGCAATCCGACCCGAACGAGCGACGGTACGTCTTCTCGTACACGATTACGATCCGTAACGAAGGCGAGGTCGCGGCGCGGCTGCTGACGCGGCACTGGATCATCACGGACGCGAACGGAAAGGTGCAGGAGGCGCGGGGCGACGGCGTCGTGGGCGAACAACCCCACCTGAAGCCCGGTCAGGGCTTCCGCTATTCGAGCGGCGCCATCCTCGAAACGCCCGTGGGCGCTATGCAGGGCACGTACGAGATGATTGACGACGATGGGCAACGCTTCAATGCACCCATCCGGCCCTTCCGGCTGGCCATGCCGGGCATTCTGCAGTGAGCCGATATGCAATCGGCGACGTACAAGGTTGCTATACCGAGCTGCGTGCTCTGTTAGCGCAGCTGAAGTTCTCGTCCGATCGTGACCAGATCTGGTTCGTAGGGGACCTCGTCAACCGGGGACCGCAGTCACTCGAAGTCCTCCGCTTCGTACGCGCCCTGGACGCGAACGCGGTAACCGTGCTGGGAAATCACGACCTGCATCTCCTGGCCATCGCCTGTGGTGCGCACCGGAACCGGAAATTGGACACCCTCGATGACATTCTCTCGGCACCCGACCGGGAGGCGCTGCTCGAATGGCTGATCACGCGCCCGCTCGCCCACGAGGAACAGGGCGACTTCATGGTGCACGCCGGCCTCGTGCCGCAATGGACTGTGGATAAGGCTCTTGCCCTCGCGCGCGAAGTGGAGACGGCACTGCGCACCGACCCGCGCACGTTGTTCGACAACATGTATGGTGACGAGCCCCGACGCTGGGACGACTCGCTGACGGGAATGGATCGACTGCGTTTCGCAATCAATGTGCTGACACGCCTGCGCGTCTGCACTCCCGACGGCGAAGTCGAGCTGAAGATGAAAGGCAAACCGCCGCAGGGCCGCTCACCGCTGCGCCCGTGGTTCGAGATCGAAACGCGCTTGAGCGCCAACACCCGGATCGTTTTCGGACACTGGTCGGCGTTGGGCCTGGTGATGCGTCACGGCGTCGTCGGGCTCGACTCGGGCTGCGTCTGGGGCGGCTCCCTGACCGCCCTCGACCTGGACTCACGAGAGCCCCCGATCGCCGTGAAGTGCGGGGGTTACCAATCGCCGGATTCCGACTAGCGCCTTACGTCGTCGGCGCCGTGTTGTACCCCCAAGACACCGCGATCTGCGGACTCTTCGGCGTGTAAATCCCAGGCGACAGTTCCAGCACAACCGGCTTCGCGCCTTGAGTGGTCACCGGCAGCACCGTTCGCTGGGCCGCTCTCACCTCGAGCACCCCAATCGATCCCGGCATCACCTTGAAAGCCACACGCACCGGCCACGTCGTGCCCGCGCGCGGCTTCAGCACAATGCCGCCAGAGCCCGTCGCACCCTGCAGATCGACCACGAGCGTATTGCGCATCCAGTACTGCGGAAACGAAACGGCAGTACCCGCATCGCTCGTCTCGTCGAGCTCGTGCACTTCCGGCGGCGGGGGTGTCGGCTTATGGCGCCAGGGCCAGCTGGGAAGATGCCCGCAACCCGCCAGCGTCGCAGCCAGAACCAGGACCATTGCCCCGTGACCCATGCCGCGCGCTCTGCCGCGCACCCCTCCGTGCACCCTTTTGCGCCCGCTCTTCTCGAGCATCAGCACTCTCCGCATGCGTAGCACCCCCTACGGCGCTTTCGATTGGCAGCGCGTACCATACGCGAATAGCGTCCAGGACACACCGTATGGAACCGTTGCAAGCTCTCAATTTCAAGCGCTGGATCGACGAAAACCGGCACCTTCTGAAGCCCCCCGTGGGCAACAAGCGCGTCTTCCGGGATGGCGACTTCGTCATCATGGTCGTGGGCGGCCCGAACGCCCGCAAGGACTATCACATCGACCCCGGACAGGAATTCTTCTACCAGCTCGAAGGCGACATGGTCCTGAAGACCATTCAGGACGGAAAGCCCGTCGATGTCCCGATCCGCGCCGGCGAGCTGCTCCTCCTGCCCGCGAACGTGCCGCACTCGCCACAGCGGTTCCCGAACACCGTCGGGCTCGTCATCGAGCGGCAACGCCGTCCTGGCGAGCGCGACGGCTTTCAGTGGTACTGTGAGAACTGCGATAACCTGCTCCATGAAGAGTTCTTCGAGCTGCACGACATCGAGACGCAGCTGGCGCCGGCGTTCGAGCGCTTCTTCTCCAGTCCTGACCTGCGCAAATGCTCACGCTGCGGCACTGTGATGGAGCGCTCTTGAACGCATCGCTACGCGTCGGCGATCGCGAGTTCAATATCGACCTCGCGAGCCCGATCAGCCTGGCCATCGACATCGATTTCCGCGACGCACGGCAACCCCGCCACTTCGGTGCGCCGCCCGCGAGCTCTCGGCCTTTCGCCGTGCCGGGCTTCTCCGGCGCGGTGGAGACCGGCGCGAGCTGCAACTGCAACACCCTGACTCTGATTCCACACTGCAACGGCACACACACCGAGTGCGTCGGGCACCTGACTCGCGACCCGCTCGACGCCTACCGCATAGTGCCCCTGGGTTTCTTGTCCGCCCTCCTTCTGAGCATCGCGCCAACAGACGCACAAACCGCCAAGCAGGAGACGACCGATCCCGCCCCTCAGCGAGACGATAAGCTCATCACCCGTGAAGCCCTGGAGAGGGCGTGGACCAAGGCCGTGACCTCGCAGCCCCTAGCTACGCCGCCCCGCGCCTTGATTATTCGCACGCTCCCCAACACCCCGGACAAACGACACCAGGACTACACAGGCCGAACACCGCCGTATCTCACGCGAGAAGCGGCACAACTCCTGGTCGAGCGTGGCATCGAGCACCTGGTCGTAGACCTGCCCTCCATCGACCGGTCCCACGACGAAGGGCGCCTCACCGCCCACCGCATATTCTTCGGCCTACCGCGTGGCTCGACGGCCCTGGCGCAAGCCACACGAGCCAACGCGACGGTAACCGAGCTCGCTTACGTCGCGGATCACTTGAGTGACGGCCCTTATCTGCTTGAACTGCAAGTGCCGGCCTTGGGCGGCGACGCTGTCCCCAGCCGCCCGTTGATTTACCGACTGACATGACCTATCAAGCCACTCTCGAGCACGCGCGCCAACGCGATGCCGCCGACCCTTTGCGCACCTTCCGCCAGCAATTCGCACTGCCGCAAGACGGCCACGGAAGACCCGCGCTCTTTCTCTGCGGCCACTCACTCGGCCTGATGCCACTGAAGGCACGCGACATCGTCACGGAAGAGCTCGACGACTGGGCGCGTCTGGCCGTACTCGGTCATGAGCATGCGCGCCGACCGTGGATTCCCTATCACGAGAACCTGACCGCCGGCCTCGTGCACCTCGCTGGCGCAAAACCAACCGAAGTCGTCGCGATGAATTCGCTGACGGTGAACCTGCACTTCATGCTGTCGAGCTTTTTTCGACCGGACGGCCGCCGCACGAAGATCCTCATCGAGACCGGAGCTTTCTCTTCCGACCGTCACGCCGTCACCTCGCAGCTCGCGTGGCACGGACTGGATCCGGCCAGACACCTGATCGAGCTGACACCCCCGCCGGGAAGCCACTCCATCCCCGAAGAAGCGATCGAATACTGCCTTGCCCAGAACGGAAGCGACATCGCGCTCCTGCTCTGGCCCGGCGTGCAGTTTCGCAGCGGCCAGGCCTTCGACCTCCCGCGCATCGCGCGTGCCGGACATGCCGCCGGGTGCGTGGTCGGCTTCGACCTCGCCCACTCCATCGGCAACATGCCGCTCGCCCTGCACGACTACGAGGCCGACTTCGCGGTGTGGTGCAGTTACAAGTATTTGAACGCCGGCCCGGGCGCCATTGGTGGTTGCTTCGTGCACGAGCGTCATCTGAGCGGCCACTCCCACCTCATGGGATGGTGGGGTCACGAAGAAGCGACGCGCTTTCGCATGGAGCCGCAGTTCAGGCCCGCGCAGGGCATTGCCGCCTGGCAGATCAGCAACCCCCCCATTCTAGCCGCGGCGCCCCTGCTCGCCTCGCTGGCGATCTTCCAGGCGGCCCGCATTGAGCGACTCCGGGCGAAGTCCGTCGAGCTGACGGGTTTTCTGGAATTCCTCATCGACCGCCTCGGGCCCGACGCCCGCTTCGTCACGCCACGCGAAATCAGCGCCCGCGGCTGCCAGATATCCATCCGGATCAGCGGCTCGCCGGGCCGGGGGCGCCGCATATTCGAGCGCCTCGGCGAACGCAGCGTCGTCTGTGACTGGCGTGACCCTGACGTCATTCGCGTCGCACCCGTCCCGCTATACAACACCTTTGAAGAAGTCTTCAGCTTCAGCGAACGCCTCGCTGACACGCTACGAGAGATCAATTGAAGTCCGTCAATATCATCGGCGCCGGCCTCGCCGGTGCTCTTCTCGCCGTCCTGCTAGCCAAGCGCGGCTATCGAGTTACCCTGTTTGAGCGCCGCCCCGACCCTCGCCACGCGGACGCAGAAAGCGGGCGCTCGATCAACTTGGCCCTTGCAGCACGCGGCATCCGAGCCCTCGAGCACGCCGGCGTCATGGACCGGATCAACCCGCTGCTCATTCCAATGCGGGGCCGGATGATCCATGACAAGTCGGGAGCCACTTCGCTGCACGTTTACGGCCAGCGCGAGCACGAAGTCATCTACTCCGTCGGACGGAGCGCACTGAATCGCACCCTCATCGAAGAGGCCGCTCGCCACAAGAACGTCGAGCTGCGCTTCGAGCAGACCTGCCTCGGCGTCAACCCCGAACGCAACGTCCTTCGCTTCGCAAGCCGCGAGGACGGCACTGAATACGAAGTCCCGCTTACCCCGACGATCGCCACGGACGGCGCCGGCTCCGCAGTTCGCGTCAGCCTGGTGGCGGACAAACATGCGGCCGTGCGCGAGGATTGGCTGGACCATGACTACAAAGAGCTGACCATCCCCGCCCAGGACGGACGCCACGTTCTCGACGGGAAGTCTCTGCACGTTTGGCCCCGCGGCGGCTTCATGCTCATCGCACTCCCCAACACCGACGGAAGCTTCACGGCCACCCTCTTTCTCGACCGCACGGGCTCCAACAGCTTCGCAACCCTAAAGGACCCACACACCGTCGCCGCATTCTTCAACCGCGAGTTCCCCGACGCGGTCCGCGTGATACC